>CAZJOA010000001.1:0-58965 GCA_964547515.1 uncultured Faecalibacterium sp.
CAGTAGACGGACACTTTACGGTTTATGTAAAAAGCACTTGACATATAGGCGAAAGAATGTTACTATCAATCTGTCGATTGGATCGTTTTTCTGTCTTCTGTTACGTTCTTCCAGTGTGAGAAGGGGGGGGGACACACATGCATCCCGCGCACATTGCTGCCGCTCCGCATCCCTCCCAACGTGTTCAAACGTGCACAGAGCATGTCCGTTCCGTCGCCGCGCTGGCGAAGGAGCATCTGTCCGCCGTGGGATTGTCCGCCACGGGGGAGATCACCGGGCTTCTGCACGATCAGGGCAAGTTCACCGCGGAGTTCAGCGCCTATCTGGAGAAGGTCAGCCGTGGGGAAAAGGTCGCGCGGGGCAGCGTGATCCATAGCTTTGCGGGCGTTCGGTATGTGCTGGAGCGCTTCCATTCGGCGGATGCCCCTTCGCCCCTGGGCGCATTGGCGGCCGAGCTCATCGCCGTGGGCATCGGCAGCCATCACGGCTTGTTCGATTTGTGGGATGAGCGTCATCAAAGCGGCTTCGGCCATCGGCTCAGTCATCAGCCGGAATATGACAGGCGTGCCATCGAGGCCTTTCATGATGAATGCGCTTCGGCGGATGCACTCTCCGCGCTTTTTCGCCAGGCCGAGCAGGAGATCACCGCGTTTTACATGCAGAAAATGTACCCGTGGATCAAGTCCGGTGACGAGATGCTCTTCGCGCTCGGTCTGCTGGCACGGCTGATTACGTCCGCCGTGGTGGATGCCGATCGCACGGATACCCGCTGCTTCATGGAGGATCAGCCGCTGCCCGTGGATGCTCCACCCGCGTGGGATGCCTGCGCCGAACGCCTTCGCGCGTATGTCGATGCGTTCCCTGCAGCCACACCCATTCAGCAGGCGCGCCGGGTCTTCTCCGACTGCTGCGCCGATGCAGCACAGCAAGCCCCCGGCCTGTACCGGCTCGACCTGCCCACCGGCGGCGGAAAGACGCTGGCCGCGCTGCGGTTTGCCGTCCTCCACGCGCGGAAGCATCACATGCGCCGCGTTTTTTATATTGCGCCGCTGCTGTCGATCATCGACCAGAACGCCGAATCCATCCGGGAGGCCGTCGGGGACAGCGTCGCCGTGCTGGAGCACCATTCCAACATCGTCCGGGAGGGCTTGTCCTCCGAAAAGCTGAAGGAGACCGAGCTCCTCCAGGAGAACTGGGATGCGCCGCTGATCGTCACGACCCTCGTCCGCCTGCTGGAGACGCTCTTCAGCGGCAAAATGTCCTCCGTCCGACGCTTCCATTGCCTTTGCGGCAGTGTCCTCATCATCGATGAGGTGCAGTCCCTGCCGCCCCGGCTGCTCTCGCTGTTCAATGGCGCGGTCAATTTCCTGACGAAATGCTGCGGCGCGACCGTCGTGCTTTGTTCCGCGACCCAGCCCGCCTTCGACAGCGTGCATGTCCGGCACCGGATGCAGCCCGGCACGCGGCTGGTCAGCGAGGCGCTTTGCGACCGATACGCACCGATCTTCCGCAGGACGGTCATCACGGATGCGGGGTCATGCGATCCGGACGAGCTGTCCGCCCGGGCGCTGGACATCCTCCGCACGAGCGACAGCCTGCTGATCGTCTGCAACACAAAGCGCGAGGCAGGGGAGCTGTACCGCCGTTTTGCGGATGCACCCGGCATCCGGTGCTTCCACCTGTCCGCCGGGATGTGCATGGCGCACCGCAAGCAGGTGCTTACCGACCTGGAGGGCGCATTGAACGCCCATGAGAAGCTGATCTGCGTGTCCACCCAGCTCATCGAGGCCGGTGTGGACCTTTCCTTCGGCAGCGTCATCCGCCTGTCTGCGGGGCTGGACAATATCGTGCAGACCGCCGGACGCTGCAACCGGCACGGCGAACACGATACGCCTCAGCCGGTGTATATCTGTCAGCTGAAGGACGAAAGGCTGGGTTCGCTGCGGGAGATCCGTCAGGCGCAGGACGCGCTGAATGCGCTGCTGGCGGAATTCAAGCGCGACCCGTCCCGCTATGGGGACGATCTGGCCTCCGATGCCGCCGTCCGCGACTATTATACCGCGCTGTATCACCCCATGCCCGAGAATTATCAGGATACGCCCGTGCAGGGGCACACCCTGTGGGAATGGCTGTCCGCCAATCAGCAGTTCAAGCCTGACAAAACAGCATTGCCTGCCTATCATCTGGGTCAGGCCTTCCGCACAGCAGGGGATGCCTTCAAAGTCTTTGATGATGAAAGCGTCAGCCTGCTTGTTCCCCATGCGGACGGCGCGGACATCATCGCCCGTCTGGCGGATGAGGGCAGCCTGGCGGACATGCGCCGGACCCGCGTGCTGCTGGACAAGGCCAAGCCCTACACCGTGTCCGTCAGCGCAGCGCAGATCGAGCGCATGATGAGAAAGGGCATGCTCTGCACGCTGCTGGAGGGCAGCATCCACATCCTGAACGGGGAATATTACGACGACCAAACCGGCCTGAAGGAGGGGAACGATTTTTGCAGCACCCTAATATTGTAGAATTCGAGGTGTACGGCCCGTATGCGCTCTTTTCCGACCCGCTGATGCGCGTCGGCGGCGAAAAGAACAGCTACCAGGTGCCCACCTGCGAAGCCCTCAAGGGCG
The DNA here is from genome assembly GCA_964547515.1 of uncultured Faecalibacterium sp. GTDB lineage: Bacteria > Bacillota > Clostridia > Christensenellales > Aristaeellaceae > UBA11524. The sequence continues at coordinate 2,622 of CAZJOA010000001.1, forward strand.
TGCTTTCCTCGGTCTACTGGAAGCCCACCTTCATCTGGTACATCGACGAGGTGCGCGTCATGAACCGCATTCAGACCGAGGTGAAGAGCATCCGCCCCATCAAATACAACGGGGGCAACGATCTGGCGTACTACACCTACCTGAAGGACTGCCGGTATCAGGTGCGGGCGCATTTCGAGTGGAACGAGAACCGCCCCGAGCTCGCCGCCGACCGCAACGAACACAAGCATTATCTCATCGCGCGGCGCATGATCGAGCGCGGCGGCCGCCGGGATGTGTTCCTGGGTGCAAGGGAATGTCAGGCGTATGTCGAGCCCTGCGTCTTCGGTGAGGGCGCGGGGTACTATGATGACCTGCCCGCGCTGGCCTTCGGGGTGATGTACCACGGCATGACCTATGCGGACGAGGCCTATTCGGACGAAACGCGCGGCAAAATGACCGTCAACCTGTTCCGCCCCGTGATGGAGCAGGGCATCATCCGCTTCCCCCGGCCGGAGGAATGCCCGATGCACAAGCCCATCAAGGACATGAAGATGAAGGTCTTCGGCGCAGAACAGGCGAACTTCTCCGGCCTGGCGGAATACGGGGAGGTGACGTGATGGGTCTGATGCAGAAGGCGCTGGAGACCTACGAGGCCATGGCGCGCCGTGCCGGTGTCTACGAGGAAGGCAAAGAACCCCTCGCGCCCGTCGGACACATCGTGACCAAGGCGAATATCGAGATCACCATCGATGTGGACGGATGCTTCGTGTCCGCGCGGATGGCGGACAAGGACAGGAAAATCATCATCCCAGTGACAGAAGAATCCTCCGGGAGAACGAGCAGCCCGGCGGCACATCCGCTTTGTGAACAGCTTGGATACCTGCTTGAGACAGATGTGTCAAAGCATTCTCTGTATGTGCAGGGATTGGAAAAATGGGTGCACTCTGATTACGGCCATCCCAAAGCCGCAGCGGTGCTTCAATACATCCTTCGCGGAACACTACGGAAAGATTTGCAAAACGCAGGCGTTCCTGTGGATAAAGACAAGGACCTGGTCTGCTGGCGTGTCGTGGGCGGCGGTCTGGAAACCAGCTCCGCCGTGTGGGAGGACATCTCCCTGATGGCGGCGTACACCGCCTGGTATCTCTCCCAGCAGGAGGGCGAGAAGCAGCTTTGCATGCTGACCGGCGAGGACACCTTCATCACCTGGCAGCATTTGAAGGGCGCGTTCGCCCTGAACGGCAATGCGAAGATCATCTCCGCCAACGATTCGGCGAATTTCACCTACCGCGGACGCTTCGCCGAGCCGGAGGAAGCCGCTTCCATGGGGTACACGGCCTCCCAGAAGGCACATAACGCCCTGAAGTGGCTCATCAGCACCCAGGCCGTCATCCAGGGGAATCGCGCGTTCGTCGCGTGGAATCCCCGGGGCAAGACGATCCCCAAACCGACATTGCCCCTGCTCCCCATGGCGGAGGACGCGCCGTCCCTGCCGACCTACAGGAGCTACCGCGTCGATCTGCGCAAAAGGCTGGCCGGATACAGCGCTTCCCTGGCGGCTGACGATCAGGTCGTCATCGCCGCCTTTGACGCGGCCACCGCGGGACGGCTGGCCATCACCTATTACAACGAGCTGCTGGGTTCGGATTTCCTGGAGCGCCTCGCCCATTGGGAGGAGGGCTGCTGCTGGGCGTATAATTACCGCAGCATCTCCAGTCCGACCCTGGCCTCCATCATCGATTTTGCCTTCGGGACACCGCGCGGCACGCCGGAGACCGTCAAGGCGGACACATCCGTCGTCGCGGGGCATATGCAGCGTCTGCTCGCGTGCCGCATCGATCAGGCGGCCTTCCCGCTGGACATCCTGCGGGCACTCGTCACCCGTGCGGGCAACCTGCAAATATACGGCAATACAAACCGGCGGAAGCTGCTCTACATCGCCTGCGCCGTCATCCGGAAATATCACCTCGACCACACGAAGGAGGCGTTTGACTTGGCACTTGAACCCGAACGCAAGGATCGCAGCTATCAATGGGGTCGTCTGCTGGCCGTCATGGAGAAAATCGAACGCGACACCTATGACGAAACCGAAAAGCGCGAGACCAATGCGATCCGCATGCAGTCCGTTTTCGTGCAGCGTCCCGGCTATGCCGCCAAGCTCATCATGGATCAGCTCAAAACGGCGTATTACCCCCGGCTGACCGTCGGCGCGCGCGTGCATTATGACCGCCTGATCGGCGAGATCATGGAGCAGCTGTCCCGGTTCGATCCCGCCGAATACGGCAAACCCCTGACGGAAACCTATCTGCCCGGCTATTACCTGCAAAAGAATGCGTTCTACACCAAAAAGTCCGAGGAAGAAACGGAGGAAGAATGACCATGATGCTTGACAGGAAGATCGACTTTGTCGTGCTGATCTCCGTCGCCAACGCCAACCCCAACGGCGACCCCCTCAATGGCAACCGTCCCCGGACGGATTACAAGGGCTTCGGCGAGATGTCCGACGTGTGCATCAAGCGCAAGCTCCGCAACCGCATGCAGGATATGGGGCATGCGATCTTCGTTCAGTCCGACGACCGCTGCGACGATGGCTGCATCAGCCTGAAGGCGCGTGCCAATGCGCTGAAGACCATCAAGAATCAGGACGAATTCGCCCGGACGGCCTGCGAGCAATGGCTGGATGTCCGCACCTTCGGGCAGGTCTTCGCGTTCAATGATTTCGGGTGCAAGTCCGTGGGCGTGCGCGGGCCGGTGTCCATCCATCAGGCGGTCAGCATCGACCCGGTGGATGCGTACTCCATCCAGATCACCAAGAGCGTCAGCGGCGAACGCAAAAACGAGTCCGAACGCGGCAGCGACACCATGGGCACGAAGCATTTCGTGCGCTTCGGGCTGTATGAGGTGAAGGGCTCGATCAATGTGCAGCTGGCGGAGAAGACCGGCTTCACGCAGGAGGACGCACAGGTGGTGAAGGAGGCGCTGCGGACGCTCTTTGTCAACGATGCCTCCGCCGCCCGTCCCGATGGCAGCATGGAGGTCGTCCGCGTCTTCTGGTGGCAGCATAGCTGCAAGGACGGACAGTATTCCTCCGCGAAGGTGCACCGTCTGGTGCAGGTGAAATGCAAGGCAGGCGTGGATGTCCCCGCCTCGGTCGACGATTACGACATTCTTCTGGATGAACTGCCCGGCCTTGCCTGCGAAGTGATCGAGGGGATGTAATATGCCCCGCGAGCCGCTCCAGCTTTCCGGCTTGCAGCATTTTGCGTATTGTCCGCGGCAGTGGGCGCTGATCCACCTGGAACAGCAATGGCAGGAGAATGAACGCACGGCGGACGGGCAGGTCTTCCACAGTCGGGCGCATGATGCGTCTGCACGGGAAATGCGCGGCGATCTGCTGATCCTGCGCGGCCTGCGCGTGTTCTCGGACACATTGGGGGTCAGCGGGTTCTGCGATGTGGTGGAATTCCGCCGGTCGGACGAGGGCGTCCCCCTGCGCGGCCATGAAGGGCGCTGGCAGCCCTATCCCGTGGAATACAAGCGGGGCGAACCCAAACCCGGCAATGCCGATCGTCTTCAGCTATGCGCACAGGCCATGTGCCTGGAGGAAATGCTGCTGTGTGACATCCCGGAGGGCAGCCTGTACTATGGGGAAACGCGACGGCGGGAGAATGTTCTGCTGGACGCAGCGCTGCGTGCGGAGGTCGTCACAGCGCTGGAGCAAATGCACCGATATGCGCGCGCCGGTCACACGCCGAAGGCCAAGCCGACGAAGGGCTGCAACGCCTGTTCCCTGCGGGACATCTGTGTCCCCAAGCTCGTCCGGACATCCGACGTGGCCTCCTATATCCGGGACAGATTGGAGGAGGACGGATGAGAAAGCTGCTGAACACCCTCTACATCACCAGCGAAGACCTTTTCCTGTCCTGCAAGAACGAGAATGTTGTCGTCAGCCGAGGGGGCGAGGCGGTGTCCCGTTTTCCTCTGCTGAACCTGGAAGGCATCGTGACCTTCTCCCATGCCGGGGCGACCCCTGCGCTGATGGGCGAATGCGCCCAACGCGGCATCCAGCTGACGTTCATGACCCCGAACGGGCGCTTTCTGGCGCGGGTGAACGGTATGAGCCAGGGCAATGTGCTGCTGCGCCGGGAGCAATACCGCATCGCGGACAGCGAAGCGCACAGCTGCCGGATCGCGCGCAACATGATTACCGGGAAGGTCTTCAACAGCCGCTGGGTGCTGGAGCGCACCCTGCGCGACCATGCCCTGCGGGTCGATCAGGCGCGTGTGAGGGAAGCCTCCGAACGGTTGCAGCAAGCCCTCCCGCTGATCCGGCAAACGGAGGAACTCGACATCCTGCGTGGCCTGGAGGGCGAATCCGCCGTGCAGTACTTCAGCGTATTCGGCGAACTGATCCTCAGCCAAAGGGCGGACTTCCCCTTTGACGGCCGCAATCGCCGTCCTCCGCAGGACAACGTGAACGCAATGCTGTCCTTCGCCTACACCCTGCTGGCCAACGATTGCGCCGCCGCACTGGAAACGAACGGTCTGGATGCCTATGTCGGATTCTTGCACCGGGATCGTCCGGGGCGGAAGTCCCTTGCGCTCGATCTGGAGGAAGAGCTGCGAGCGCCCTTCGCAGACCGGCTGGTGCTGACGCTCATCAACAACCGCATCATCCAGGACAAGCACTTCGAACGTCAGGAAAGCGGTACGACCCTGCTGAATGACGCGGGGCGCAGGCTCTTTCTGAAGCACTGGCAGGAGAAAAAGCGCGATGAGATCACCCATCCCTACCTGAAGGAGAAAATGCCCTGGGGGCTGATCCCCCATGTGCAGGCGCTGCTGCTGGCACGCCATATCCGCGGGGATCTGGATGACTATCCGCCCTTCCTCTGGAAATGACACAAGGAGGACACATGCTGATCCTCATCACCTACGATGTCAACACCACCACCGCCGCCGGGAAACGACGGCTGCGGATGGTCGCCAAGAAATGCGTCGCCCATGGCACACGCGTGCAGAATTCCGTCTTCGAATGCGTCCTGGATAACGCGCAGTTCAAGCTGCTCCGCCATGAGCTGGAGCAGACCATCGACCCGACCTGCGACAGCCTGCGGTTCTACACGCTGGGGAACAATTACCAGGGCAAGGTGACGCACATCGGCGCAAAGGAGACCTACGAAATCGAAGGCGAACTGATCCTCTGAGCCGTGCGAACCGCCAGTGCACACAAAACCCCCGTTCGGTTCGCACCGCCTTGCGCCGGAATAGCGGGCGACTGCGCCCCTGTTCCGCGCCATCGCCCCGTTCATGCCGGGGCAAAATCGGTACTTTTTGTCGAAAACCACCAATGACGCATGCGCGTGCGTTGGTTGTTTTTGCTGTCCCACCCCGCTTGGGGGATGGAGGATAGAAAGCAAACGAAATTGACCTGAGGACGAAAAAACGCCGCAATCCCAACGGTTTCAAGGGATTGCGGTTCCTTTGTGTTATGGGCGAATGGCATTGATTTTCACCAAAAATGGGCTGGTATTTCGAATAATTGCGTTGTGTAGCTTACCGCGTAGCTGTCACGAATCTTTTGTTTTAGAGGCGGCCGCGATTTTGTTGACCGCCTCGATGGCCTTGTCGTTGTTGATGGTGATATAGTGTTTCGCAGTCGTTGCGTAGTTGCGATGGCGCAGGACGTTTGCGATGACGGACGGAGACACGCCGAGAAGCTCAAGCTCAGTCGCGGTGGTATGGCGGGAGGAGTACGGCCGAATCTCAGGGCGGATGTGCAGACGTTCCTTCATTTCCGCGAAACGCCGATAAAACGTTTTCTTCTCTATTCCGAGGACAAGCCCGGCACGGCTGGTGGATGTAGCGCAAAGGTCAGCGAGGACGGGAACGACGGAATCCGACAGGACGATGGGACGTTCGCGGCGCTCTTTGGTTTTCAGGCCGCAGCCGATGATGGTATGCGCGTCCCAGTCGATCATGGAAGGCTTGAGCAGGAACAGCTCACCAGGCATCATGCCGGTGTAGATCATCAGGAGACACGCCGAGGCGATGCGATCACCGTCCCCGTAGGCGCGCCACAGCGTTTCGATTTCTGACGGCGACCACGGGACGGTTTCTGCGGCATTGTTTTCCGGCAGTTGCAACATGGGGACAGGGTTGACCTGGACAAAACCATCTGCAAAGGCACGCTTGAAAAGGTTGGACATCAGATTTTTTACGTCCTTCGCAGTGTCATATTTCAGGCCGGAAATAGCCTGCTCCATATCCTGCAGTGTGACGGCGTCAATCTGTTAATCGCCGAATGCCGGATCAATCCGACGGACAAAAGCTGTTTTGTATGCCATCATCGTGCCCATTCCGGGCTTCTTCCCCGGAGCATCAACATACTGCTGGTAGAGTTCCGCGACAGTCGGGTCTTTTTTTGTTTGTCTTTCCTCTATTCCTGCGATCACTGCGGACAGATATTCCTGCGCGTCTTTCTTCGTGCGGAAGCCGGACTTCACCTTACGCTTTTGCGCGCCATCGATAAAGCCGACAGTGTACGCCGCGCACCACCCGGGCCTGTCTGGCCGCTTGTAGACGCTGCCAAGGCCATTGCCGTTTTTGCGAGGAGCACGGGCGGGTGGCGTTTGGCTGATACCGCACCAGCAACAGAAAGAGGCCCCTTCAGGGAGGGGCTTTTTGCATTTACGGCAGTTCACATTATCACCTCAATGATATATCAATTCTTTCCAAGCAGAATGCGGCCAAGATACCCAGCCTGTTTCAGCCGGATCAGAACCACCTCGGGGTGAGTCAAATCCCACAAAAACCATGCAACCACCGCGACCAGGGCGACGGCCAGGATGATGATCCACCGCAGACGTTGCCGTGCGAGCTTTTTCAACATCGCGACCTGCTCTTGGTGCTGGTGGAGGACGACAGCCAGCACCTCGCGGGAGATGCAATCAGACGGCGGAGCATCCGGGGCGGGTGCTTCGGGCGGTGGTGGCACGGACGGCGTTAAAAATGCGAGGAGTTGCGAGACGGTCCCGGTCTGCGCGCCGTCTCCGCGCATGATGCGCGAGATGGTCGTTGTGGATACGCCGCTGCCGTCGGCGATCTCCTGGTATGTGAAGCCGGATTGATCTATCAACAACCTGACGTGATCAATATCGACATGCTCCGACATGTTGCAACACTCCCCTCTAAAATTGCAGGGTGATTTGGGGGGTCAAATCCCGATTTTGCTGGTTGCATATCCCGCCGGGATGCGCGACAATGGGATCACAACAAGGCAAGGGGGCGAGACGATGCGGACAAGACCCAGGCCGCAGGATATCAAGATACACTACCCGTGGCCGCTAAATAATACAATTATATTACGACAAAAAATGGGGAACAGAAAAGCGAACAAAGAGAAAAAACAACAAAGGAGGATAAAACGAGACTTATGACAACAAAAAAGTATATCATGAAACTGGTGGAGGCAATCGAGGACGAGGAAGAACTGAAGCTGGTGCAGGAACTGGTGCAGGGCTTCGCAGCACGAAGCCTGAACAGGAAATACATGAAGGAACGAGCTGAGGCACAAGGGAAAGAATGAAAAAGGGCGCGGCCTTAATGGCTGCGCCTTTATTATCATCGAAGGTTCGTATGGTTCTGAACGCCTAACTGACTCATCAGAGCGGACTGGAGCACCTGAGAGAAGTTGACCTGCTTTTCCAACGCAAGGGCATTGAGCCAGGCAGGGAGTGAAACTGTGCGGGAAACGCTCTTGTTCTGCTGACCAAGGCGAACAGAGGGCATGAACACGTCTACCAATGTGACAACCTCATTCGACGCATGGGGAATGGTCACGACGGCGGACGGCGCGGGAATGGTATCGCCATCCTCCTCCATACCGAAAAGGACAAGGCCAAGCAGCTCACGGGCGGACAGCATTGCATCCTCATCGGTGGTGCCGCTGGTAGCAACATCCAAGTCGGGGAACACAACGGCGATTTCTTCGCCTTCCTCATAGGTAAAAATGGCGGGGTAGACGTAACGATTGGGTTTCTTCATGCATGTCACATCCTTTCAAGGCGTTAGGGGGTGCGGGGCTTAGCGAAAGCGAAGCCCCGACTGGCGCTCGATGCTGTCAAGCGTTTTACGAGGGATGTCCTTATCCGGGTGCTTGACTGTGACAGTCCCCGGCTTCGTCGGGTGCTTGAACTGGTGATGACTTCCTGCTGTGCGGACAAGATACCACCCATCATCCTCAAGCAAGCGGAGAACCTCCCTTGAGGAATAGCTCCTCATTGGTATGCACCCCCTAACGAGTCAATTATAACACATAGAATAATATGTGTCAACGCACAAAAAGACCGCCGAAGCGGCCTTTTTTAGTCGTCCAGGATGCGCTGGACAAGATCGTTGATGTGCTGGAAGTCCTCGACGGTCAGGCGGGGCAGCAGCCGTTCCAGTGCGGCCTTCACGGCGGGCATGTCACGCAGCGCGATCTCCAGCGCAGGGACAAGCCCTTCCTTGTATGGCACGCCCTCGCCCGTTTCCAGCCAGACCTCGTTGACGTTGAACTTCTGACAGATCAGCATGCGAATGGATTTGTCAGGGACAACTGTGCCGGTTTCATAGGTAGTAATCATTTTCTGAGAAGCACCTATCATACTGCCGAATTCTGTCTGATTCAGTTTGAGGTCTTTTCTGATCTTTCGGATACGGTTCTGCATTTTATCACCTCCTCACGAAGAGTATAGCACAAAAAGATTATTCCTGCAAGGATAAAATTATTTAAAAATTGTCTTGACAAGGATAAAATGACGTGTTATTATATCCTTGCAAGCATAAAACACGACCGAAAGTTATCAGGGAGGTGAAGGCATGGCGAGAACATATGCTGTCCAGATGCTTGAGCAACTGGACAAGTGCATTCTCAGCCGGATCGGCGAGGAAGGGCGGCTAAATGTACTGAACGCGATCATGAAGGAAACGGGATGCGTTGGGGAGCTGCCGAAAACGTGCCAGGAGACTGGAAAGCCGACAAGAGCTGCGGAGGAGTACTACAGGTGCTTCAAGCAGGTGCTGAAGATGGCGGGAGAAGCGTGAAGCACTGGGCATCGTCCGCCGAGTAGTCAAGGCCATTCAGCCGGAGGGTCACATAGGCACAGCAGCGGGAACAGGTGCTGCATCCGCTCATGTGTTCGCAGCCGTTGCAAGGAAGGAAGAAAGGTTTGCCGTCCTCCTGGATGAAGAACGGAGTGAAAACGGTGAAAGGCTTCCCGGAAGAAAAGGGGCAGAGAACAAGATTATGGGCGGTGCGGAGACGAGAATCCATTAGAAATCATCCTTTCATTGTGTTATGAGGGAGGTGAGTCAGTGAAGCCAATGAGCCACTACGGCGGCTGCGACAGATGCGAGGATTGCCCCAAGTATCGAAAGTGCTACTTCCACAACCTTGCGTTTCATGTGGTGATGGGATTCGCGTGCGGCCTGATCGGCGCGCTGGTCACGATCAAACTTGGCTGACCGGTAGGCAGCAAAGCCGTCCGGGGTGATGTGCTGGTCGGAGGATTTGCAATAGATCCAACCGGCATCGATGGCCTCACGCAGGAGGGTAGGCTATCCTGAGATGGCGGTAACATCCTCAACATGGAAGCGGCCGCTACGAGTCGCAAGGCCAACAACCTTGCTCATGAAGGCAAACATCTCATCATTCACAGGGATCACCCTTTCAACATTTTCCTTATCATACCACGCCAACAAGGCGAACGGCAACCGAACGGAGGTGACAACATGTCCAACACTTGCAAAGACCAGGCAATGGAAAAGCTGGCCGAGCTGATCAGCAAGTGCCCGGAAGAAAAGAAGCGCGACGTGGAGCTCTTTATGATGGGCTACCTGACGGCACTGGAAAGCGCGACCAAGAAGCCCGCATAACCGACACGACCAACAGACAGAAAGGAATGGAACACGATGAACAAGATCAAACTCCCCAACTACAGCAAGTCCCGTTCTGACAACCCCGGCGTGATCCGTGTGAGCACGGGCATCTACGACCAGCTCAACGAGCTCTCCAAGATGACGCGCTGGCCGATCAAGACCCTTGCAGACAAGCTGCTGACCGAGGCCCTCAAGAACGTCGAGCTGGTCGAGTGCAAGCTGTACAACATGGAGATGAAGGAGGACGAGGACGAATGAACATGGTCGGAAGCAGCAGCAACCGCATCCACCGGCAGGGCAACAGCATCCCGGCAAACGAAACACGCTGGATCGTCCCGGTCAGGCCGTACACGCCCCCGAAGCACTCCATGGAGCGGTTTGAAAATGCCGTCCTGATGGGGGCTGGCGTTGCAGTCGTGATCTTCTCGTTCGCCGTGATGGTGATGGCTGAGATGATGTAACGGGGCATCCGCCCCGCATGCGGCGACCAGGGACAGGCATCGTCTCCCCCGATGGCCTGACGGAGGTGCAACCCCTCCGCGCCGCACCACTGCTGCGCTGGCATGTGCGCAGCAGGTATCCTCCTTAGGGCTATAAGCCCGAGGCGATGGGGTCTAACCTCTTACCCCATGCCGCCCACCTGCGCGGTCTTATGCGTCAAAGGTGGGCTATCACGCCGGATTAGCTCAATCGGCAGAGCCACCTCAATATGGAGGACGATACAGGTTCGACCCCTGTATCCGGCACAAAAAAATAGTCCGCCGGGGACACGACTTCCCGACGGACAGAAAGGAATGGATATAACAAATGGATGATAACACGAAAAACAACTCCTGTCAAGCCCCTTCCATGGCTGACCTTGCAGGGATGCTTTGCGTCTTTCTTTGCCCGGCAGACGTTGCCGGTGTGCTGGGATGCACGCCCTACAGCATCAGCAAGGCTGCTGAGACCGAAGAAGGCCGTAAGGGTCTGGGTTTCCCGGTGATCCGCATCGGCACCAGGACAAAGATCCCGCGCATCCCCTTCCTGCGTTTCCTGGGCTGGGAAGGTCCTGTCGGCAAAATCGGAGCTTGAAAGGAGCAATCAACATGATCACCAAGGTATCCATCGCGGACATGGACAAGGCCGCATGGCTCGAAGAGCGCAAGAAGACCATCGGCGGCAGCGAGATCGGCGCGATTCTCGGCATGAACCCCTGGCAGAGCGCCTACAGCCTGTGGGCGGAGCGCACCGGCCGCATCCCCGCATTCGGCGGAAACCTCCAGACCGAATTCGGCACCTTCATGGAGGAATTCGTCGCTCAGCTTTTCGAGAAGCAGAGCGGCAAGCGCGTACAGCGAACCAACTTCATCTACCGCAACGACAAGTACCCCATCCTGCATTCGTCCCCTGACCGCCTGCTGGTCGGCGAGGACGCAGGGCTGGAAATCAAGACCACCAGCGCATACAACGCCCCCAAGTTCAAGGGTGAGGAATTCCCGGGGCAGTATTACGCACAGGCCGTGCAGTACATGGCTGTCACGGAGCGCCGACAGTGGTACATCGCCGTGCTGATCGGAAACTCCGACTTCCGCATCTACCATCTGCACCGCGATCCGGGCGTACCCAAGCCCGACTTCTGCATCACCTCCCTGCTGGTGGAGGACAGCGAGATCGAAGCCCTGTACAATGCCGCGCAGGACTTCATGCACTGCCTGGAGCTGGATGTTCCCCCGGCCATGGACGGCAGTGAGGCCACAGACGACGCGCTGAAGGAGGTTTTCGGTTTCTCCAACGGCGAGACCATCAAGCTTTACGGCCGCGACGGCATGGTGGAGCGCTGGCTCGACCTGAACAAGCAGATCAAGGCGCTGGAGGCAGAGCAGGAGACCATCAAGCACACGCTGTGCGCGGATCTGGGCGAGAACGAAGTCGGCACTGCCGGTGCGCACAAGGTCACCTGGAAGTTCAAAGCCGGGGCGAAGCGCTTTGACGCGAAGAAGGCCGTCAGCGAACACCCGGAGCTGGTCAGCTACTACACCGAAGGCAAGCCCACGCGAGTCTTCAGCATCAAATAAGGAGGACGAAGAAATGCCTACCACCATCGCAAAGGCCGCGGAAAAGCGCACGGAAGCGCCCGTGACCACCGTCACGCAGCAGAAGAAGCCCGTCACCCTGCAGGACTACGTTCAGCGCATGAGCGGCCAGATCAAGATGGCCCTGCCTGCGAACCTGACCCCGGAGCGCTTTCAGCGCATCGTGCTGACGGCCATTTCCAGCAACGCCAAGTTGCAGGAATGCACACCCACGTCCTTCCTTGGCGCGATGATGACCGCCGCACAGCTCGGTATCGAACCCAACACGCCCCTGGGGCAGGGTTATCTGCTCCCCCGGCGCAACGGCAAGACCGGCCAGACAGAATGCCAGTTCCAGCTCGGCTACAAGGGCCTGATCGACCTTGCCTACCGCAGCGGCAACATCTCCAACATCGGCGCGTACACCGTGTACGCCAACGACGATTTTCACGTCCAGTATGGCCTTGACCCGACCATCAACCACACCCCCTGTCTGAAGGCAGACCGCGGCGACCCCATCGCCTTCTACGCCTACTACAAGACCAAGGACGGCGGATTTGGTTTCGAGGTCATGGGGGTGGAGGAAGTCCGTGCTCACGCAAAGCGTTTCAGCGACGCAGTGAAGAAGGGCTGGTCCTCCCCCTGGGACACCAACTTTGAAGAGATGGCCAAGAAGACCGTGCTCAAGAAGGTTTTGAAGTACGCACCCATCTCCACCGAAGTCGGCGGGAAGGTTGCCATGGACGAGAGCGTGCACGACACCATCAGCGCGGACATGGTTAGTGAGCCGATCACCTACATCGTCGAGGAGACCGGCGAGATCATCAATGACAACGGCGGTGAAAACGCATGATCCTGCTGGAAGACACCCGCAATCAGGCTGGAAAGCACAAGAACATCAAAAAGCAGATCGAGGCCATGGGGCACAAGATCGCCCGGTCAAAGCTCTACGTCGGCGACTACCAGCTTGCCAACAACGGCAGCGTCTGCGTGGACACCAAGTCCGGCGTGCTGGAGCTGGCCATGGACATCTGCCGAGACCACAGGCGTTTTTCTGCAGAGTGCAAAAAGGCACAGGAGGCAGGAATCCGGCTCGTCATCCTGACCGAGGAGGCACTGCCTCCCGGCGGGCTGGCGGGCTGGAAGTCCCCCGTTTGGCACACCACCACCGACAGGCACAAAGCTGGAGAACCCATCAGCAAGGTCAGCCCGGAGACGCTTTTCAAGGCGATCCACACCATGTCCAGCAGGTACGGAGTCGAGTTTCACTTCTGCCACAAGGACGAAACCGGCAAGTGCCTGATGGACATCCTGACAGGAGGCGACAACCATGACGGTCCGTGACGCTGCACCGATCATCAAAAAGGCCGTGACGAGCCGTCAGGTCGTCGAGTTTTACGGTTTCCAGCCCAACAGGGCAGGGTACATCCGCTACCCATTCCACGGCGAAAAAACCGCGTCGCTGAAGGTGCACAAGTCCGGCTGGTACTGCTACGGTTGCCATCAGGGTGGAGACGCAGTCGAATTCATCCGCCTGTACGAGAACTGCAGCTTTTACACCGCTGTCCGCAAGGCTGACGAGTACTTTTCCCTTGGGCTGGTCAAGGCCGAGAAGATCACCCTGGACGGCATTTATGCCGCAAAGGAAGCGGAAAAGCGCAAGCGTGATGAGGAACGCGCCCTCAGCATTACAAAGACGGCCTTTCTGGCGCTTCTGGATCGTGACTGGCGGGATTGCTGGGCTTTTTACAAAGACGCTCACAGCACCCCGAAAGACGCGAGAAATGCAACCCAATGGTGGAACATGGCCATTGCAGAAGACACCATGAAGACCATCGACTACTTCGAGGGGCTGGTGGAGGAGGCCGGGAGCGTCAGCGAGGTCAACGAGCTGATGGCAAGGTACGACAGGGGGGTGCTCCGCGATGATGCCGGATTTGTCATCGGTGCATAACAGCGCATCCATGCCGACGTACAAGCCGACCATTCAGACCTTCCTGAGCCTGCTGCAGGACACCTTCTCCGACAGCGTGCGCTTCAACGCGCTCACCGGCAAGGCTGAACAGCTTTCCGGCGGCAAGTGGGTCCCATGGAAGGATGCAGACGATTCAGCCGTGCGCCTCTACTTCCAGTCCACCTACGGACTGAGCCACCGCGCGAACCTGGACGACGCTTTCCGCGTTTTCCTCCGCACACGCACGGTGGATCCGCTGGTGGAGATGCTGGACAAGCTGGAATGGGACGGCGAATCCCGGATCACCAACTGCCTGCACCGCCTGACAGGATGCGAGGACACGCCCTACAGCAGGGAAGTCAGCCGGTTGGTTTTCGCTGGCGGCATTCACCGCGCTTACAATCCCGGATGCAAATTCGACGACGTGCCGGTGCTGGTAGGCCGTCAGGGCGGAGGCAAATCCTCGCTGGTCCGCACGCTGGCCATGCAGGACGAGTTCTTCAAGGAGGTCAAGACCTTTGAGGGGCGAGAGGGCATCGAGGCGCTTAACGGCGGCTGGATCATCGAGATCCCCGAGATGCTGGCCACGGCGCGCGCCAAGGAAGTCGAGCTGGTCAAGGCTTACATTACCCGGCAGGTGGACTCAGCACGGGCAGCCTACGCCAAGTACGTCGAGGACCTTCCGCGGCGATGCATCTTCATCGGCACAACCAACAGCCCCAACTTCCTGGCCGACAAGACCGGCAACAGACGCTTCTACCCCATCATCTGCAAGCTCAGCGGATATGAGTTTTTTGACCACATCGAGGAGCACAAGGCATACGTCCGGCAGTGCTGGGCTGAGGCCAAGGTGCTTTATGAGCGCGGCGAACTCAAACCATACGCAAGCATGGATCTGCTGGCCGACATCCGCGAACAGCAGAAGAGCGCAGAGGAGGACGACCCCCGAGAAGGCCTGATCCGCGCATACTGCGAGCGGCTGCCGGTTGGCGCCAAGGTCAGCGTGCTGGAGCTTTGGGTGAGGGCACTGCGGCAGGACGCTTCCATCAGGATGCCGACGCGCAGCGATTCGCGAGATATTGGCAACATCATGGTGGCGCTCCCCGGCTGGGAGAAGATGGGCAAGACTTTCAGGAGCCCCGATTTCGGTGTGCAGAAGGGCTTCATAAAGGTCTTCCAGGCGGTTGAAAGACCGCCCGACTGCCCGTTTTAAGCGGAATTCTGCCGTTTTTGTAACCTAAGAGCGATTTGGCAAAAATTGGGGTTACACTCGAAAGCCGGTAAAATCAAGGGGTTTACCCTAATGTAACCTATTTTTAGATGTAACTATAAAAATATAAAATATAAATATATATATAGAGTGGGAAAGGGGGTCCGGAGCTTTACAAGTTACGGCCCCGAGGACAGAAAGGAGGTGAAAAGGCATGACCGATATGAACACGAACATGATGCGCGAGGTCTTCAAGCTGCTGAGCAAGTACGAGAATCCGCCTGTTGGCCTGGATGAAGCCTGGTGGGCAGGTCTGACGCGGGGCGCGGCGGAGATTTACAACAAGTACCCGTCGCCACTGACGCGCGGCCTGCTCTACGGTCTCATTGACGGCCAGGAGGAGCGGTACAAGCTTGCCCTGAGGGTCGAGGCGGAACGTCAGCGCGTGGCAGGTGAGCAGATGCAGATGGACACGACCTACGGCGGCACGCTTTCCTGACGGTGTCGAGACTCGGATCAGATGCCATGTTGGCCATCCTCATTGCCCTGTGGGGGTCTGGGAAGGTGAATGGAAGGACACAAAAAACGCGAATGCCTCTAAAACGCTCAAAAAAGGCTTCAGGAGCGCTTGCAGATTCGGACGGAGAAATTCACGAGGATGATGCTGGAACGGCTCAGAGGGCGGTTTTTGTGAGAAAGAGGGGCGTTCACGGCGAAAGGAATGGATATAACAGTGAATAGGCAACAGAAAAGGGCGCAGGAACGCGCAGAAGCAAAGGCTGCGGCAAAGATCAAGGCATTCCGCAAGACCAGCCTGCTGGCGGAGGATGTTCGCCAGCGGGCATGGCAGGAAGGGTTCAAGGAAGGCGAACGATTCGCCACAAAGGCCTTCTACGCCGCGTCCTGCGTCGCACTGCACAGGCTTTACGGCTTCCACGCAGTCCGGCTGGAGCGCTTTCTGCTGGCGGTGGAGGATATTGTTCTCCACACGCTGACGACTGAGGAGGCCATGGAGGCGGCGCTGAAGGAGGGCGGGATCAAGATCAACCTGGTCGAGACCTTCCCCGAGGACAGGATCGGGAAGGAGAAGGATGCATGTGGAAAATGACCATAATGGGAAAGACACGGCGATCATTGCTGCATCTGTTGCCCTTGATGGAACGCAATACTATATGGGTGTTGTCGTTTCGCAGAACAGCGAAATGTCAAATATGTATGAAGTGCATGATGCGGTAGTCGTGGAAAAACAAAAAGAAGGTAACACCGCTCTTACAAAGACTCCTTCTGCTGGTGAATACCAGACAAGGAGAGGCGGTGACCTTCCTATAGCTATTATACTCTCTGACCTTGCAAATTACAATAGGGAATTTGCGAAAACTGAGCGTCAATACGCCCGCCGCGACACGGAATACCTGAGTGCAGTGGAAGCGGGAGACACCGCAGAAGCTCAGCAGATGGTGGATGAAGCGGCGGAGCAGGCGTTCAGCAAGAGCAAGATCAGGGGCGCTGAGGGGAAGCTGTTGAAGGTGTACCATGGGACGAATGCAGAATTCACTGTGTTCGACACCAGCAAACAAGGCGGCGTGAATGGCACGGTGGAAGGATATGGAATTTACCTTTCCGATAATCAGGATGTGACGAAAAATTATGGCGAACGCCAGATCGAAGCCTTTGCCAACATCACAAACCCGGCGACAAGCTGGAAGAAAACAATCACACAGGCGAAACTTGTGAAGCTCATCAAGGCATCCTGCACGCAAGAAGCACAGCGCATGGTAGAAGATGGAGAATACGACAACGTTCGCGAAGCCATGCGTGATACATGGATCAGCAACTACACCGATACCTATAGCGTTTCGATGGAAACAGCGATTCGAGATACGGCAAGAAGTATCCTTGACGTGAACGACGATGATATGAGCATCGTGCAGGAAGTCATGGCCGGGATGGCGATCCGTGGGTATCAGAATGGCCGACAAGGCCGGGAAAGCCCTGGACAAGATGACAGAGCCGACCACACGCGATGTGAATACCATCAGCATCAGGGACTATCAGGACAACCGAGGGAACACAACACCCGTCAGCCATCAGCCCCGCCATGACGGCGAACCACTCGACAAGGGGACCGTGACCAAGTGGGTGGACGCGATGTGGGACGATGACGGAATCAAGGGCGAGAAGTACACCTGGCATCAGGCGCAGCAGTATGCGCTGAACATGGGCATCACCGGCGAGCAACGGAAGTTGGAGTTTTACTGGGCGATGAACGCCATATACAGCGACTATCACGCTGCCGGAAAAAAGTTCGGTGTGGACGTGCCTGAATTCTACGCGTGCCTGGCGAAGCTCTTTATTGAGGATGCAGACGCAGTAGACAACAAGGTGCAGGAGTACGTCGAGCACGTTGTGAAGCATTGATTGGGCAGCTTGCGCGTAGCTTACCTAAATCCAGCAAATGCAGTGAAATGCACATTATTCCCACCCCGCTTGGGGTGGGTGGATTGAAATGAGGGGACGACCGGCGAGGTAGATGCATGGGCAAAAGAGCACAGAGATGATCCCCTGTTTACCGACTGTTACGCGAGCAAGTATGTGTTTTGCCACAAGTAGAAGTAAGGAGAATGACGAAAATGGTTGAACCGATGGTGCTTACAATCAATGGCCGTGAGTACATTCAGGCAGCTGACTGGTGCAATGCAGTCGGCATGTCCTGTAATGCGTTTTACCAGCGCGTCGCCCGTGATGCGATGCCGGACGCGATCAAGGTAGGCCGAATCTGGATGATGCCCAAGGACGCGGCGCTCCCTGACCTCCGCAAGCGTCACCGCCCGGCGGAGGTGGTGGAAACGGTCGAACAGCACGGAACGACCTATTACATCAAGCGGTACGGCAACGCCTCGTACAAGGTGGGGTACATCAACCGCAACACCGGCCGCGAGACGCATCTGCCCTTGACGGTGGACAGCGTGGAGGCGGCGGAGGAATACATCAAGACCATGGCAAGCGTCGACCCAATGCACGAGCTGCATGGACGAAAAAATGAAGGAGGATACAAAAAATGAAGATTACGGATGGCAACGCACCGTCGAAATCAGAATGGTGGTTTGGCAGGAGACGAACTGGAGTCCTGACATGTCTCAAGATATTCTCGAGGCCTGTGGGCTTAAGCGCGATGATAACGATGCGTATATCCTGCTCGACGTCCCACCTCGCCTGGGGGTGAAATGAAATCGCATACCGTCAGGCGGTCAGGGAGTCCCTGCGCAAGCGCAACATCAGCTATGAGGCACTGGTGCGCAATAAGCTGGAAACGGCCATCAGTTTCGGGCAGAAAATGACCCTCGGCGGCGCGGAGGCGGAAGTCATCGCCGATGCATCCGAATACATGCTGCAGAACACGGAATTCATTCGCAAAGCCCCCAAGAGCGTCAAAAACACCATTAAGTCCACCATCAAGGAATTCGCGCGCAAGGTGCGCGAGGTCTTCGCCACCCTCACCGGCGGACACAGGGAGAGCCTCGCCCTCCGCGAACTGAACAAAAACATGATCCAATACGTGGACGGCCTACAGCAAAAGTGGGACATCGCTGCGGAAGAGATGGTGAATGGGGAGCAGGGGGAGCAAAATCAGCAGGATGTGCAGCAGACCGTGCCGATGGAGGACGTGCAGTTCAGCCTGCGAAATTCTGATGGCAAATATGACTACAGCAAATCTTTTGCCGAACAAGTGGACGACTGGAAAAATGGCAATTTCCCGACAGGGGATTCTTTGTTAGTAGGACGCACAAGCGAGCTGTATCGTAAAATCGGCTTGGGCGACCTGCCGATGACGATCAATCAAAAGCATGTGGATTACATCGTCAACGGAACAAAGGATGCGGATCACTTCATGGGTGAAGCATGGCTGAAAAAGCTACCAAAGATGTTGGAGAATCCTGTTGCGATTATCAGTTCGGAAACTGACGCGAAGAACAGTGTTGTCGTTATTCTGTCCGGGGATATAGAAGGCAAGCAAATAATAGCTCCTGTCTATGTGAATGGCACAAGTACAAGCAACAGTCTGCGAATCGACAGCAACAATATTGCGTCTGTTTTCGGCAAAGGGAATGCTGTAACAAAGCTGCTGGCAAATGCTTTGCAAAAAGAAAACGCCCCAAGGCAGGGCGTTGGGATATATTATTGGAAAAAGTCCGAGGCTCGTAGCCTGTTCAGTGGTGCCGGGCTCCAATTGCCCGGAAGCTCTGTGCAGGACGGCCTCATCCATAGTATATTCGATGCAGGTTCTGATGTCAACAGCAAAATGTTTTCATCTCAAACGGAAACCAGGCAATTCAAGCGGTGGTTCGGTGACAGCGAAGTGACGGACGACAACGGCGAACCGCTGGTGGTGTATCACACAACGAACAGCACCTTCACATCCTTTGACCGGGAAAAGCTTGGAACAGGCGCGGACAGCAACGCGGCAGACGGCTACCTGGCTGCGACGGCGCATGTGGGCTTCTGGTTCAATACAAAGCAGCTGAACAACAAGGGCATGGGGAAAAACGCAATGCCGGTGTACCTGTCGGTGCAGAAGATGTATGAAGCGGGGACGCTGGATGGCTTGGTGGAGGAAATCTGGGACGCATATCCGGGCGATTACGACACGGAAGATCCGTCCATCGAACAAGCAGCGGAGGCGGGAGAATACTACCGGGGATTGCTTGAAAGCCGTGGGTACGACGGAATTGCAGTGGACGACACCGAATTCGGCGGCAAGTCATACATCGTGTTTGAACCGGAGCAGATCAAGAGCGCAACGGACAACGTCGGCACGTTCGACCCGCAGAACCCTGATATTCGCTACGCACGCCGGGACGACCTAAGCATGATGGACGTGCGCCAGATCGTGGGAAGCATGGAGATCACCAGCAGCATGAATGCCACAGAGAAGGACATGCTGACACGATACAAAGCGAAACTCCTTGTCGTGCAGGACATGCAGTCAGAGATCGAGCGGCAGAAGGCCATCATCGACGGCGATGAGGCATCCGACGATGAGAAGACCGCCGCAAAGGCATGCATGACAATTCTATCTGTGATTTCAAAACGGATTAGGGGACATACTTTATTCGCAAGATTGGTCAGCAATACCTTGGCTGACTGCGTTCCAAACGGAACCGGCTGATTGTTTTCATCCACCGATTCCAGTATAATCCAATCATCATTTACATGAAAGTGATGTTCCGTACATTCACAAGCAACCGTACCTCCCTCTGTACAGGAATAGTTGGTCTGCACATAGCATCCAAACACCCTGGACAATCTCTCGCGAACTTCCTCACTGAGATGTTCTCCACCGGTCATAATGATGACCGGATTCACATGCAGATTTCCGCTTTCCTGTTCATATGCCTTGTCACCCATCATTGACGCCGGCAGAAAGATTTCTCATTGCAACAGCCGCGCTTTTCTGCTACAATAGTCAGGCAAATGACGATTATCGGAGGCCTTATCCCCATGAAGCACCATTTCTTTGCCTATGTCAGCCGTCTGCGTTACATCCGCCGGTGGGGGCTGATGCGTTCGCTGATGCCGGAGAACGACGCGGAGCATTCCCTGCAAGTGGCGATGATCGCCCATGCCATCGCCATTCTCGGCCGCGACCGCTATGGCCGCGATGTCAACCCCGAGCATGTGCTGGCGCTGGGCGTGTATCACGATGCATCGGAGGTCATCACGGGGGACATGCCCACCCCGGTGAAGTACCATTCCAGCGAGCTGCGCACGGCCTACAGGGACGTGGAGGCCATGGCGAACGACCGCCTGCTGGCGATGCTGCCGGATGATCTGCGTCCGGCGTTTTCGCCGTACCTGTCCAGCGGTACGGACTACGATCACCGCGTGGTGAAGGCGGCGGACAACATCAGCGCGTATGTGAAATGCCTGGAGGAAAAGCGTGCGGGCAATCGGGAATTCGACGCGGCCGGGGAATCCATCCGCGCGGGTCTGACGCGCCATGACCTGCCCGAGGTGCAGGATTTCATCCGCGAATTCCTCCCGTCCTTCGAATTGTCCCTGGACGAATTGAATCAGTCGGCTGACTGACGGAAGAATGTAACAAATCCGGCGAAAAACTTGCAATTTGCCCGATCAGCCGCTATAATAAAAAGGTGAAACCCAATGGGGGAGGATGACCTGTATGAAGACGATGAAGAGAATGCTGGCACTGCTGCTGATGCTGTGCCTGCTGCTTTCGACGGCGGTGCTGGGGGAAGCGATGGAGGATGAGGACGAGGACTTCTTCTTCGACCCGAGCGGCGAGATCGAGGTGCGCGAGGCGGATACGGTTGACGCGGAGGACGATGTGTACATCCCCGAGGACGACGAGGCGCTGACCGCAGCCATCGAAATCCTGGATGCCGAGCTGGACACCAGCGTCGACCCGAACAAGCTGGATCTGAACGCCAACCTGCCCGACAATGTGGTCAACATCCTGCTCATCGGCGTGGATGGCCGCACGGATAAGATCGAGACGGGCACGCTCCATGGCGATGTGCAGATCATCGTGTCCATCAACAAGGAGGACGGGTCAATCAAGCTGACCAGCGTCATGCGTGACCTGTATGTGACCATCCCCGGCTACAAGAACAAGAACCGCATCAATGTGGCGTATGCCCGCGGCGGCGGACAGCTTGCCATGCGCACCATCAACAGCCTGCTGGAGCTGAACATCGAGCGGTATGTGGTCATCAACTTCTATGGTCTGGCGTCCATCATCGACAGCCTGGGCGGCATCGACATCGAGCTGACCAAGAGCGAAGCCAGCGCCATCAACACCTATCTGAAGAAGAATCCGCCCGCGTATGACAATCAGGAAAAGGGCTATCGGCGGCAGCAGCTGGAGAAGAAGAACGGCACGCAGCACCTGGACGGCGTTCAGGCGGTGATGTATGCCCGTCTGCGCTCCATCGACAATGACTTCAAGCGGACGGAGCGTCAGCGTCACCTGCTGGAGCTGCTGCTGGCGAAGGTGCTGGACGGCGGCATGGATCTGAACAAGCTGATGGGTCTGCTGGAGGTCTGCCTGCCCTATGCGGAGACGAATATGTCCGCGTGGGACATGGTCGACCTGGCCATGGGCGTGCTGTCCTCTGACATCCTCACGCGGCTGGAGAGCGGCGATTCCCTCCTGGAGCAGAACCGCATCCCCATGGACGAGACGTGGAAGTACCACACCACCGAGGGCGGTGCATCCGTGGTGGCCTTCCGCAACAACACCCGCCTGAAGGAGAACATCGAGGGCATCCACGAGTTCATCTACGGCGAATACATCCCCGCGAACTGATCCGGAACGCAAAAAACATCAGAAAGACAGCGGATCAGCCGCAAAAGCCCTTTACATCCCGCGAAAAAAGTGTTATACTAACCGCCGGAAATCAGCGCAAACCCTTTAACTCAGCACGAGAGGCTGAAAAGGCACGCAGCGATCCGAGTGGAATATACGCCGGGGATGAGCGAAAAGCAAACCCCAGCGCTGTGTGCGCCTGCCAGCCCAGAAATGTGCGGTAGGCGTTTTTTTCTGCACATACGGAAAGTGACGAGAAGCGTTCAAGGAGGCAACCACGATGGCGAACTATGGAAGCGGGATTCCCAAGGCACAGCTGATGGCGGGCGATGCCATGAACCGCGCCCTGACGCGCATGGCACATGAGATGATGGAGCAGCTGGATCTGAACAACACCGTTCTGGTGGGCATCCGCCGCCGGGGCGTTCCGCTGGCGCAGCGCCTGAGCGCGATCATCGAGAAATACGAGGATGTGAAGTGCCCGGTGGGTGAGGTGGACATCGCGATGTACCGCGACGACCGCGATCCGTCCGAGCTGAAGATCAAGGTGCAGGGACAGCAGCTGCCGGTGGACGTGACCGGGCGCACCGTCGTTCTGGTGGACGACGTGCTGCACACCGGACGCACCGTCCGCGCCGCGATGGATGCCATTCTCGACCAGGGACGTGCCGCACGCATCTGCCTGGCCGTGCTGATCGACCGCGGACATCGCGAGCTGCCCATCCGGGCGGACTTCGTGGGCAAGAATGTCCCCACCTCCCAGAATGAGAGCATCGGCGTGATGATGCAGGAGATCGACGGGGGCGACGGCGTCGCCCTCTATGACGGTCTGCTCGTCCGCTGAACGGAAACGTGACCCTGTTGTTCCCCGACCCTGGGGTCGGTGTGCATATGTAACCCGTTTACCATACGACTGAGGAAGGGAAGTCTTACCAATGAGCGAGAACCAGAAGCTTTCTCCTGCCAAGTTTGGCCTGCTGGGCTTCCAGCACATGTTCGCCATGTTCGGCGCGACGGTGCTGGTGCCTGCGCTGACCGCGACCTACGCGCCCCAGGCCGTGCCCGGTCTGTCCGTGAGCGCGACGCTGTTCTTTGCGGGTCTGGGCACGCTGCTGTTCCACCTGCTGACCAAGTGGAAGGTGCCGGCGTTCCTGGGATCGTCGTTTGCGTTCCTGGGCGGCTATGAGGCGGTGAAGGCACTGTCCGACGGATCGACCAACTGGATTCCCTACGCGGGTCTGGGCGTTGCCTGTGCCGGCCTGCTGTATCTGCTGCTGGCGGCGCTGTTCAAGGCGTTCGGCAGCCATAAGGTCATGCGCTTCTTCCCGCCGGTGGTGACGGGACCTGTCATCATCTGCATCGGCATCACCCTGGCGAACAGCGCCATCAACAACTGCGCGAACAACTGGTGGATCGCGATGCTGGCGGTGGCGATTGTGGTGATCTTCAACATCTGGGGCAAGGGGATGTTCAAGATCATCCCGATCCTGCTGGGCGTTGTCGGCTCGTATGCGGTGGCGGCCATCTTCGGTCAGGTGGACTTCCAGCCCGTGGCGGACGCGAAGTGGATCGGCTTCCCCTTCACCTGGGAGGACACCGCGTTCTCCCTCTTCAGCAAGGGCGTGGACGTGTCCATGCTGGTGTCGGCGCTGATTACCATGGTGCCGATCGCCCTGGCGACCATGATGGAGCACATCGGCGACATCTGCGCGATTTCCTCCACGGTCGGCAAGAATTTCGTGGAAGACCCCGGCCTGCATCGCACGCTGATGGGTGACGGTCTGGCGACTGCGATGGCGGCGCTGTTCGGCGCGCCCGCGAACACCACCTACGGCGAGAACACCGGCGTTCTGGCGCTGACCCGCGTGTACAACCCCAGCGTCGTCCGCATGGCCGCCGTCCTGGCGATCATCTTCTCCTTCTGCCCCAAGTTCGCCGCGCTCATCTCCTGCATGCCCGCTGCGACCATCGGCGGCGTGTCCATGATCCTCTACGGCATGATCTCCGCCGTGGGCGTGCGCAACATCGTTGAGAATCAGGTGGACTTCACCAAGTCCCGCAATGTCATCATCGCGGCGCTCATCATGTCCCTGGCGCTGGGCATCAACTTCTCCAACGACGGCGCGATCATCTTCCAGGTGGGCGAGGCGACCATCCGCTTCTCCGGCCTGGCCGTGGCGTCCCTGGTGGGCATCGTGCTCAACGCGGTGCTGCCCGGCAATGACTACACCTTCGGCAAGAACGAGCAGGGCGATCAGGCGGTCAACTTCAAGGTCTGATCGGCTGACTGCGGCTGACGTTTCATCGGCGGACTCCCTCGGGGGTCTGCCGATTTTTGATGCGGACGACCCGCACCTCCTTGCCCATCGTCCGCGCCATGGACACGGACTGCGCCGTCCCCCGGGATTCCCCGTCCCATATGGCGAGCACATAGTCCGCTCGGCTGATGATGTCCCGGTTGCGGCGCAGCGGTGCACCCTTCGCGTATCGGGCGTAGTCCGGCCGCAATTCGGTGTACGCCAGGCCATGCGCCAAGGCGTATTCGCGGGCGAGCGCATCCACCCCGCGAGCGCCGCCGGAGATGATCTCCGTCGTCCCGGGCGGGATGACTTCCTCCAGCGGGTAGTTTGTGATGCTGCGAGAACCAATGACGGCGACCCTCATGGCTGCACCTCCAAATAAAGTGGATATACCATATATCCATCATCCGCATTATACCATGCTTTGGACATAAAATAAACATACTATATGTTTATTGGAGGGCAGGAGCATGGCGGTCAAGAGCGTTTCGATCCGCATTGAGGCGGAAATGCTGCGGAAGCTGTCCTATGTGGCGGACTATGAGGGGCGTTCGGTGAACAGCCATGTACTGGCGCTGATCCGCGAGAACATCCGGGCCTTCGAGCGCGAACACGGCCCTGCGGAGGATGCCATCACCCCGGACACCAATGTCAAACCCGGCAAAAAGGATTGAGCGGCAGTTTCCCTGCCGTTTTTTCAATTTCCTATTGACAAGGAGTGCGCAAGGGCATATAATAACAAATGAACAAATGCTCATATGTTTGTGCGAAAGGTTGTGGCAATCATGAAACGATCCTGGCCCATGGAGATCGACTGTCCGAATTGCGCCGCGAAGCTGGAGCGTGCGCTGGCGGAGCTGCCCGAGGTCACCCGTGTCAGCGTCAACTATGTGCAGAAGCGGCTGACGCTGGAGGCGGCGGACGAGGGCTTCGAGGCGGCGAAGGCGGCTGTCCTCGCGAAGGCGGCGGAGGTCGAGCCGGATGCCGTCATCCACATGGAGGACGCGCCCGCCCATGCTGCGCATGCCCATCATGCGCACCATCCCCATGGGGAGGGCTGCGGCTGCGACCATCACCATGACCACGATCATGACCACGATCACGCGCACCATCACGACCACGCGGATGGCGGTCATGCCGGTTTGACGCTGCTGATCCGCGCGGCGCTGGCGGCGGTGCTGCTGGTGCTGTCGGGCGTGGCGAATGCCCCCGGGGTGGGGGTGGTCTGCTGCATTGTGGCGTACCTCATCGCGGGGTATGACGTGCTGCTGACGGCGCTGCGGAACATGCGCCGGGGCGAGGTGTTCGATGAGAACTTCCTGATGGCAGTGGCATCCCTGGGCGCGATGGCGGTGGGGGAGTCCGCCGAGGGCGTGATGGTCATGCTGCTGTATCAGCTGGGGGAATTCCTCCAGGACAGGGCGGTGGACAAGTCCCGCGAGAACATCGCCAGCCTGATGGATGTCCGCCCGGATCATGCCGATCTGCTGCGCGGGGACGCGACTGTCCGCGTGTCACCGGAGCAGGTGCAGGTCGGGGACTTCATCCTTGTCCGCCCGGGTGAGAAGATCCCGCTGGACGGCGTGGTGGCGGAGGGCGTGTCCACCGTGGACACCTCCGCGCTGACGGGCGAGAGCCTCCCGCGCGACGTTTCCGCCGGGGACGCGGTGCTGTCCGGCTGCGTCAACCTGACCGGCCTGATGAAGGTGCGCGTCACCGCCGCCTATGGTGAGTCCACCGTGGCGAAAATCCTGGCGCTGGTGGAGGAATCCGGCGAAAACAAGGCGAAGACCGAGCGCTTCATCACCCGTTTCAGCCGCTGGTACACCCCGGCGGTGTGTGCGGCGGCGGTGCTGATCGCCGTCATCCCGGGCATTGTCACCGGTCAGTGGCAGAGCTGGCTCTATACCGCGCTGACCTTCCTGGTCATATCGTGTCCGTGTGCGCTGGTCATATCCGTTCCGCTGACATTCTTTTCCGGCATCGGCGGCGCATCGCGCAAGGGCATCCTGGTCAAGGGCGCGAATCATCTGGAGACCCTCGCCGGGCTGGACACCGTGGCCTTCGACAAGACCGGCACGCTGACAAAGGGCACGTTCGCCGTGTCCGCCGTCGTCCCGGTGGACATGGATGCCGCGTCCCTGCTGGACATCGCCGCCCATGCGGAATTGCACAGCGCCCATCCCATCAGCAAGAGCCTGCGAGCGGCCTGCGAGGGCAAGCCGGACGCAAATCGCGTGTCGGAGGTGATCGAGGTCGCCGGACAGGGGCTTTCGGCCGTGGTGGACGGGAAGCGCGTGCTGTGCGGCAATGCGCGGCTCATGCGCGAAAACGGCGTGGCGTATCCCGAGGTCGATGCAGTGGGCACCATCGTCCATGTGGCGGCTGACGGAAAGTACGCAGGCCATATCGTCATCAGCGACCTGGTGAAGGAGGGCGCTGCGTCCGCCGTGCAGGCACTCAAGGACGCGGGCGTCGGCGAACTGGTCATGCTGACGGGCGATAACGAAGCCGTTGCGGCGGACGTGTGCAACCGACTGGGACTGACGGAATACCGTGCGTCGCTGCTGCCGGAGGACAAGGTCGGCGCACTGGAGACCCTGCTGGGCAAGGACAAGCAGGTGGCCTTCGTGGGGGACGGCGTGAACGACGCGCCGGTGCTGCGTCGGGCGGATGTGGGTGTGGCCATGGGCGGCCTGGGTGCGGATGCCGCCATCGAGGCGGCGGACGTGGTGCTCATGGATGACGACGTGGGCAAGCTGTCCCTGGCCGTGAGCATCGCCCGGAAGACCCTGCGCATCGCCCACCAGAACATCGCCTTTGCATTGGCGGTGAAGGCGCTGGTGATGCTCCTGGGGGTGATCGGCTTTGCGAATATGTGGCTGGCCGTCTTCGCCGATGTGGGCGTGGCGATGCTGTGCATCCTCAATGCGCTGCGGGCGATGAAATAAGACATACGGGGACTGTGCCGATGGTGCAGTCCCTTTTGTGTGGAAAAAAGAGTGCCCCATCGGTATCGACCGACGGGGCTGTGCGGGTTCATCTGTGTGCAGGGGCGATGAGGACGGTCGCGTCCTCCTGCGGCATGCCGAAGACCAACGTCACCTGTGTGTCGCTGCCAGAAAAGGCGATCTGCCGTGCCAGATCCAGCGGGACGCCGTTCACCGTGACCGTTCCGCCTGTCAGGGTGTAGCCGTCCGCCGTGGTGACCCGGATGGTGACCAGATCACCAAACGCCGCCGTGGTCTGTTCGCAGTGATGGGTGCAGCCTTCGCCCCGGATGACGATGGCGTGCGCCTGCGCCTTCTGGTCGAAGGGCGCTGCGTCCGCCGGGGTGTAGAGCAGGTCGACCCAGCCGATCCAGTCCTGCGCGTTCCCCTCGGGATACGCATTGGCACGCGCCATGCTCAGATACATGGTGTCCGGGTCGGTGTCCAGGTCGTCGCGCCCCCGATAATGACGGTAGTAGATGTAGGCGATGCCGGCCACATCGCCGGTGTTGCCGATGCTGTCATATTGGGGGTTGATGGCGGCGTAGAGCTCCTGCTTGCCGTCCTGTGCGAAGCTGCCCTCGTTGGTGTACAGGGGATACCAGGGAATTTCATACCCCAGATTGTATTTGTAGAAGAGGTTGCAGGCCTTCATGATGCGTTCGTCGAGGAAGTCCCACAGGAGGACGGCATCCTCCCCGGCGGACACCTCGCCCGTCACCGGATCGACCCGTGTGCCCTGCACCCAGGTCATCATCGCCAGGGTGGAGGTGGCCGCAATGTCGCAGAGGCTGTGTCCCATGTCCCGCCCCATTTCGGCGAATTGCAGCGTCGGCGGAACGGCTTCGCCGGTCAGGGCGTTGTGCGTGTTGTACCGGAACAGCACGCTGATCGCCCCCGTTCGGTTGCGGTTGCAGCGGACATGGTCGCAGCCTTCACGCTGACAGACCTCGGGATTGGTCGTGCCGCGCAGGATGCCCCGCGTGTACAGCGCCGCATCATTCTGATAGATGCCCGCCGCCGTCTGCGCCAGAACACACATCAGGTGCTGATTCATGAAATGCGTATAGCGATCCCATTTGGTGCGGCTGATGCGCAGGTAATGCTGCATATAGCCCTCGTAAGCCTCGCTCCAGAGGAGGGCATCGTCCTGTGTGGAGGAATAGCGGAGAATCTCCGCCGCCGCGCAGAGCTTGTAGGTCATCAGCGACCACTGGATCTGCTCATCGGCAACGCTCGCCAGAACGCTGATGCTCCCGAACTGCTCGATGATGTGCAGCGCGTTCATGCGATACTGCGCATTGCCGGTGATGAGGTAGAGCAGCGCCTGACTCAGGGCGGTGTCCGCGTCGCGGCGGATGGTGTTGTACAGCGTGTTGGTGCTCACCAGACCGCGCATCAGGGCATCGTTCTCCCTGCTGATGATGATCTCGGGATGCAGACTGCCCTCGTTGGTCTCCAGCAGGGACTGATACACGCTGTACCATGGGTCTTCCTTGGCGCGAACCTTGGTCACCATGGTGTCCAGCATGGTCTGCTCGAAGAGCACGCCCGGATGCCGGAAGGCGATGCCGTCGGAAACGATGGTTTCGCTGCGGAGGACGGGGACATAGTCGGTCATGGGATCAACGGCGACCGGAGCATCGGGCGAGACCCAGGTGCTGGGGGCATCCGATCCGCCGAAGATACAGTAGGTGTAGGCCTCACTGCCCTCCCAGCCGCCGTTGTCGGCATAATCCTGAATCTGGTAATACCCGGCCAGCTCGATGACGAATTCATTCGTGCCGTGCTTGTCCATGTGGCGGCGCACCAGATCGGTGATGTCGATGCGGTCGTCCTGATTCTTCACCCCATGCGCCGTTGCCGCCGTGTAGTATTCCGGCTTGACCGCGAAGCCACGCACCATGGCGGGCGTGCAGATGCGCAGGTAGATCAGGTCGTATTCACGGTCAGCCCCGGGGGTGGATTCCCCCCAGGCGCGGCCATGATCGTTGCGCAGGTTGAGCGTCACGGAGGTGAAGCCGTCCTCCGGCGCGGTGAAGTAGAGGTAGGTCTGACGGCCGCGTCCGACGATGATCGAGCCGTCGATGTAGGTGCTGTCCTGATACATCCTGATCTGATCGGGTTTGAGAAGGGCTTCGGGGGGATCGGAGGCCGCAAGGGCGGCGGGAATGAGGCAGAGCATCAGGAGGATGGACACAAGGCGCGGGAGGAACAGATGCTTCATCAGGGGCGGACTCCTTTCGTCAGCATTGGCGGATGTGGTGTGCGTGATCGAGGATGCGCACCTCGGCGGGCTGACCGCAGACGGTGACGTTCTCCAGCAGCACATCGCGGACGCATGTTCCAGCGCTGTAGCCCGCGATGACCGATGCCACCGGCGGCATGCAGTCGCAGCGGACATTGCGCAGGGTGACGCGCTCGATGCCCCGGCCGGGCGCGGGATTGTAATCCGGGTTGCATTTCACCTGAATGTCCAGCAGCTTGCCGTGCTCGATGTGTTCGATGCGGATGTCCTCATAGAGGATGTCCCGCGCGAGGTTCCTGTCACCGACGTTGATGGCCAGGCAGCCCAGATACCCCGGCTGAGGCTCGTGGTGCTCCAGAATGTCCACATGGCGGAAGGTGATGCGCTCCAGCACATTGCCGTCATGCTCGTAGTCGCCGTGCGTGCCGATGATGGTCGGGTGCGCCACGTCCGCCCAGAGGGTGCAGTTCTCCACGAGCACGTCCTGCGTGTCGCCATTGTATTCCCAGCGCCGCCCGTAAATGGCGATGCAGTCGTCCGATGTGCGCAGGAAGCACCCGTCCACATGCACCCTTCGGCAGCTCATCATGTCGATGCCGTCGCTCCAGCCCTCGCAGGAGAAGCTGCGGATGCCACGGATGCAGATGTCCTCCGACCCGCCCAGATAAACCGTGTAATGCGCCGGGTTGATGAAGGTGATGCCCTCGATGCGGATTTGCTTTGCATGGCTGACGCGGATGCCGTTGATGCCGCTGTAGCGGTGGATGCCCTCCTGGAGGATGACGCCATGCCCGGTGATGCGCACGTCCGCAACGTTTTGCAACACGAATCCGCCCAGCACCACCGCGCCGGTCTCCAGATGAACATGGGTGTGGGATGGAACGGGGAAGAGGTATTCGTCGATGACGTGGAAGCCCGGTCCGAAGACGAGCGTGCGGCCGGCGGGCATGGCGGAGAGGCGTGTCAGGAGGCGTCGGGTCTCCGCCGTGCGGCAGCCGTGGGGACTGCCCTCCAGCCGCAGCGTGTTCTCTTGGGGGACGGGCATTGTCTCCCCGGCGAACAGGTGCAGGCAGTGGAAGCGTTCGCCGTTGACCTCGATCATCAGGTCGGCGGGGCGCTTCAGGGTGAAGCGCAGCTCGTGCCCGTCGCAATCCGGGACGATCCCCCTGGACAGCGGGCGCACCACCGCGCCGTACACCCACGGCACATGCGGACGGATGCTGACCTCCACCGCGCCGGTGAAGTCGAAAATGGCGGCAGCGGCCTGGCGGACATCGTGCATGTCCACCCGGACGGCATAGAGCGGCACGTCCGTCCAGTCCTGCGCACCGACGGAGCGCACGCGCAGGTCGAAGCTGCTGTCCCTGCGCACCGCGCCGGGAACGGGCATGACGAGCAATTCGTTTTCCATAGGCAGATCCTCAAAAGCGTGATGTAGGTTTCCCCGGGCGGAACGTCCGGAATCGGGGAAGGGGGAATGCGTCCGTCACTGCGGCGCTGAGCATCGCGGCGCTATTGACTTGTACGCATCAGGTTGGGTATAATATAGCATATCGGCAAGAGCCGCGCAAGTGAAGAATCGCAAAATCGGGGGCGTGTGTGTGATTTTGACCATTGGGATGGGGGCAGATCGCGGGTTTGCGCGTGCGTATATATAAGCGGAAGCGATCTGGATTTCATGGGGTATCAGGGGGAGGATTGTGGAATATTGCACCTGAGGACGACGAAGAGTTTGTGATTTTGGGTTGCGGATCGGCCAGAATGTTGATAGACTGAAGTCACCAAATTGGAAGGAGGGTTCGTTCATGACGAACACCAAACGTTTCCTTGCACTGCTCCTGACTGCGATCATGAGCATGACCATGTTCAGCTTTGCCGCCGCCGAGGGCGCGGACATGCTGGGCAAAGAGACCCTGGAGAACCCCAATGTGACCATCGCTGCGTATTGGGAGATCACCGATCAGGTGATCCTGGACGCGATCTCCGCGTTCGAGACGAAGTACGGCGGCAAGGTCACGGTGAACGTCGTCGGCTGGAACAAGGGCGCGAATGCCATTCAGGAAGCCATGTCGACGGGCGATATGTTCGACCTGGTCTTCACGGAGGGCAATGCGCGCTTCCCGGGTGACGCGGTGGCCGAGCTGTATCAGCCCATCGACGAGTGGCTGGACTACTCCGCGTTCGACAAGGCCTCCCTGGATGCCTTCCTCTATAATGGCAGCCATTGGGTCTTCACCAACTACGCCATCACCTCTCCCTACCTGGTCATCTACAACGTGACCGCGTTTGAGGAGGAGGGCCTCGAGACCCCCACCGAGCTGTTCAACAAGGGCGAGTGGACGTATGCGAAGTTCCTGGAGTACATGGAGTATTTCACCCGCGACCTGGACGGCGACGGTGCGCTGGATCAGTGGGGCATCGGCCCGCGCTATAAGAATCAGAACTTCGGCTTTGCCAATGACGGCTATCCCGTCAAGGAGATCGAGGGCGGCAAGCTCGCCGTGACCATCGACAGCGAAGAGTGCATCCAGTGGTATGAGTTCCTGGCCGAGTTCCAGCGCATCAATGCGGTGGCGACCAGCGAAGTGAACCTGGCTGGCCGCGGTCACATCATGTACTCCGAGGCGGGCCCGTCCGCGGGTGTTCCCTCTGCGGATGAGACCACCGACGAGTTCGACTTCGTGCCCCTGCCCACCTATGATGGCCGCCTGGCCACCACGCCCGTGTGGGACAACGGCTATGCCATGGTCAACGGTGCGCCCAACCCCGAAGGCGCGGGTGTGCTGATGGCCATGATCGGCAAGGCCAAGATGGAAGCCTATGATGCCCAGCTCAAGGAGCAGTACACCGACGAGCAGGTCGAGCGCTACTACACCATCATGAGCAAGATCATGCCCCAGCGCCGCAAGTACACCGGCGTTGACGTGGGTGCCGGCGAAGGCGATGCCCGCAATGGCGTGCCTGCGCAGACCATCGTGGAGACCTACAAGACCCAGTTGGAGGAGCAGGTCGCGACCTACAACGCCGCGCTGGAACAGTAAGAAACGATGAACTTGGCGGAGCCATGGTGGACAGCTGCGGCATCCACGGTGGCTCCGCCATTGCAAATGGGGGGGCGGACGCGTATCCGGTGCGTTCTCCCCGCAGACATTGAACAGGAAGAAGGAGCGTCATGCGTGTGAAAAGACTGATCGCAATGCTGATGGCTATCCAGTTGTGCGTAACCCTGTGCCTGGCGGGCATGCTGCGATCCGTCCGTGCGGAGGACGCTTCGGAGGCGGCGGAGGACACTGCCGCCCTGCTGACGGACAGCGGCACGGATTCCTATGCGGATCACCTGGCGCGTTACGCCGCCTTCCGCGGTGCCAATGCGGATGCGTCGGTCTGCATCGTGTCCGCCGCTGCGTCCGCCACGAATCGCGGCGCGGATGCCGTCCTCGAGGACGACGGCACGCTGCGCTTCGACAAGGGACAGGCCTTCGCTGATTTCGCCGTCACCGTCGAAAAAAGCGGCTTCTACCGTATCGTGCTGGATTACGCCCAGACCGTGGAGACCAACAAGAGCATCACCTTCGGCCTGCTGATCGACGGCGCGTATCCCTTTGGCGAGGCGGCGGAGATCACCGTGCCCCGGGTCTTCGCCGACAGCGGCGACATCCGCTTGGACAGCGTGGGCAATGAGATCACCCCGAAGCAGTCGCCCGTGCTGACCCTTCAGTCCAGCGCGCTGAAGAACACCAATGGCTATTACGACAGCGACTACCTGTTCTATTTCGATGCCGGAGAGCATACCGTCAGCCTCATCGGCGGCGATGTGCAGTTCCGCATTGGTGCTCTTCGCCTGGTGGGCGAACGCGCCGATACCGCATACGCCGATTACCTCGCCGCCCATCCCGGTCAGGACACCACCGGCCTGATGGTGAAGGTGCAGGCCGAAAAGGCTTATCAGAAGTCCGATTCGGTGCTGTATGCCAATTACGACCGGGTCAATGCGGCGACGGAGGATCAGCATGGCGGACTGAACGACCCGAAGTACATCCGGATCAACACGATCGGGGGCAGCCTGTGGAAAACGCCGGGGCAGTGGATCAGCTGGCAGATCGAAGTGCCGGAGGACGGCTGCTACAATCTGGGGATGAAGTTCCGGCAGAATTATCTGGACGGCCTGTTCACCAGCCGCGACATCTACATCGACGGCGAGATCCCCTTTGCGGAGCTGCAAGGGGTGAAGTTCGCCTACGATGATGAGTGGCAGACCGTCACCCTGTCGGACGAAAACGGCGAACCGCTCAGGCTCTTCCTGACGAAGGGGACGCACGAGATCCGCATGGAGGTCACCATGGGGGACTTCGCCGAGACATTGCGCACGCTCAGCGACTGCATCTTCGACGTGAACGACCTGTATCGGCGCATCATCATGATCACCTCCACCCGGCCGGATTCGTACACGGACTACTTCCTGACCGAGCGCATCCCGGATATGCTTGCGGTGATGTCCCAGTGCCGGGACACGCTGACGGAGCAGATCGGGAGCATCGCGGCCATCGCGGGCGCGAAGGGCAGCAAGACATCGACCCTGGATACGCTGCGGGTGCAGCTGGAACTCTTCCTGTCCGACCCGGAGGAGATCCCCAAGCGGCTGTCCTCCTTCAAGGATAACATCTCCGCCGTGGGGTCGTGGCTGGTGGACATTCAGGCGCAGGCGCTCCAGCTGGATTACCTGTATGTGAAATCGCCGGATGTGCCAACGCCCAAGGCTGAGGCGGACTTCCTGACCAACGCGGGGTTCTCGTTCAGGCGCTTCCTGGCGTCCTTCGATGCCAGCGCGAGTGCGCTTTCTGCCACGGAGGACACGCAAGCGCCCCGTGTGAAGGTGTGGCTGTCCGGTTCGGGACGCGATCAGGCGCAGGTGCTCAAGGATCTGATCGATGAGAGCTTCACGCCCGAGACGGGCATCGTCGTCGATCTGGAATTGGTGCAGGGGTCACTCATCGAGGCGACGCTGGCCGGGATGGGCCCGGATGTGGCATTGCTGGTGGGGGAGGATCAGCCGGTGAACTTCGCCATTCGCGGTGCACTTTGCGACCTGACCCAATTTGCGGATTTCGACGAGATCACCGGCCGCTTCCATGATGCGGCGCTGACGCCCTTCTGGTACAATGGCGGCTGCTATGCCCTGCCGGACACGCAGGTGTTCAACATGCTCTTCTACCGCACGGATGTGTTCGCCGATCTGGGCATCGAAGCCCCGGACACCTGGGAGGACTTCTATGCCCTGCTGCCCATCATCCAGCGCAGCAATCTGCAGATCACCGTGCAGGATCTGTTCGCGACGCTGTATTTCCAGCGCGGCGGCGCGTATTACAACGAAACGGGCACGCGCTCGCTCCTGGACAGCGAAACGGCCATCGAGGCCATGACGGCCTACACCGACCTGTACACCACCTACGGCTTCGAGGTCAAGACGGACTTCTATTCGCGCTTCCGTTCGGGCGAACTGGTTATGTCCATCCAGCCATACAATGTGTATAATCAGCTGACGGTGGCCGCGCCGGAAATATCCGGGCTGTGGGAGATGCTGCCCATCCCGGGGACGGTTCTGCCGGATGGGAGCATCAGCCGGGCGCAGAACACCGCCGTGACGGGCACGATCATGCTGGAAAGCGCCAGGGACAAGGACGCGGCGTGGGAATTCATGAAATGGTGGAGCCGAGCGGATGTCAAGGCGAGCTACGGCATTTCCCTGGAGGGGCTGATGGGACCCAGTGCACGCTTCACCCCGGCGAACATCGACACCATGGCGCTGCTGCCCTGGTCGAATGACGAGCTGGACGCGCTGATGGAAGCAATGGCGCTGTGCGTGGGCATTCCCCAGCTGCCCGGCAGCTATTACACAACGCGTGGGCTGACGAATGCGTTCCGCACCATCGTCTACAACGACAAGATGCCGCCGAGCGTCATGAAGCTGCAAACGCGCTACATTAATGAAGAGATCACGCGCAAGCGAGAGGAATTCGGACTGACGACCTATGAGGAGGAGGCTGCAAATGAGTAACACCTGGCTGGCAGCGGCAAAGCGTGTCGTGTGCCCACCCCGGATCAAAAGCAACTACACTCTGGGTCAGCAGATCTGGCGCAGTCGGGAGAGCTACCTGCTGCTCCTGCCGTATTTCGTGCTGTTCACGCTGTTCACGGTGATCCCCGTGGCGGCATCGCTGGTGCTTGGGTTCACCTACTTCAACATGCTCAACGTGCCGTCCTTCGTGGGGCTGGCGAACTACGAGGCGCTCTTCCTGAATGACGAGATCTTCCTGCTGGCGGTGAAGAACACGCTGATCTTCTCCTTCCTCACCGGGCCGGTCAGCTACCTGCTCTGCTTCGTGCTGGCCTGGTTCATCAACGACCTGCCGCGCTTTTTGCGCACCTTCATGACGCTGGTGTTCTATGCGCCGTCGCTGTCGGGGAATATGTACATGATCTGGCAGTTCATCTTCTCCGATGACCAATATGGTCTGGCGAATTCGTTCCTGATGACCTTCCTGAACATCGGCATCATCGACGAGCCGATCAAGTGGTTCACGGATGAATCCTGGGTGATGCTCTCGCTGATCGTCGTGCAGCTGTGGCTGAGCCTGGGTGCGGGCTTCCTGGCGTTCATCGCGGGGTTCAAGGTGGTGGACAAGACCATCTACGAGGCGGGTGCAGTGGACGGCATCAAGAACCGCTGGCAGGAGCTGTTCTACCTGACCATCCCGTCGATGAAGCACCAGATGCTCTTCGGCGCGGTGATGCAGATCTCCTCCTCCTTCGCCGTGGGCAATATCTCCATCCAGCTGGCGGGCTTCCCCAGCACGAACTACGCCGCGCATACCATCATGACGCACATCCACGACTATGGCTCTGTCCGCTATGACATGGGCTATGCCTGTGCCATATCGACGGTGCTTCTGCTGGTGATGCTCCTGACGAACAAGGTCATCAGCAGTGTGCTGGTGGAAAAGGACTGAGGAGGGAAGGGACATGACAACGAAACAGACTTCCCTCCGGGCGAACGCCGTGCGGCCGGAGGATGCCCCGCAGAAGAAGAAGCCCGTGGCGCAGACGCATCAGATCAACCGCTCGACGGGCGGGAATATCTGCGTGTTCCTGTGTCTGCTGGCGGTGGGGTCGTTCATGGCGCTGCCGATCGTCTATTCGGTGGTGCAGGCCTTCAAGCCCATGGAGGAGATATTCATCTTCCCGCCGCGCTTCTTCGTCACCAATCCGACCATCAAGAACTTCAAGCTCATCGGTCAGCTGGCCGGCAGCCTCTGGGTACCCTTTGAGCGCTACCTGTTCAACAGCGTGTTCGTCAGCTTCGCGGGCACGCTGGGCAATGTGCTGATCTCATCCATGGCGGCGTTCCCGCTGGCGAAGCACAATTTCCCCGGCAAGAACTTCCTGTTCAAGGTCGTCACGGTGTCCCTGCTGTTCTCCGGAGGCGTCATCGGCCTGGCGCAGTACATCGTCATGGCCAAGCTGAACCTCATCAACACCTATTGGGCGCTGATCCTGCCGACCATCGCGTCATCGATGGGACTGTTCCTGATGAAGCAGTTCATGGTGCAGATCAACGAGTCGCTGCTGGAGGCGGCGCGCATCGACGGCATGACGGAAACGCAGATCTTCTTCAGGATCATCATGCCGCTGGTGAAGCCGGCCTGGCTGACGCAGATCATCTTCGCGTTCCAGGGCGTGTGGAGCATGACGGGCGGCAACTTCATCTACAAGGAGGAGCTGAAGCTCTTCCCGACGGCGCTGGCGCAGATCCAGTCCGGCGGCATCGCCCGTGCGGGTGTTTCCGCCGCCGCGGCGCTCATCATGCTGATCCCGCCGGTCATCATGTTCCTCATCACGCAGAGCAGCATCATGGAGACCATGGCGCATGCGGGCATTAAGGAGTAAAGCGATGAAAAAGAAGCAATGGATCGCACTGATGCTGCTCATCGGCGTTCTCCTGGGCAATGTGAGCGCCATGGCGGACTACCGGTATGACGAGTTTGACGACACCATCCCGGCGCAGGCGGGCTTCACGGCGCGGACGACCCGGAATGGCCGACAGCTCGGCGTGGGTGCATTCAAGCAGCCCACCGACCTGTATGTGGATGACATCCGCCGTGAGATCTACGTCCTGGACGCGGGCAACAGCCGCATCGTCATCCTGAATGACGGTTTTCAGGCCGTGCAGGTGGTGGAGGCGCTGCATCAGGGCGGGGAAGCGATGGATCTGACCGGCGCGACGGGCATCTTCGTGGATGCATCCGGCCTGATCTATGTGGCGGACGGCACGAATCAGCGTGTTCTGGTCGCCGATCGCACGGGCGAAGTCCAGCGCGTGGTGACGCGCCCCACCTCCGGCCTGCTGGCGGACAGCATCAACTACATCCCGCGCAATGTCATCATCGATGGCATCGGCATCATGTACATCATCTCGCAGAATTCGACGCAGGGGGCGTACATGCTGGACAAGCAGGGGAATTTCCTGGGCTTTTACGGGCGGAACGATGTGGCGGTGACGGCATCGGTGCTGTATCAGGCGATGCTGCGTGAGCTGGCGACGGAGAAGCAGCGCGCGGGCATGGCGAACTTCATCCCGGTGGAATTCGCCAATTTCGATGTGGACAGCGAGGGCTTCATCTACACCGTGACGGCCTATGCGGATAATCGCCGCAATTTCGACATGATCCGCAAGCTCAATCCGCTGGGGGACAACATCCTCACCAACCTCTACCGTTCGTATGGCGACGATCCCCAGGCCAACGGGCAGTACACCACGTCCTACTGCGATGTGGTGGTGGACGGCGATGGCTTCATCTACGCGCTGGACGCGTATAACGGGCGCATCTTCCAGTATGACAGCGAGGGCTTCCAGCTGTCGATCTTCGGCGGGAAGGGGAATCAGCAGGGGTGCTTCAACACGCCGGTGGCGATCGAATGCCTGGATGAGCGCATCCTGGTGCTGGACAAGGCGAAGGCGAACATCACCGTGTTTGAGGAGACGCGATTCGGCGGACTCCTCCGGGAGGGCATGGTCGCATACAACTCGGGCAGCCTGGAGGCCTCCATGCCGTATTTTGAAGAGCTGATCCGCATGGACGCGAACTTCTTCTTCGCCTATTATGTCCTGGCGGATGCCTATTATGAGCTGGGTGAATACGCCCTGGCGGAGAAGTATGCCAAGCTGACACCCTATGCCGCCGAGGTGTACTCGCTGGCCAAGAAGGAATTGCGCAACGCCTGGCTGCGGGAGCATTTCGCGCTGATCTTCATCGCGGCGGTGGCAGCCGGACTCGCGCTGATGTTCATCAGCCGTGTGCGGGAGGAAATGCGCCGGGGCCCGCGCCCCATGACCGGAAAGGAGGCGGCACGATGAAGGTGCAGAACTATGCGTCCCTGAGCAAGACGGGCTATCTGTTCCACATCCTGCTCCATCCGGTGGATGGGTATCACGAGATGAAGAACAACAGCAAGTTCTCCATGCTGATCGCGAATATCCTTCTGGGGCTGTGGGTGCTGCTGAGCATCCTGGACTGGGGGTACATCGATTACGACTTCCGGACGAATTATGCGGATGTCGAGCTGATCTTCATCCTGGGCACGACGGTGCTCCTCTTCGCGATGAGCGTGCTGAGCAACTGGGCCTTCTGCACGCTGCTGGACGGAAAGGGCCGGGCGAAGGAGATCTGGGTCGTGGGGGCGTATGCGCTCCTGCCGTACCTGATCTGCGGTTATCTGCGCGTGTGCCTGTCGTTCTTCATGGTCGTGGACGAGGCCGTCTTCCTGACCTATTTGCAGTCCGTCGCCGTCCTGTGGTCAGCGGCGCTGCTCATCATCGGGCTGGGGGCGCTGCATGAATACGACCTGAAGAAGACCCTGGGCTCGATCCTGCTGACGATCCTGGGCGACCTCATCATCATCTTCCTGATGGTGCTGGTGTCGGGGCTGGTGACGCAGATCATCAACTTTTTCCAGACCGTCATCAGCGAGATCTACTACCGCATTAATTAAAGGAGGGGGAATGGCCATGAAAAAGCGGAATGCGATCATCGCCGCATCGGCAGCCGTCCTCCTGACGGCGGCAGTGCTGCTGCTTCTGCCCCATCTGAACCGGCTGACGCCCTGGCCGATGGCGCTGGAAGCCCCGGTGCATCAGGTGACGGGCACGGCGGAGGAGATGCCCGCGTCGGGGAATGCGGATTATCCCATATTGGCGGCGGAGAACGAGGGGTATCGGCTGCTGTGCCGGGAGGACGGCAGGTTCTGCGTCGTCAGCAAGAGGAACGGCACGGTGTACGCCTCCAATCCGCTGGAGGAGGACAAGAAGGCCGTCGGCATCAACAAGACCAATCTGTCGAGTCAGCTTTACATCACCTATGCCAACGACGGCGGCAACACGCAGGTCAAGAATTCCACCGTGGAATGCGTCAATAAGGGGTGGCTGACCTACGCGCCGGTGGAGAATGGCATCCGGTACACCTATGATTTCCAGAAGGCCGGCATCCGCATCCCGGTGGAATACGTCCTGGAGGCGGACGGCCTGCGTGCAACGATCGTCGTGGATGAGATCGAGGAGGGGGCGAATGGCTACTACCTGACGGAGATCTCGTTCCTGCCGTACTTTGCCGCGGCGAAAAGCGGCGGCGAGGGGTACTTCCTCGTCCCGGACGGCTCCGGGGCGCTGATCCGCCACAACAACGAGAAGGCGACCTACGGCGCATACAAGCAGGCGGTGTACAGCCGCGATGCCGCGATGATCGTGGAGAACCTGTCCGGACAGGAGGAAGCGGCACGGCTGCCGGTCTTCGGCATGAAGAACGGCGACAGCGGCTATCTGGCCGTCATCGGATCGGGGGACGGCGTGGCCTATGTCAACGCCATGACCAGTGGCAGCGTGACGAGCTACAACAATGCGTATGCGTCATTCCGCTTCCGCCTGTACACGATGCTGAGCTATGCGCGCAGCAATGATTCCCAGCAGATGCTCATGCTGGCGAGCACCAAGCCGGAAAAGCTGGACTACAGCGTGAAGTACCTCCTGCTGGAGAAGGAAGACCTGGACTATGTGGACATGGCCTGTGCATACCGTGAGCATCTGATCGCGGAGGAGGGGCTGACACCGCGCGTCCCGGAGGACTATGCGCCCTTCTATGTGGAGCTGCTGGGCGGCATCCGCAAGGATGCGGTGGTGCTGGGCGTGAAGGTGGAGCAGCTGCAAAGGCTGACGACCTTCGCGCAGGCGCAGGAATTGCTCGGCGTGCTTCAGGACGGCGGCGTGGAGCAGCTGCTTGTGCGCTACAGCGGCTGGCAGGAAGGCGGCAAGGAAGCCGTCCTCAATACCCATGTGAGCTTCGAGGACAAGCTGGGCGGTGAGAAGGCCTATCAGGCGCTGGCGGAATATGCGCAGCAGAATGGCATCGAGCTGTTCATGGACTTCGATCTGCTCAACCTGTATGCAAGCGGCGGCGGTGTGTCCGCCTTCATGGACGCAACGCAGACCATCCAGCATACGCCGACCTACCTGTACACCTACGATTACAACACCCTGGCGAAGAAGGACAGCAGCCGCTGGCAACTGGTGACACCGCGGATGGCGGCATCGGCGCTGGAGGAGGTGCTCACCCGTCAGGAGAAGCTGCACGGCGCGAATCTGTCCCTGTCGACCCTGGGGGACACGCTGTATTCCGACTTTGCGGAGAAGTCCACGGGCATCGACCGCGCCAATGTGCGCATGCTCTGGGCGGAAATGCTGCGCCGGGCGGACGAAAGGTCCGCAAAGCTGCTGGTGGATGGCGGCAATGCCTACGCGCTGCCCCATGTCACCCATATTTACGATGCGCCCATGCGCTGCACCCTCTATGACATCGAGGATGAGGCCGTGCCGTTCTACCAGATCGTGCTGCATGGGTATGTGTCCTGC
The DNA here is from genome assembly GCA_964547515.1 of uncultured Faecalibacterium sp. Taxonomy (GTDB): domain Bacteria; phylum Bacillota; class Clostridia; order Christensenellales; family Aristaeellaceae; genus UBA11524. The sequence goes on from CAZJOA010000001.1 coordinate 44,564, forward strand.
TCCACTGAGCCGCTGAACCTCTCCAGCGATCCGGAGGAGCTGGTGCTCAAGGCGCTGGAGACGGGCAGCAGCCTGAGCGCGTGCCTGATGTACGCGGAGAACCATGCGCTGGCGGACACGAGCCTGGAATACGTCTTCAGCGGGAATTACGAGACCTGGGTGACGCTGCTTTGCGAGGCGTATGAACGCACGAGCGCGGTGCTGCGGGAGGTGTCCGCCGCCACGATCGTGGATCACGAATGCCTGGCGGAGGATGTGTACCGGACGACGTACAGCAATGGCCGCGTGGTCTGCGTCAACTACGGGAGCAAGGCCGTGACGGTGGGGGACTGCACCATCCCGGCGAAGGACTTTGTCTGCATGAGCGGAAAGGAGGCGCAGTGATATGCCCGCGCAAGCAAAACAGAAGCGCCGCGGCAAATGGAACAGGAGCCGCCGCCGCGAAGCCCTGCAGGGGCTGATGTTCATCCTGCCCTGGCTGATCGGCTTCATCTTCCTGTTCGGCCGACCCCTGTGCACCTCGCTGTACTACGCCTTCCAGAAGGTGACGTTCACGCCCAATGGCATCCAGACGACCTATATCGGCCTGGAGAACTTCGTCTACAAGTTCCGTGACGATGTGTGGTTCGTCTCCAAGAGCTTCGCACCGGGCGTTTCCCGATTCCTCTACGAAGTGCCCCTGGTGGTCATCTTCAGCCTGTTCATCGCCATCATCCTCAACCAGAATTTCCGCGGACGCACCCTCGCCCGTGCGATGTTCTTCCTGCCGGTCATCATCGCCAGCGGCACGGTCATCATGATCCTGCGCGACCTGGGCGTGAGCACCAATATGGAGGAGGAGAACACCTACATTTTCAATTCCGGCGGACTGCAAGCCATGCTGACGGCGATGAGCTTCCCTGCGTCCATCGTGAATGTGTTCACGCAGGTGTCCAACCGCATCTTTGACATTGTGTGGATGTCGGGCATCCAGATCATCCTGTACCTGTCGGGCTTGCAGAGCATCCCGGCATCGGAATACGAGGCGGCGCAGATCGAGGGCGCGACGGCCTGGGAGTGCTTCTGGAAGATCACCTGGGTGCGCATTTCTCCCACGATGCTGGTCGTGGTGGTCTATTCCATCATCGACTCCTTCACCAATGTGTCCAACGAGATGATCCGGTTCATCAACGACGAATACAATGCCCTCAACTACGGCGGAAGCCTCGGCATGGGCTGGCTGTTCTGCTCCATCTCCTTTGTGGCACTGATCGTATCCTCCGCCATCATCTCCCGCTATGTGTTCTATGTCAACGACTGAGGAGGCAAGTGCAGCAATGTTGAAAAAGAAAATCAGCAAAAAGCGTGCCATGCGTGCCGGACAGCTTGCGTGGTCGCTGGCGCGCGGCTTCCTGCTGTTCATCCTGAGCTTTGTCATCCTCTTTCCGCTGCTCAAGACCCTTTCCCGGGCGTTCATGCCCTTTGAGCAGTATTTCGACCCCGGCGTGGTGTGGATTCCCAAGTCCCTGACGCTGCAAAACGTCAAGGCTGCCGCCGCCACCATGGGCTACGGCAGTGCGCTCCTCCACACCGGCACGCTCTGCCTGGGCTGTGCGCTGTTTCAGGTCGCCTCATCGGCCTGTGTCGGCTATGGCTTCGCACGCTTTCGCTTCCCGTGCAGGGGGCTGCTCTTCGGACTGGTGGTGCTGACCATCGTCGTCCCCACCAGCCTGATCTACATCCCGCTGATGATGCAGTACCGCTTCTTCGACTGGTTCGGCATCAGCCATGTGCTGTCGTGGTTCACGGGCGAAATGAAGACCACCAATCTGCTGGGGAGCTACTGGACCTTCTTCCTGCCCAGCGCCCTGGGCGTGGGTGTGCGCAGCGGCCTGTTCATATACATCTTCCGCCAATTCTTCCGCAATGTGCCCAGGGAGCTGGAGGAAGCGGCGAAGATCGATGGCTGCGGCCCGCTGACGACCTTCCTGCGGGTCATGCTGCCCAATGCGGGCAACTCGGCCATCACCGTTTTCCTGTTTTCCGTTGTCTGGCACTGGAATGAGACCATGATGTCCAATGCCTTCTTCCCCAAGCAGAAGACCATGGGCGTGCTGGTGTACAACCTGCACACCAGCATCGATGCGGCGGTGAATGCCGGCTACTACGAGGCGGTCGGCCGCAACTGGGCATCGGGCACGGGCATGCGCTACGGTGCGCTGATCCTGTTCCTGCTGCCGGTGCTTCTGCTCTACATCGTGGCGCAGCGCTACTTCATCGAGGGCGTGGAGTCCACGGGTATCAAAGGATAATCCGCCAATTATCCCATCCGCGGGATGGATCGCGACCATTTCGCGGATGGGCATGAACGAGGTGATGAGATGGAGTTCATCATTCTGCTGACATCCCTCCTGGGGGATCTGGCGCTGGCCGGATTGGTGCTGCATCTGGCCGGGAAGCGAGGTGGGGAGGCAAAGGAAGCCGCGCCCGACGTCCCGCCGGTGCAGGAGACGCCTGCCGTGCCGCCGGAAGGCGACAGCCCCCGCAAGATCGGCGAGATCGTCGATTTCGGCAAGGAGAAATACGTGCTCCTGCGCGGCCTGGTATCCGGCCGCGTGCAGGATGGGGAGCAGCTGCGGGAGGCATTGCGGGTGACGGGCCTGTTCGGCGGGGAGGACGGCTGCTGTGCGGCGATCGTCTTCCGCATCAAGCATGGCACGACCACCACCCTGGGACAGGTTCGCAAGGACGTCACGGCGTGGAATGCCCTGCTGACACAGTGTGTCGAACAGGTCATCGGCATCCACCTGCCCTGCGAGACCGTCTATGGCAGCAACGGCGAGGCCGTCGTGGTGGTCTTCGGCGCATTGGAGCCGCGTCAGACCCAGGAGATGCTCATCCAGGCCTGCCATCAGGTCATCGGGATGATGCAGACGCAGCATCACCTGATCTTCAGCTGCGGCATCGGCATGCATGGGGAGTCGCTGCTGGATCTGCCGTATTCGCTGACCAGTGCGCGTCTGGCGTGTGACTATCGCCTGTTTTTCGGCGAACAGAGCGTGACACGCTATCAGGACATCGAGTATCGCAACAGTGTGCCCTACCTCTATCCGGATGAGGAGGAGAACAATCTGCTGCGGTTCATGAAGCAGGCCAATGGCATCCGTGCGGAGCAGGAGATCGCAGCGTTCTTCAAGGCCATTGAAATGACGAATGTGCGCAGTGTGGAGCTGTGCATCCACAACCTTGTGGTGGTCATCTGCCGTTTCATCAAGATGACCGGCGAGATCGACAGCGAGCAGCTGGACTATTACTATGTCATTGAGCGCATCGAGCATCTGGAGACGATGTACGAGAAGATGCAGGAGATCAATGCGCTGGTGCAGACCTACATCAACCATGCGTCGCAGAAGCGCTTTGAGAAGAACGACGGCACCATCGAGGAGATCGTGCAGTTCATGGAGCAGAGCTATCAGCAGCCCTCCTTCTCCATCCTGGATCTGGAGGAGCACATGCACTATTCGGGCAATCACATCCGCAACCTGTTCAAGGAGGCGTATCAGTGCACGCCGATGGAGTATCTGCTCCAGCTGCGCATCCGCAAGGCGAAGGAGCTGCTGGCCACCACGGACATGAAGGCGGTCAGCATCGCCGAGCAGGTCGGGTATGAGAACGCGAAGTACTTCTACAGCCTGTTCAAGAAGCACACGGGCATGACGACCTACGAATACCGTGTCAGCGTGCAAAACGGATCAGTCCGGCCGGATACGGCAGAAGGGGAGTGACAAGCATGACAAACGCGAAGAAAAAGGGCGCATTCATCATCGACAGGCAGCACCTGGACTATGTGGAGGGGCAGTTCTACGAGATCTATTCCGACGAGGTGCTGACGAAGCTGTGTGACCTGCTGGACATCCGGGTGGAGCCGATCGATGTCAGCGAGCTGGAAAAGCACCGGGACACCCTGGCGGAGGTGGAATTTCTGTTCTCCTGGTGGGGCATGTCGCCCATCAGCGTGGCGGACATTAAGAAGTACCTGCCCCGGGTGCGGGTGCTGTTCTATGCGGGCGGACGGGTGGACTGGTTCGAAGCGCCGTTCCGCGCCTGCGGCATACAGATCGTATCTGCCATCAACGTGCATGCCATCCCCGTGGCGGAATTCACCATCGCGGAGATCCTCCTGGCGAACAAGGGAGCCTTCCTCTGCCGCGAGACCCTCCGCACACAGGATTACGAGACCGCGCGCTATCATGCCTGTCAGTATGAGGGCAACCTGTACAGCCGTGTGGGTGTGCTGGGCGTGGGCAATGTGGGACGCAAGGTGATCGAGTATCTGCGGCCGTTCCAGGTGGAGGTGCTGGCCTGTGATCCGCGGCTGACACCGGCGCAGGCGCGTCAGCTGGGTGTGGAGCTGGTCTCCATGGAGGAGCTGTTCTCCAACTGCAATGTCGTGACCTGTCACCTGCAAAACAGCGTCGCTACGGAAAAGCTCATCACCTATGAGTATCTGTCCATGATGGGGGACTATACGACCTTCATCAACAACGGCGACGGACGGCACATCATCAATGAGGATCTGGCGCGGGTGCTGCGGGAGAAGCCGACGATGACGGCGCTGATCGACATCACTGACCCCCGCAAGGAAGACCCTGCCGGGCTGCTGAAGCTGCCCAATGTGTTCCGCACGCCGCTGATCGCCGGCAGCATGGGGAACGAGGTGTCCCGCATGGGCGAATATGTGTATGAGCAGTGCCGCAGGATGATCGAGGACGAGGCGAATGCGCCGATGGGCGGCTGACGCATTGGAGGAAGGCAGTATGGACAGGCATGCATGGGCGGTACGCATCGCGGACGAATGGACGCTGCACCGCACGGGCGCTTCGGTGATCTACACCTGCCCTGCCACGGCGAATGCGAAGGGCTTTTTTCCCTGCGGCTTTGTGCGGGAGAACGACAGCGCCGCCAATTTCGAATACTGGTATGGCCTTGTGCTGCGGGTGAAGGCGAATGCCCCTGCGGCGGACTTCACCGCGCGGATCACGGTGCATCCGGCGGAGGGCAAGGCGTACAGCGTGGATGTGACCGCGCCCGTGACGGACAGCGGCGCAGTGCTGGAGATCCCCTTTTCGGATTTCCCCTGCGAACAGGTGCGGGAGACGGCCTGGCGCTTCGTGCAGGCGGTGGAGCTGACCTTTGACCAGGCGCAGTTCGCCGTTGAGGCGCTGGACGCGCGCCGCCGCCGTCTTGTGTGGCTGGACATCCCCGTTCGTGGCCTGCACGGCGAGCCCGGCGAGAGCGTGACCTATCAGGGGCGCGTGTGCAACTGCACCGATGCGCCGGTGACGGTGGCGCTGCGTCAGCAGATGGAGGGCTGGGAATCGCTGCAAGCGGTGCTGCGGGTCAACGGGGAGGACGCGCCGTCCGCCGTCCGCCTGAAGCCCTTTGGCGAAATGCCCCTGACCGTGACCGTCACCGTGCATGCGGACATGGTGGCGGGCGGTCATGAGGACACACGCGTGAAGGCGACGGCTTATTCCGGATCGCTGACCGGCGAGGACACCGTGACGCTCAAGACCCTGCGCACGCTGCCCCACCCGTATATCTACCACGACGCGGCGGGGTGGAGGGCCGTCCGGGAGAAGATCGATGCCCATCCCTGCTATCAGCCCGCCTATGCGCGTTATCTGGCCTCGGCGGAGGCCTGGGTCGTCGAGCCGCCGATGGAAGGCCGTCCCTTCTGCTACGAGACCAAGGTCGAGTACCCTATCATGGACACGGCCTATGCCTATGCCCTGACCGGCGAAAAGCGCTATGCGCAGAAGCTCGCGGACTTCTTCCGCCATTTCACCGATCCGGTGAACGGCTATCCTGCCCGGAAGCGCGGATGCAGCCAGAGCTATGTGCAGGAGGGGCACTTCTTCCAGCATCTGGCGATCCCCTACGACATCATCCACGATGCCGGTGTGCTGACCGATGCGGACAAGGCCGCCATCGAGGACACCTTCCGCCTGTATATGCGCATGCTGGGGGACGACGTGCGCTCCGGGCACATCTCCAACTGGGTCATATCGGAAATGCAGGGTGCGGTCTATTGTGCCATGGCCATCCAGGATATGGATCTGATACAGCGGTTCGTCTTCGGCAACGGCGGACAGGTCGAGCAGTTCCGCCATGGCGTTTTCAACGACGGCTGGTGGTATGAATGCTCCGTGGGATACAACATCTGGGTGTCCTCCATGATGATCCACCTGGCGCATGCGCTGCTGCCCTTCGGGTATGATCTGGTGCACGCCCGCTTCCATGTGCCGTTCAACAAGCAGGTGAGCGCCCATCTGCTGGGCGAGCCGGTGGCGGTTTCCGCAGGCATGTACAATGAGAAATGGGGCGGCAACGAACGCATCAGCGTGGGCATCAAGGACATGTTCGACGCGCCCATCCGCTTCCTGAGCAGCCGGGGCGTGCTCTTCGGCATGTGCGATTCGGATGAGAAGCGCCTCAGCGGCGTGCATTGCGGCTCTACCTATGACCTGGCGTACACCTATTATCAGGATGCGGCGTACATCCCGGTGATCCGGCGGATGGAGGCCGACCCGATCTTCGGTCATCCGGAATTCGACGCGGGCAAGCCCTTCCCCGAGGAGGAGTCAGCCGTTGGCGGCAATGCCTATGCGGACAATATCGGCATCGCCATGCTGCGCAGCAGCAAGCCGGGTCGGAAGCCCTCCGAGCAGATACAGGCCGTGCTGCGCTATGGCTCCCACGGCTTTGCCCATGGGCATTTCGACATCGGACAGCTCCTGAGCGTCATGCGTTATGGCCGCAGCTTCTACAATCCCGAAAGCTGCTGGTGGGGCTATCACCATTTCCTGTACAAGTTCTACGTCCAGTGCTCCCTGACCAAGAACATGGTCGTTGTGGATGACAAGATGCAAGTCCCGGCGGATTCCCGGCGCATTCTGTTCCAGAGCGGCGAGAAGCTCCAGGCGGCGGGCATCGAGGTCACGACGCAGTGGGCTTATCCGCCCTATGGCGGCATGTGCTATCACGAGCGCGGCGAAAAGCAGGATGCGGACGGCCTCCGTCACCGCTTGCAGTACAACCGCTGCGACCTGCCCATCGCCGAGGGCGACGGTGCACCGCAGTATGCCACGCTCAGCGGCCATACCGAGCCGATCCGTCAGCGCCGTGTGATGGCCGTGCTGGATGACTGCATCGTGCTGTTCGACTATGTGCAGGGCGAAACGGAGCACATCTATGACAGCCTGATGCAGATCCGGGGCTTCCGCGGCCTGGAGGGTGCACAGCCCGTCCGCCATACCGGGCAGATGAGCGAGAACATCCTATCCGACGCGCAGTTCATCACCGATTGCACCTGGTATCGGGCGAACGGCACGACCGTGGCGCGATTCGTCAGCGAATTCGGTGCGACAGCGCCGCGCGGCGACCGCACGGGACACAATGTCCCCGGCGAATTGCGGATGGACGTGCATACTGCCTGGCCGACGCAGACCGAGCAGATGGTGGGACGTGTGGCGACGGACTGCCAGGGGTATGCCGTGCCGATGGCCTTCCGGGTGACGGCGGACGGCGAGACCCTCCATGCGGACACGCTGAACGGGTGGATACTGGGTCGGCGTGGGTTCACGGTGGATGTGACGGGTCGCAATGAGCTCGTCCTGGGGCTGAAGCAGGGCTATCGCGAGGATGAGATCGGCCGGCCGATCGACACGCCCCAGGCGTGCTTCTGGGGGAGCGTGGTGCTGGAGAAGGCGGACGGTTCGCGGGTCGAGCTGGGTCGGCTGATGCAGGAGCAGCCCGGTTTCGCCGCGACGGAGAACATCGACCCCGGCTGCGGCATCGGCAGGGACTACAAGGGCGGACGCGTCACCATCGTCGGGGAGGAATACCCCCATGCCATCCCGGCCAGCACCGTGGATCACGACCGGGAGGGCTGCATCACCCTGGATCTGACGGGGCTGGATGTCGTGAACGTGCATGCCTGTGTGGGGGTGGATGCCTTCCCGGGCAGCGAGGATCAGTATCGCCGCACCTATGCCGTGCGGACACGGGGCAAATCGGCACGCTTCGTCACGGTGATCGAGCCCTACGAGACGGAAAATCAGGTGCTGCGGGTCAGTGCGGACAGCGCGGATCGAGTGACGATCACCCTGCGGGACGGCACGCGGCAGACGGTCGCCGTCAGCCACATGGAGGACGGCACGCCCGAGGTGACGCTGACGGAAGCATAAGCAAGAGGGGAGTGGAGGCACGATGATCGTCCGGCAATGGGACATATCGGCGATCCGGCTGACCGGAACGCAGGGCTATCGGCATGAATGGCCGGATACCGAGGATCTGTTTCGCTTTGATGGCATCGGCCTGACGGTGCGGACGGCGGCAAGTCAGCCGATCCGCCTGCGGGTCACGCTGCATCCGCTGCAAAATGGCCGACCGGAGTTCATCCGTTCCGCCGTCGCGGAGGTGCTGCTGCCCCCCGGCGGCGGACAGGTCGAGCTGCCCTTCACGCTGTTCGACAGCTGCCGGATGGTGCGTGCCCATCTGCGGTATCTGCATGCCATGACGCTGACGCTCCCGCCGGACGCACCGGATGCGGTGCTCACGGAGCTGGGCGCATACCGCCGGGGCGACCTGCTGGCCGATGCCGAAACGTCTTCCACATGCGTGGGGGCATGCGGCGAAACGCTGCGCTATCGTGTCCGCCTGCGCAATGGGCTGGAGCACCCGCGTCAGGTGATGCTCCATGCGGAGGCGTCCGGGCACGAGGTGCTGCAATGGTGCTTCCCGGAGACGGTGCTGCTGCCGTCCCGGGGCGAAACGGTGATCGAGCTGTCCGCCGTGATGACATCCGCTTTGCCGGCGGGCGGCTGCGAGACACGCGCGTTCACCGTCATGGCGGATGGCCGCGAGGCGACCCGGCTGACGCTCCATGCCGCGAGACGGCAGCCGTCGCCCTTCCTGCTGCACACGGCGGACGGCTGGACGGCGCTGCGCCGGGTCATCGCGGCGGATGCGGGTGTCCGCGCTGAATTCGAGCGGGCGTATTGGCAGCCCGCCATGGCCTGGGTTGTGCCCGAACCCGCGACCCATCACCGCTTTGTGTACACCGCCAACAGCCACGAGCGTCTGCTGGAGACCGCCGTGGCCTGGAAGCTGACCGGTGCACCGGCGCTGCGGGAGAAGCTCGTTCAATGGTTGACGGGCTTTGCGGACGAAAAGTACGGCTACCTTGCCACAAGGTACTGCTATTTCGAGTTCCCCAAGACCCCCGACGAAGCCCCGGCGGACAGATACCTCGTCCACCACGCCAACAGCGGCGGATGGGTGCAGGAGGGCGAATTCATGACCCGCCTGGCCGTCACCTATGACCTGCTGCGCGAGGAGAATTGCCTTCCGCCCCGGGTGCATCAGCGCCTGGAGGAATGCATGCGTGCGTATATGGACTTCGCTGACTGGCGGCTGACGGACGGCGACGGCAACAATTTCCAGATCTGTGAGGCGAGCGCCGCGTTGCATTTCGCGCTGCTCCTCCAGGACGAAATGTACATCCGGCGCTTTCTTTCCGGGACGAACGGGCTGTACGCGCTCATCGGCGCGGTGTTCAGCGATGACGGCAGCTATTTCGAGGGCGCGAGCGGCTACATGAAGCTGGCTGCGGAGGTGCTGGGGCGCACGGCCATCGCCTGTGCGCATGGGGGACGGAATCTCAGGGATGCGGTCGTCCCGGCGGCATGTGAACGTCAGGTGATGCATGCGCCGTGGTCGTGCAGGGAGGCAGCGGGGGAGAAGCCCTTTCTGGGCATGCGCTTCGAGCGCTTTGCCCCGGTGGAGCGTCCCGTGCGCTGCCTGAAGGACTACTATGACTGCCTGCTCCGCCTGGTGGACGATGCCGGTGTGCTCTTCTCCGCCAACGACAGCAATGAGCAGAGCTTCTGCGGTGTTATGCAGCTGGCGTACCATCTCTATCACGACCCGGCGTACCTCCCCGTGGCGAAAAAGGCCGAACGCAATGATCTGCTGTACGGGCTGCACATGCTGCCCATGGGGCTGACGGAAAAGCCGCGCGGCCTCCATGTGAACACGGGGAATGGCTTTGCCGTCCTACGGGAACGCACGGCGGAGCATCCGGTGCAGACGGTGCTGAAGTTCGGCCAGCACGGCGGATACCACGGGCATTTCGACCGGCTGAGCCTGCTGAGCGTCATGCGGGACGGCACGACCTTCCACAACAACGAGTACGCCTGGTATGGCTATGGGTCGTTCCTGTTCAAGATGTGGGTGCAGACCTCCATGGCGCATAACATGGCGGTGGTGGACGACCGCATGCAGGAGCCGACCCCCTGCGAGGTGATCTGTCAGCAGGAGGGGGAGGATTTCTGTGCCGTCTGTGCGCAGACCGTCAGCCGCTGGAGCGATCCGCCCTATGGCGGACAGACCCCGTATCCGGTGCGATTCCCGGAGGAGAAATGTGCCCGGGAGGGACGCTGGATCCTCCCGCCCGATACGCCCCGTCCCCAGGGGGACATCGGCGAATACTCCGACCCGGTGTTCCAGCGCCGTCTGGTGGTGCTGACGGAGGGCTGCTGCTTCGTGTGGGACTATCTGGAGGCCGAACAGGCGCATACCTTCGACTGTCTCTATCATCCCATGGGGCGGCTGGAGGGTGATCTGCCGCCCATGCGGCTGCATACCGCGCGGCTGAACCGCGATCCCTTCGGCGCGGGGCAGTTCATCATGAATTGCCATCACTACGCATTGCAGGAGGGCATCCGCCTGCATTTCGTCAACGGGCGCGGACGGGTCAACCCCAACGACATTGTGGATTTCGCCGCCCATGCGACGCTGCATGCGGTGTATCCGCCCCGTCAGACGATGATCGTCGGGCGGTATCCCGAGCGTCAGGACACCTTCGCGGACGAGGCGGAATACCAGTCCGCGGACATGCTCACCGGCGAAGGCAGGAAGACCGTGGTGCTCCGTCAGCATGGGAAGCGGGCACTGTTCATCACGGCGCTGGAGATCGGCCGTCAGCCGCCGGACATTGCAGAGGTGAAGGCGGTGAACGGGGAATGCATCCGCATCCGCCGCCGGGATGGGCGCGAACGGCTGATTTCGGTCAGCGGGATGACCGACCGCGACAAAAAGGACATCACTGTGCAGCTTGCTGCCGGGGAGGGAGATCAGGATGAATGAAATCTACAACGGCGTGTGGAAATGCACCTTCGGCATGCCGGAAGCGCACACGCCGGTGTCCATGCGCGTGCATGCCCCCTGTGCGGAGGCGCTGGCGGCGCTGCCGGAAGCGGCATTGCCCTTCGACGCGGCGCAGATCGGCTTTTCCTGCGGACGGCGCGGCGTGACCATCACCCTGCCCATGGATTCCACCGAGGACATCTTCGGCTTCGGCCTGCAGATGCTCAGCGTGAACTACGCCGGCCGCAAGCGTCTGGTGAAGGTCAATTCCGATCCGAAGATGGACACCGGCGAGGGACATGCTCCCGTGCCGTTCTATGTGTCCAGCGCGGGGTACGCCGTGTTGGTGGATACCTACCGGTATGCGACCTTCCATATGGGCACGAATGCCCGGCGCGGCGCGTCCGCCCATGTGACGGCGGTGAATCAGCCCCATAAGGAGTTCAGCGAATCCGCCCTGTATGCCTTCAAGCGCGCCCGCGAACAGCGCCAGGTCATCATCGACATCCCGGCGGCACAGGGCGTGGAGGTGTATTTCTTCTCCGGCAATATCCGGGAAGCGGTGCAGCGGTATAACCTGTTTTCCGGCGGCGGATGCCTCCCGCCCATGTGGGGCTTGGGCATGTGGTATCGCATGTATGGCGGATGCGACCAGGAGCGGTTCGTCGCCCTGGCAGAGCGCTTCCGCCGGGAGAGGATGCCCATCGACGTGCTGGGTGTCGAACCGGGCTGGCACAGCCATTCCTATTCGTGCACCTACGAATGGAGCAGCCTCTTCCCCGAGCCCCAGCGGATGATCGACCGCATTCGGGACATGGGCTATCAGCTGAACCTATGGGAGCATGCCTTCGTCTATCCGGCCTCGCCGATCTATGAGAAGCTGCTGACCCATTCGGGGGACTACGAGGTGTGGAACGGCCTTGTGCCGGACATGGCGGACGCGGAAGCCCGGCGGGTCTTCTCCGACTGGCATGATGAGCATTTTGTCCAGAATGGCATTACAGGTTTCAAACTGGACGAGTGCGATAACTCCGACTACAACGCCTCCAACTGGTCGTTTCCGGATGCGAGCCGTTTCCCCTCCGGGATGGACGGGGAGCAGATGCACAATGCCATCGGCGTGCTGTATCAGCAGATGATGGAGACGATGTTCCGCCGGCGGAATATCCGCACATACTCCCAGGTGCGTTCGTCGGGGGCATTGGCTGCACCGCTGCCCTTCGTGCTCTACAGCGACCTGTATGACCATCGGGCGTTTATCCGCGCCATGGTGACGGCACCCTTTTCGGGCATGCTCTGGGCACCCGAGGTGCGTTCCTGCGCCAGCGGACGCGACCTCCTCCGCCGCGTCCAGACCGTGATCTTCTCCGTCCATGCGCTTTTGAACTGCTGGCGCATTCCCAATCCCCCGTGGTATCAGGTGGACGTGCAGGCGAATCTGGCCGGCATCCCCATGGAGGACGCGGCGTACTATCAGGATGAATGCCGGAAGCTGTTCGAATTGCGCATGTCGCTGCTGCCCTATCTGTACAGCGCCTTTGCGGAGTACCACAAGACCGGTGTGCCGCCCGTGCGTGCGGTGTGCATGGATGCGCCGCTGGATGAGAGCCTGCGCGGCATCGACGATCAGTTCATGTTCGGGCGAGACCTGATGGTGTGTCCGCTGACGCTGGAGGACGGCACGGAGCGCAAGGTCATCCTGCCGGACGGGGTCTGGTATGACTTCTTCACCGGCGAACGCCATGCGGGCGGCCGGATGCTGAATGTCCATGCGGACTGGAACGAGATTCCGGTTTATGTCCGCGAGGGAGCGCTCGTCCCCCTGGCAAAGCCTGTCCAGCATGTGACGGCGGACACCGTGTTCGACATCACCGTCCGTGCCTATGGCGCAAAGGAAGGCACATGCACGCTCTATGAGGATGATTTCGTCACCTGTGCGCATGAAACGCAGGGAAGTCAGCCGATCGTCCTGCGTCGGACGGCGGATGGCACGCTGATGACCGATGGGATCGAGCACAGCAGAAAATACCGTATGGCCGATGGCCGTGCATCAACAAGGATGGAGTAAGACGATGAACCGATGCTTGAAGGAAACGCTGGCCAAAGTGATGGAGAAGCTGTCCTGGGTGAGCGAAAGCGCGAAGGACAAGATCCCGTATACCACCATCGACGGCGTGTATGATGACCGCGCAGCCATGGATATGACCCAGTGTGACATCGCGGACGGCATCAACTGGTGGTGCAATGGGTTCTGGGCGGGCATGATGTGGATGCTGTATGCCCGGACGCATGAGGAACGGTATGCGGACATCGCCCGGCTGACGGAAAGGAAGCTGGATGCCTGCTTTGCGCAGTTCTACGGGCTGCACCACGATGTGGGCTTCATGTGGATGCCCAGCGCGGTGAATGACTATCGCCTCACGGGCGATGCGGATGCGCGCCGTCGGGCGCTCCATGCGGCGAATCTCCTGGCCGGGCGCTTCAACCCGGTGGGACGCTTCATCCGCGCGTGGAATGATCTCCCCGATGGCAGCGACACCCGCGGGTGGGTCATCATCGACTGCATGCTGAACATCCCCCTGCTGTACTGGGCGAGCGAGGAAACGGGAGATCCGCGCTTTCGTCAGATGGCGATGGCGCATGCGGACACGGTGCTGGAGCATTTCATCCGTGCGGACGGCTCGGTCCGGCATATCGTCGAATTCGACCCGGAAACGGGGGCATTCGTGCGGGATTACGGCGGACAGGGCTATGCGCTGGGTTCGTCCTGGACGCGCGGTCAGGGCTGGGGCTTGTATGGCTTCATGATGAGCTACCGTCACACGGGCAAGGCGGCCTATCTGGACGCGGCGGAAAGGATCGCGCGGTACTTCATCGCCCATATCCCTGCGGATGGGCTGATCCCGGTGGACTTCTGTCAGCCGCCCGAGCCGAATTGGTATGATGACACGGCGGCGGCCATTGCGGCGTGCGGCCTGCTGGAATTGTCGCGGTCGGTGGCGGACGGCACGGCATACCGCGCGGCGGCGGAGAAGCTGCTCTGTGCGCTGAGCGGAAAGCACTGCGACTTCAGCCATGCCACGCAGAGCATCCTGCAAAGGTGCACCGGCGCATACCACAGCGCGGAGCATGAGTTCGCCATCATCTACGGTGACTTCTTCTTCCTGGAGGCACTGCTGAAGCTGGCGGGGAACGACCATTTCATGTGGTAA
>CAZJOA010000002.1:0-4440 GCA_964547515.1 uncultured Faecalibacterium sp.
CCTTTCAGCAGCGCATGGGGAGTTATTCAGCCGGATTCTCCTCGGCGGGAGCGTCCTCGGCCTTCTTCTTGCGGGTACGCTTGGGCTTGGCAGGTGCGTCCGCCGCGTCGGCAGGGGCAGCTTCGGCCTTCTTGCGGGTGCGCTTGGGCTTTTCAGGTGCGTCCGCCGTGTCGGCAGGAGCAGCTTCGGCCTTCTTGCGGGTGCGCTTGGGCTTGGCAGGGATGTCAGCCGTGTCCGCAGGGGCGGCTTCGGCCTTCTTGCGGGGGGCACGGGGCTTCTTCGGCTTGGGCGCGTCCTCAGCGGCGATCTCCACCACCACCGGATTCGGCTCAGCCGCCGCGACCGCCGCCTGTTCGGGCATGCCGTCCACCAGGCTCTGATACAGCGCCATGTACTTCCCGGCGGAATTCGTCCAGCTGTAATCGCCGGTCATGCCGCGCTGCTGGAGGAGCGCCCACACATCCTTGTGGTTGCGGTAGTAATCGCACGCACGCTCGATGACATGGAGCATGTCATGCGCGTTGTAGTTGAAGAAGGAGAAGCCGTTGCCGTCGCCGGTGAACTCGTTGTAGCTCAGCACGGTATCGCGCAGACCGCCGGTCTCGCGGACGATCGGCACCGTGCCATATCGCAGGGCGATGAGCTGGCTCAGGCCGCAGGGCTCGAACTGGCTGGGCATCAGGAACATATCGCAGCCGGCATAGATCTGATGCGCCAGGGCATGATCCATCGCGAAGCGCGCGGCCACCTTGCCCTTGAATTCGCCCTCCGCCCAGGAGAACAGGTTGACATAGCGGCTCTCGCCCATGCCCAAGACGACCAGCTGCACATCCTGCTTGAGCAGATCACCGATGATGTAGTCCACCAGGTCGAGGCCCTTCTGGTTGCTCAGGCGACCCACCATGCCGATGACGGGCACATCGGGGTTGACCTCCAGGCCGAGCTTCTGCTGCAGGTCGGCCTTGCAGATGGCCTTGCCCTTGAGGTCGGCGGCGGAATAGGGCGCGGCGATGCGCTCATCGATGGCGGGGTCGTAATCCACCATGTCGATGCCGTTGAGCACGCCGAACACCTGATGCTTGCGTGCACGGAGCAGGCCATCCAGACGTTCGCCGTAATAGGCGGTCTGGATCTCCTCGGAATAGGAGGGGCTGACCGTGGTGATGAGGTCGGCGTACACCAGCGCGGCCTTCATGAAGTTCGCACAGCCATAGCATTCCAGCTTGTCATCCGTCCACAGCGCATTGTCGTTCAGGCCGAGGATCTCCCGCACCTGATTGATGCCGAACACGCCCTGATATTGCAGGTTGTGGATGGTGTACATGGTCTTGATGCCGGCGAAGAAGGGCAGATGGGCGTATTGGATCTTCAGCAGCGCGGGCACCATGCCGCTCTGCCAGTCATGCGCGTGAATGACATCGGGCTGGAAGCCCAGCAGGGGGAGGCAATTCAGCGCACCGCGGCAGAAGAAGCCGAAGCGCTCGTACTCATCGCCGCCCATGCCGTAGATATACGGACGGCCAAAGTAGAACTTATTGTCCATGAAGTACCACTTCACGCCATCCTGCTCCAGCATTTCGATGCCGCAATACTGACGGCGCCAGCCCAGCTCCACCTCGAAATCGCACACGTGGGTCATCCGGCTGGTATACTTCTCCGGGATCGCCGCATAAAGGGGCAGGATGACGCGCACATCATGGCCGGCCTTGGCCAGCACCGGCGCAAGCGCACCCACCACATCCGCAAGACCGCCCGTCTTGACAAAGGGGACGCATTCGCTGGCAGTAAACAGGATCTTCATATCAGTTCAACCTCCAATGTTGAAAGCAAAATAACGGCTGCATAAGAGCAAAAGGCCGCGCCAACAGGATAACACAAATTGGCGCGGCGTGCAACAGTTATTAAATCACAACATTCTTTGCAATCACGATGGGATACGCCGCCGGGCCGATCAGCCGGGCGTTGCGCTTGATGATCGCCTGCTTATCCAGGATACAGTTCTCGATATACGCGCCGGAATGGATCTGGCCGTCCTGCATGATGATGCAGTTCTTCACATGGGCATCGGGGGCGATGCACACGCCGCGCGCGAGGATGGAGTTCTCCACCGTGCCCTCGATAACGCAGCCGTCAGCCACCAGGGAGTTCACCACATGGGCATTCTCGCCATAGCGGGCGGGCATATCGTCACGCACCTTGGTGTAGACAGGGCGTTCCTTGTCGAAGAGGCTGCGGCGGACATCGGCATCCAGCACGTCCATGTTGAACTTGAAGAAGGACTGCACCGAATCCAGCCGCCAGCACGGGCCGGTGTACTCCCAGGCATTGACGGAGGTCTTGCCTTCCTGGATCATGGGCAGGAGGACATCGCGGCGGAAGTCATGCAGGCCATGGGCGACGGCCTTGTCCACCAGGAAGCGGAGCAGCTCGCGCTTCATGATGACCACATCCATATACGTCAGGGCCAGGGAGGGATGGGTCGGCTCGACCTCAATGTCGGTGACGCGGCCGTTCTCGTCCACGGCGATGTAAGAGCCGTACTCGTCGCGCTGCATGGAGGGATCGCGGGTGTACATGACCGTGACCTCCGCGCCGGACTCCTTATGGCAGCGGACCATCTCGTCCAGGTGGGCATTGTAGATGATCTCCGAGCCGGAGAACACGACGTACTCCTGCTTGGAGCGGGTCAGATAGTCAGCGTTGGAGCGCAGTGCATCCAGCGTGCCGGAATACACGCCCACGTTCTCACGGGTCAGGAAGGGCGGCAGGATGTGCAGGCCGTCGTTCTTGCCGTGCAGATCCCACTCCTTGCCGGAGCCCAGATGATCCATCAGGGAATGATAGTTCTTCTGCGTGATGACACCGACATTCTTCATGCCGGAATTCACCATGGAGGACACCAGGAAGTCGATCACGCGGTAGCGGCCGGCCACGGGCAGCGCGGCGATGGCGCGGATGAGCGTGAGCTCGCGCAGGCGGGCATCGTTTTCGCCGGTGTAGATAACACCCATAACGTTCTTCATTGTCTTCAATCCTTTCGCTGCTGTATGGAAGCAGAATCAGAGGTTATCAGCATCCTGATGTGCCATCAGAAGGTGGTGTTCTCGTCCACCTGGACACCGGCGGCGACGGTCACGCCCGCGGGCAGATGCACGCCATTGCCGACGACGGCGATGTCACCGGTCTCCTCGCCCACCAGCGCTCCCGCGCCGACGACGGCGTTCTCCGCGATGATGCAGCGGCGGACGACAGCGCCCCGCTTGATGACTGCGCCGGGCATGACGACCGCATCGATGACGGAAGCGCCTTCCTCGACGGTGACGCCCGCAAAGATGACGGAGTGCTCCACCTTGCCGTAGATCTCGCCGCCCTCGGTGACAAGGGAATCCTTCACCACAGCGCCCTCGGCGATGCAATGTGGGGTCAGGCCGGGATTCTTGGCGTAGATGCGCCACTTCTTGTCATGCAGGTCGATGGGCATGGGCTGGCTGAGCAGATCCATGTTGGCCTCCCAGAGGGACTCGATCGTGCCGACGTCCTTCCAGTAGCCCTCGAAGTTATAGGCGACCATCTTCTGCTTGTCATTGAGCATGGAGGGGATGATATTCTTGCCGAAGTCGTTGGAGGAGGTCTTGTCTGCCTCATCCGCGATCAGGTAGGCACGCAGCTTCTCCCAGGTGAAGATGTAGATGCCCATGGACGCCTTGTTGGACTTGGGCTGCTTGGGCTTCTCCTCGAACTCGACGATGTTGTCCTCCTCGTCGGTGTTCATGATGCCGAAGCGGCTGGCCTCCTCCCACGGCACGGGACGCACGGCGATGGTGGCATCCGCGCCCTTCTTGATGTGGTAGTTCAGCATGGCGTTGTAGTCCATCTTGTAGATATGGTCACCGGAGAGGATGAGCACATAATCGGGATCATACTGCTCGATGAAGGCCATATTCTGATAGATGGCATTGGCCGTGCCGCGATACCAGTCGCCGGTCTTGCCGGTCTGATAGGGGGGCAGCACGAATACGCCGCCATTGGACAGGTCAAGATCCCACGGAGCGCCGGAGCCGATGTAGGAATTCAGCTCCAGGGGCATATACTGGGTCAGCACGCCCACAGTGTCAATGCCGCTGTTGGTGCAGTTGGACAGCGGGAAGTCGATGATGCGGTACTTGCCGCCATAGGGAACGGCGGGCTTGGCAACCTTCTTGGTCAGGACGCCCAGACGGCTGCCCTGGCCGCCAGCCAGCAGCATGGCGACACATGTCTTCTTCTTCATGGGAACACGCTCCTTAATCCTTTATCTTGTGGGATTTGCTCACCTGGGTTATCCTGCTTTCCCCGCCGGTGACACGGAGAAAACCATGTATGTGCATCGCCTGTGAAAGGCAGACGTACCAAAGGGATCATGCGTCGGACGGCTTTTCGGCGGACGCTGCGTCAGCCGGA
>CAZJOA010000002.1:4540-53025 GCA_964547515.1 uncultured Faecalibacterium sp.
GCAGCCGGCTTCTTGCGCGTGCGTTTGGGCTTTTCGGCGGACGATATGTCAGCCGGAGCAGCCGGCTTCTTGCGCGTGCGTTTGGGCTTTTCGGCGGACGATATGTCAGCCGAAGCAGCGGCGCTCTTGGGCGCTTTGGCCGCATGGCCGGTGGATTCGACCGCCTTGCGCGTGCGCTTCTTCGCGGGCGGCGGGACGATCTTGTCGTAGGTGAAGTAGACCGTTGCCATGGGGGGCACGCAGATATTGCAGCTGAAGGGGAACTCCTGCATCTGCTCCTCAACAGCCTGGATCGGCCAGCGGTTGAACTGATCCGACCCGCCGAATTCCGCGCTGTCGGTGTTGAAGAACTCGGTCAGCGTGCCGCCATAGGGCAGGCCGATGCGGTATTCAGGATAGAAGGTCGGGGTGAAATTGGTCACGGCCAGGATGGAATGCCCCTTCTTGTCCGTGCGGGTGAAGGCGGTGATGGAATGGTCGCTGTCGTTGGCCTGAATCCACTGGAAGCCATCCCAGCTGTCGTCGATCTCGTAGAGCGCCGGGGTGTCCCGGTAGATCTCGTTGAGGCGGCGGACGCATTTCTGAATCTCGGGATGACGCTCATACTGGAGCAGGAACCAGTCCAGCTGATCGTCGTACTTCCACTCGATGAAATGCCCGAATTCGCCGCCCATGAAGAGCAGCTTCTTGCCCGGATGCGCCATGGTGTACCCATAGAGCATGCGCAGGCCGGCGAACTTCTTCCACAGGTCGCCGGGCTGCTTATCCAGCATGGAATGCTTCCCGTGGACGACCTCATCGTGGCTGAAGGGCAGGATGAAATTCTCGCTGAAGGCATACATCAGGGAGAAGGTCAGCTTGTTATGGTGATACTTGCGGTAGATGGGGTCTTTCTCGATGTAGGACAGCATGTCGTTCATCCAGCCCATATTCCACTTGAAGTGGAAGCCCAATCCGCCCAGATATACCGGCTTGGTCACCATGGGGAAGGCGTGGCTCTCCTCGGCGATCATCATCGCGCCGGGGAAATCACGGCCGACGGTGATGTTCAGGCTGCGCAGGAACGCAATGGCATCGAGATTTTCGCGTCCGCCGTACTGATTGGGCAGCCATTGCCCCGGCTCGCGGCAGAAATCGTAATACAGCATGGAGGACACCGCATCCACCCGCAGGCCGTCCGCATGATACCACTCCAGCCAGAAGCAGGCGTTGGACAGCAGGAAGGAGCGCACCTCGCCGCGCGCGAAGTCGAACACATGCGTCCCCCACTGGGGCATGTCACCGCGGCGGGGATCGGGATGCTCATAGCAGGCCGTGCCGTCAAAGCGGCGCAGACCGGATTCGTCCTTGGGGAAATGGGCAGGCACCCAGTCGATGATGACACCGATGCCGGCCTGGTGGAGCTTGTCGATGAGCGCCATCAGCTCCTGTGGCTTGCCGAAGCGCGATGTCGCCGCGTAATAGCCGCTGACCTGATACCCCCAGGACATATCCAGCGGATGCTCCATCACCGGGAGGAATTCCACATGGGTATAATGCATGTCCAGCACATAGGGGATCAGTTCGTCGGCGATCTCGCCGTAGGTCATGAACGTGCCGTCCGCATGGCGCTTCCACGAGCCCAGATGCAGCTCATAGATGTTCATCGGGGTGTGGAACATATCGCGCCTGGCACGCTGACGCATCCATTTTGCGTCATGCCACCTGTACCGGGTCAGGTCGCAGAGTTTCGAGCCGGTGTTGGGGCGCAGCTGCATCGCAAAGCCATAAGGGTCGGATTTGTCGTGCCACGCGCCGTCCGCACCGCAGACCGCATATTTGTACGTCAGCAGTCTTTCCGCAGCCTCGGGATAATTGAATCGTGCCGGGTCGCTGCGCACGTCGAAGCGCTCCGCCGGGATGCGCACCTCCCATGTGCCGTCATGCTGCTTGGCCATGGGGGTCGCGCCGCGATCCCACTGGTTGAATTCGCCGATCAGGGATACGGCACGGGCATTGGGCGCCCACACGGCGAAATGCCACAGCGCCTGCCCATCCTGTTCCACGGGATGAGCGCCCAGCATCTCATATGCGCGCCTGTTCGTGCCCTGATGAAACGCTTGCCGAATCTCCTCGCTCGGACCGATGTAACGCATGGATACACCTCTTCCATCAAGAACTTTTTTGTTTTCCGCCGCCTGCGGAGGATTCCTCGTGCGATCTCCTTTTCACCTACTATTGAACCACAATTCGCCATCCGCGTCAAGGTGGAAAGCGAATTTTTGACGATAATTTTCAGGCAATTCACGTTCTTTTTCAGGTCATTTGGTGGATTATCCTCCAATGCTGACAGTTTTCGTGCATTTTCGCTTTCTTTTGCGGCATACAGGAGCACCTCGCCGCATACCCTTTCCGCAGGGGCTGCCCCATGCATAATCCGCCTGATTTTCTCCGACACTATCCCCCAACAGGAGGAAAAACCAATGGCGAAACGGCTGACTTTCCAGCAGCTCCGTTCGGCGTATGTCCGCCTGACGGAAAATCAGGGGTTCCCGATCATGGTGCTGGTGTGCGTGGGGGTCATCACGGGCACGGCGCTCTGGACAGGGCATCAGGGGGAGGAGGCGCTCCCCTCACCCACCGCAGCCTATGACGTGTCCGCCGCGCAGCTCCAGCAGCAGCTGCTGCGCGATGCCCGGAAGCCCACCGACGCACCGACCGCACCGCCGCCGGAATACCATCCGCCCGTCGAAGGCGAGGTGCTCCAGCCCTTCGATGCGCAAACGCTGGTCAGGAGCGGCGTGACGGGTCTCTGGACGGTGCATGACGCGGTGGACATCGCCGCACCGGCGGACAGTCCCATCCGGGCGATGGCAGACGGCGCGGTGCTCGCCGCCGGGGAGGACGCGCTCCAGGGCGTTTGGCTTCTGGTCGAGCATGGCGATGGGTTGGAGGCGCTCTATGCGGGGATGGCTGCGTCAGCCGAATACGTCGCGGGGGACACCGTCCGCAAGGGCGACGTGATCGGCATGTGCGGCGCGGGAACATTGGCTGAATCCGCCGCGGCGACACACCTGCACCTGCGCGTCACCCGGAAAGGCATCGCCATCGACCCGCTGACGCTCTGGTGCTCCGCCGAAGATTGATTTTCACGGCAAAGGGTTGATTTCGATATAACATTATGATACAATGAATACGATATGATACAAGTTGAGCCATTTCGGCCATGGAGGGATCATTATGTGCGGAATCGTCGGATACATCGGTCACAAGCAGGCGCAGCCCTTTCTGCTGGAGGGGCTTTCCCGCCTGGAATACCGCGGCTATGACAGCGCAGGCATCGCGGTCATGGACGCAGGGAAGATCAGCCTGTGCAAGGCCAAGGGGCGGCTGAGCAACCTGATGGAGCGCGTGGCGGACGCACCGCTGCATGGCTGCATCGGCATCGGACACACGCGCTGGGCGACCCACGGCGAACCCAGCGACCTGAACGCCCACCCCCACACCGACATGAAGAACGGCATCGCCATCGTCCACAACGGCATCATCGAGAATCACGATGAGCTGCGGGCGATGCTCCAGGCGAAGGGCTGCGTTTTCGTGTCCCAGACGGACACGGAGGTCATCGCCCATCTGCTCAGCGTGCTGGATCAGGGCGACCTGCTGCAAACGCTCTACAAGGCACAGGGCATGCTGGAGGGCTCATATGCCCTGGCGGTGCTCTCTGCCGATGCGCCGGACACCCTCTACTGCACCCGCAAGGATTCCCCGCTGGTGGTGGGTCTGGCGCAGGGCGAACAGTACATCGCCAGCGACATCCCGGCGCTCATCGCCCACACCCGTGAGGTCGAGCTGCTGGATGACAAGGAGATCGCCGTGCTCCGGGGCGATTCGGCCATCATCTACGACCCCTACGGCGCACAGCGGGCGCTTCATCCCATCCATGTGGACTGGGATGTGGAGGCGGCCGAAAAGGGCGGCTATGCGCACTTCATGCTCAAGGAGATCCACGAAGAGCCCGGCGCGCTGAAGAAGACCTGCTCCGCCCATATGGACACGGAGCACATGACCCTGCGCCCGGATGCCTTCCCCATCAGCGCAGACGAGGCGCGTGCGCTGTCCCGCATGACCATCGTGGCCTGCGGCACGGCCTATCATGCGGGCATGGTGGGCAAGTACATCATCGAGAAGCTGGCGCGTCTTCCCGTCACGGTGGATGTGGCGAGTGAATTCCGTTATCGCGATCCCATCCTGGGGGAGGGCGACCTGCTGCTGGCCATCAGCCAATCCGGCGAAACGGCTGACACGCTTGCCGCCCTGCGCGAGGCACGCCGCCTGGGCGCGAAGGTCATGGCGCTGACCAATGTGGTCGGGTCATCCATCGCGCGGGAGGCCGGCAAAAACGTCCTGTACACCTACGCCGGGCCGGAGATCGCCGTGGCGAGCACGAAGGCCTACATCACCCAGGTCGAGGTGCTGCTGATGCTGGCCGCCGACCTGGCCGTCAAGCGCGGCAGGATGACGGAAGCCGATGCCCGTGCCTTCCTGGCCGAAATGGCGCAGATCCCCGCCAAGGCCGAACAGCTCATGGCCTGCGAGAGCAGCGTCCAGCGCTTCTCCAGCCATTATTACGACCGCAAGCATGTCTTCTACATCGGCCGCGGGGTGGACAATGCCCTGGCGATGGAAGCCTCCCTCAAGCTCAAGGAGGTCAGCTACATCATGTCGGAGGCCTATGCCGCCGGGGAACTCAAGCATGGCACGATCGCCCTGATCGAGGAGGGCACGCTGGTCTGTGCGCTGCTGACGCAGGATCATCTGGCGGACAAGACACTCTCCAACGTGCGCGAGGTGCGTTCGCGCGGCGCGAAGACCATGATCGTCTGTCCGGCGCATCTGGCGGACAAGGCACAGCGCGAGGCAGATGAGCTGTGGGTCTTCCCGGACTGCCGGGATGAGCTGACTCCCCTGCTGGCCATCATCCCCGTGCAGCTGCTGGCGTACTACATGGCGGTGCACCGCGGCTGCGACGTGGATAAGCCGCGCAATCTGGCGAAGTCCGTCACGGTGGAATGAGCGCCATCAAGAGAAATCTCCCTGCTGAAGCATCATCAGCAGGGAGAACTTTTTCCATTGCGCCTTACACCGCATGCCCCTTTTCGCGGATCACGCTGACGATGCTTTCGCAGAGGGTGCGGCAGGTCTCGAGGCTCTCGGCCTCCACCATCACGCGGATGACGGGTTCCGTGCCGCTCTCGCGCACAAGCACGCGCCCCGTGTCACCCAGGCGATCCGCCACGGCCTGCACGGCGGACTGCACATCCGCATCGCTGCGGGCGGCGGCCTTGTCATGCACGCGGACATTCACCAGCTCCTGGGGATAGATGGTCAGCTCACTGGCCAGCTGATGCAGGGTCTTCTTCTTCGCGCACATGACCTCCATCATCTTCAGGCTGGTCAGGATGCCGTCCCCCGTGGAGGCATAGTTGCGGAAGATGATGTGCCCGGACTGTTCCCCGCCGAACGCACAGCTGTTGTCCACCATGTATTCGTAGACGTACTTGTCGCCCACGGCGGTCTTGGCGTACCGGATGCCGGCGGCTTCCAGCGCGCGGAACAGCCCGAAGTTGGACATGACGGTGGTCACGACGGTATTGTTCATCAGCTGACCGCGATCATGCATGTGTTTGCCGTAGATGTACATGATGTGGTCGCCGTTGACCACCTCGCCCGTTTCGTCCACGCAGAGGCAGCGGTCGGTGTCGCCGTCGTAGGCAAAGCCCACGTCGCAGTGGTGCTCCACCACATACCGCTGAAGCCCCTCGATATGCGTCGAGCCGCATTGGGTGTTGATGTTGAAGCCGTCCGGGTCGGCATTGATGACCTCGGTATGCGCCCCCAGGGCATCGAAGACCGCCTTGGCGATGTTCCACGCCGCACCGTTGGCGCAGTCCAGCGCGACACGCTTGCCCTTGAACGAATACAGCCCCAGGGAGATGAGGTAGCCGATGTAGCGGTTGCGGCCGGACACATAGTCCACCGTGCGGCCGATGTGCTCCCGGGTGGCGAAGGGCGCTTCCGTCAGCGTCTCGCCGAACACGGTGACCTGACCATCCAGATAGTCCTCCACCAGGGCGATGGTCTCCTCGTCCATCTTTTCGCCCTGACCGTTGATGAGCTTGATGCCATTGTCGTAGTAGGGATTGTGGCTGGCGGAGATCATGATGCCGCAGTCGAATTCGTCCACCCGCGCCACATAGGCCACGGACGGCGTGGTGGTGACGTGGAGCATATACGCATCCGCGCCGGACGCCACAAGACCTGCCACCAGCGCATATTCGAACATATAGCTGGAGCGGCGGGTGTCCTTGCCGATGACGATCCGTGCCGCATCGCCGCTGCCCTCGCGGCGCTTCTTCTCGCCGTAATACCAGCCCAGGAAGCGTCCCACGCGGTAGGCGTGATCCGCCGTCAGGCTGATGTTCGCTTCCCCGCGGAAGCCGTCCGTGCCAAAGTACTTGCCCATATATGCATGACTCCTTGCAGATTTGATCGGTTTGCGCCGGATGATACGTCATAATACGTTTCATCCCTGGACGAGTATACATGATTTTTCGCGCCCTGTCAATGTTTCGGCAAAATCGAATGCAAAAGGAGATGTTCCGCGATGGAGCATCTCCCTTTGTGCATTATTTGCTTTCGTAGCCCAGGGTGCGCAGGTCGTCCATGCGGTTGCGCCAATCGGGGCGGACCTTCACCCACAGCTTCAGGTTGACATGCAGCCCCAGAAGGTTCTCGATGTCCTGGCGCGCCTCGGTGCCGATCTGCTGGAGCATCGCGCCGCGCTTGCCGATGATGATGCCCTTGTGCGCGTCACGCTCGCAGTAGATGGTGGCGTGGATCTCCATGAAGTCGTCGTTCTCCTTGTTCATGCCCATGATCTCCACGCCGATGCCATGGGGGACTTCGTCGCGCAGGTGGAGCAGCGCCTTCTCGCGGATCATCTCGGCCACGATCTGACGCTCGGGCTGATCGGTCATCATGTCATCCGGGAAATACTTCGGGCCATAGGGCAGCATGCCGACCATCACGCGGGTCAGCTCGTCCAGGCCGTCACCCGTGCGGGCGCTGATGGGGATGATGGCATCGTAGCCCGCATCCGCAAAGGACGCGATGAGCGCCAGCAGCTTTTCGGGCTGGAGCAGGTCGATCTTGTTCAGCAGCAGCACCTTGGGGACTTTCTTGCCCGCCATTTCGCGGACGATGGCGCGGTCGTGCTCGCCCACCTGCGTGGCATCCACCAGCACCAGCATGCCGTCCATGCCGTCCATGGCCTCGCGGACGGACTGCATCATGTAGCTGCCCAGCTTGGTGCGGGGGGTGTGGATGCCGGGGGTGTCCAGGAACACCATCTGCCAGTCGTCGCGGGTCATCACGCCCATGATGCGGTTGCGGGTGGTCTGGGGGCGGCTGGACACGATGGCGACCTTCTCGCCCACCAGGGCATTCATCAGGGTAGACTTGCCCACATTCGGGCGACCCACGATGGTCACAAAGCCGGAGCGGAACTTTTTCGTTTCAGTCATGGCAATCAGTTGATCTCCTTTTCTCATAAGGACATTTTTGTTTCGGTTCTTCGGTTGACTCAGCCCAGCGACTGCGGGCCGAAGCCATGGGGCAGCAGCTCGGACAGCTTCGCCTCATCCTGACCGCCGTCCCAGGTGATGAGCACCCGGAGATCCGGCGCGAATTCGTTCAGCACCTGACGGCATGCCCCGCAGGGCCAGGGAGCGCTCTTCCGGGCAGCGATGGCGATGGCGACGAATTCCTCCGCCCCCTCGCTGATGGCCTTGAACACCGCTGTGCGCTCGGCACAGTTGGTCAGGCCGAAGGAGGCATTCTCGATGTTGCAGCCCTGGAAGATGCGTCCATCCGCACAGAGCAGCGCTGCCCCCACGGGATAATGCGAATAGGGGGAATAGGAGCGCTCCATGGCGGAACGCGCCAGGGAAAGCAGCTTCTCATCGGAGACGGCATCGGCGGCGGGCGCATTCTCCTCCCGCGTCTGCCCGATGGCGGCAAGGATCTTCTCCTCCATCGCGCGCATACGCTTCCTGTCCGCCTCTTCGATATGGTCATAGCCCATCAGGTGACACAGGCCGTGCACCAGCAGATAGGCGCACTCGCGCTCCGGGGAATGCCCGTATTCCTCCGCCTGCGCCAGCACATGGGGGATGGACAGGATCAGGTCGCCCAGCATGCAGGCATTCAGCTCGTCATCCAGCTCGCGGCGCAGGTAGGCATCCGCATGCCCGGCGGTCAGCCCGGCCGGGTAGTTCACCGTGGGGAAGGACAGCACGTCCGTGGCACGATCCACCCCGCGATGCTCGCGGTTGATGGCGTGGATGGCTTCATCGTCGCACAGGCGGACGCTGACGGCGCATTCCCGGCGGACTCCCTCGGTCAGCAGGGCGCAGTCCGCCGCCGTCTGCATCAGGTTCAGCCAGGACGGCTCGACCTCCGTGTCGATCTGCCAGAGCAGCTTCATGACTGTTTCTCCTCCTTCTGCGTCAGGGAATCATCATCGGGCATCGGTGCGCTGAACGGCTCGGGGATGGCATCCCCCGCCTCGTCCTGGGGGGTGGCTTTGACCGCCGGGATGGCGGCGCTGACCTGGGGGACGGTCCTGACGGCGCCGCTGTTCTGGGAGACCGGCTTGACCACGGGCACGGCACCGGTGGTCTGGGGGACGGTCCTGACGGCACCGCTGTTCTGGGAGACCGTTCTGACCGCGCCGCTGTTCGGGGAGACGGTCGGGTACTCGATGCGCTCATGGAAAACGCCGCTGAGCACGGTGGAGAACGACTCGCAGATGCCGTCGATGTCCAGCAGGGACAGGGGCGAATGGCTCAGCTGCCCGTCCTCGATCTTGCCGCGGACCAGGCGCTCGATGAAGCGCTGGATGGCCTGGGGCGTGGGGTCGGACATGGAGCGCACGGCAGCCTCAATGGTGTCCGCCAGCATGACGATGGCGCTCTCCTTGGTGGTGGGACAGTTCCCGTTGTAGCGGAAGTCCTTGATGTCCACGGGCTTGCCGTCCGCCTGCTGGAGCGCCTTGTGATAGAAGTACATCACGGGGGTATCGCCATGGTGCTCGACGATGATCCGCTGGATCTCCGGCGGCAGGTGGTACTTCTGCGCCAGCGTCAGACCATCGGAGGTATGCGCGGTGAGGATGGCGGCGGACACATAGGCATCGGTATGGTCGTGGGGGTTCTCCCCGCGCTGATTCTCCTTGAAGTACAGCGGACGCTTGAGCTTGCCGATGTCATGGAAGTACGCGCCGGTTCGCGCCAGGAGCGGATTCGCCCCGATGCGTTCGGCAGCGGCCTCCGCCAGATTCGCCACGATGATGGAATGATGATAGGTGCCCGGCGCTTCCATCAGCAGCCGACGCAGCAGCGGCTGATTGGGGTTGGCCAGCTCCAGCAGCTTCGAAGGTGTCGCCAGGTTGAAGGCCGCCTCGAACACCGGCTGGAAGCCCACGGCGATCAGGCCGCTGAGCACACCGCCCGCCATCGACCAGATGGCATGGGAGAAGGTGCTGTGCAGGTCGGAGGCCGTCATCAGCCCCACGGCCAGCAGGAGCACCAGATTGACGGCGGCCACCATCGCGCCGCAGACCACCGTGCGCACACGCTGGGGCTTGCCCGCCAGGAATCGCACGGCGGCGACGCTGCCCACCACGCCTGTCAGGAGCAGATGCACCATTTCGGCCGAGTAGGCGTTGTTGCTGCCCGCAGCCAGTCCGGAGAGGATCAGCGAAAGGGAAATGCCTGCCGTCAGGCCGACGCGCGCGCCCAGCAGACCCGTCAGAAGCATCGCGCCCAGCGCCACCGGGGTCAGATAGCCGTCGATCAGCTTGACGCAAAGCACCCCCAGCGCCACGCTGATGACCATGACCAGCATGATGACCAGCATCTGCCGCACATCCTGGAGCGCATCCGGCTTGAGCATGTGCAGGAGCATCACCAGGACGAGCACGGCGGCGATGACCAGAAGCGCCGCGCCGCCATAGACATTCAGGTCGATGCTGGCCGAATCCAGCAGTCCCAGGGCGGACAGCATCGCGATCTGATACGCGCTGACCCTTTCGCCCTCACGGATGATGTTCTGCCCCTGCTTGTAGACCACCGGCTCGACGCTCTCGCGCGCCGCCTGACGCGCCGCCTCGGTCGCTTCCTCGTCGATGACCATATTGGGCTTGATGACCGCATTGAGCACCACGGGGATGACCGAATTGGTCAGCTCGCTGTCCACGCGGTACTGGCAGATGGAGATCATGCTGTTGATGGAGGTCGCCACCTGTCCCTCGCGGATGGTGGTCTTCAGCGCGTTCTCCACGACGCTGCGCAGCTCCGTGACCATGGTGCTGAAGGACTCGTTCTGCGTGCTGAGCAGCACGACGGTCTGATACTGCGTCAGGCTGATGCCCGTGACCATCGACCGCGCATAGCTGACCTCGTCGCTGCTGTAGCTGCGCATGCTGTACATCAGCGGATTCTCCGCCGCGTTGCGGAGGTTCTGACCGTACTGCTGCACCTGTGCCAGCTGCGCGAGCAATTCATCCAGCGCCAGGAGGACCTCCTCGTTCGCGCCCTCCTGCGAGTGGTAGGAGGCCTCCACGGCGGCGGCAGCGGCCTTGCGGTGCTGCTCGGTGGTGACGGTGTCCTCCACATCCTTCGTCGCGGTGATGGTCTGATGGGCGATGTCCCCCACCTGCAGGCTGTATCGGTCGGACATGCAGGCCAGCGAGAACAGCATGAACACCGCCGCGAACCCCACGGCGATCTCCAGGACGCATTTGGCCTGCACGCTGTGAAGCCAGGCGAGCATCCGCCGCAGCGCGTTTCTGCGTTTTACCGCTTCTTTGGTCTTTTTCACGCCTTTTCATCTCCTATGCTCCGGTGCATACCGGTGGACGGCTTGCGGTCGGTGGAATACGCCTCATAGGCATCGACGATGCGCTGCACCAGCTCGTGGCGCACCACATCCCTGCTCGTCAGGCGGACGATGCCGATCTCCGGGATGCCGTCCAGCACCTCCAGCGCCTCCGCCAGGCCGCTGCGCTTGCCCATGGGCAGGTCGGTCTGCGTCACGTCACCCGTGACGACCACCTTCGAATTGAAGCCCAGGCGCGTCAGAAACATCTTCATCTGTTCGGACGTGGTGTTCTGCGCCTCATCCAGAATGATGAACGAATCCGACAGGGTTCGTCCGCGCATGTACGCCAGCGGAGCGACCTCCACCACGCCGCGCTCCACCAGCTTCTGATAGCTGTCCACGCCCATGAAATCATAGAGCGCGTCATAGAGCGGCCGCAGGTAGGGGTCGACCTTCTGGGTCATGTCGCCCGGGAGGAAGCCCAGCTTCTCGCCCGCCTCCACCGCAGGGCGCGTCAGCACGATGCGCTCGATCTCCTTGTTCTTCAGCGCCACCACCGCCAGCGCCATCGCCAGGTAGGTCTTGCCCGTTCCCGCAGGGCCGACCGCGAAGGTCAGGTCATGCTCACGGATCGCCTGCACATACTGCTGCTGACCCAGGGTCTTGCAGCGGATCTGCTTTCCGCGATGGGTGATGGCCACCACCGAGCGCAGGATCTCGTCGATCATGTCGACCTTGCCCTCCCGCGCCAGCGCGATGGCATAGCGGATGCGGCTGCGATCCACCAGGTCGCCCCGGCGGATCATCTCCATCAGCTTGGAGATCACGCTCTCCGCCAGGCCGACATCGTTCTCCTCGCCCGTGATGTGCAGCTCCGCACCCCGCAGGGCGATCGTCACCGAGCATTCCTGCTCGATGAGCGCCACGTTCTGGTCATTGAAGCCGAAAAGGGTCATATATGCGTCCATGGAATCCACGGACAGGAGCAATTTGCGGCTGATTGCCAAAGGACAATCCTTCCTTTCATGCCGGATGCATCTCCGGCGTTATCGCGGCTTATCATCGGAAGCCGTCATACCGGTCGGGCGCTGTGTGCCGATCTCCACATGCATTTCGCCAATGGCGACAGACAACACATTCTCATCGTCTATCATACTACAATTTCCCCAAATGTCAATCAGAGATTCCTCCGCGCCGACTTTTTCGTGCAGCCTGCGCAGGGCGGCGGCCTGTGCGTCCGCCTCCAATCCGGCCTGATCCCGCCGCTGCACGGTGTATTCGGTCTCCAGCCGGGTCTCCGCATACAGCATGACGGGCAGGAAGAGGCTGCACACCTTCCGGGCGGACATGCGGATGTCACAATGTGCGAAGGGGGACGCTTCCAGCCGCCACAGGTCGAACCACGGCGTGCGCAGCGTCCAGACCGTCTGTTCCGCGCCGGTGTACCGGGTGACGGTCTCATAGGCGGACATGCGCACCGACGCGCCCGTCCACACGCGGGCGATGACGCTCCCCTGCGCGGCCACGGGGGTGACTGCGCCGTCGGCCATGCGTTCTTCGCCGCGGATGAGCACCTCGCCCTTGCGGACGAGCTGTCCGGGCTTGACGGCGGGCGTTCCGGCACGGGTGACGATGGCATGCACGATGCCGTCCCGCGCGGCGACCACATCACAGGGCTGATCCGTCAGCCCATCCTGACGCGGAAGGACGCCCTCCACCGCGCGGATGACCAGCGTCCCGCCGCGCCAGCCGCATTCGAACCACGCGATGCGCGGATACCGCCATTCCAGCCCATCGCGCAGCTCCCCCAGCGACACCATCGACCGCACAAAGGGCGGCGTGACCCCCATGTCCTCCAGTGCCTGACGGATCTCCGCCTCATACGCCCCGCCGTCCGCGATCTCCACGCGCCAGATGACCTGCGTCGCGGCGAGCAGGGCAACGCCCGCAGCGAGCAGCCCCATGCAGAGCACGCGCCGGACGCGCATCCACGTCAGTGCGCGTCCCAGGCCGTGCCTGCGGCCGACGGTCAGCCGCCAGCCGCCCTGCACCGTCAGCGCTTCCACCGCCGGGAGCGCCGATTCCCGCACCAGCGCCGTCAGCCGACGCGCGCCCGTCCGCCGCATGCCTGTCAGGGCGATGCCCTGTTCCGCCGCCTGACGGACAAAGCGCTCCAGGTTCAGCCCCTCCACCCCAATGCCGATCCGCCACGCACGCCTCATTCGTCTCATTCGCCGCATCGTCCGCCCTCTTTTCTGCGGAAGGACACGCTGTCGATCCGCCCGGTGATGACCGCCTCCCCCGCCGTGTACAGCGTGAAGCGCATGCCCGCCCCCGCCACGTCCATCAGGCCGCAGCTCGTGCGCAGGACGATATGCTCCGGCACATAGTCGATCAGCCCGCGATGCTGCTCCACCTGCAGGCGCTCGTGCCCCGTCAGCGTGACGCGCGGCACATGGGATACGACCTCCCTGGGAAAGATGTCCTCCGCCATGTTTCCACCCCCTCCCGAAGCATATATGCAATGCGACGGCCGTAAAGTCCTTTACGTTTTTCGTTTTGTGTGCTATAATAGCAAATTGAGGTAGTATGAATTCCTCCCGGCAATACGATATATAAATGAGGTTTGAGAAATGGCGCAGATAAACGATCTGGGGATCGACCTTGGCACGTCCAACGTGCTGATCTATCAAAAGGGCAAGGGCATCGTGCTCCGTCAGCCGGCGGTGGTGGCCATCGAGCGTGTCAGCAAGAAGGTGCTGGCCGTGGGCACGGATGCATACCGCATGATCGGCCGCACGCCCGGCAATGTCCTCGCCCTTCGCCCGCTCCGCCAGGGTGTCGTGTCCGACTTCGAGCTGACCAACACCATGCTCCGCCACTTCATGAGCATGGTCATCGGCAAGCGCATCTTTGGCCGTCCGCGCGTCGTGCTGTCCGTGCCCTCCGGCGTGAACGAGGCCGAAAAGAGCAGCCTCATCAGCATCCTCTTCGATGCCGGTGCGAAGCGTACCCAGCTGCTGGATCGTCCCATCGCCGCCGCCATGGGTGTGGGCATGGATTTCCAGAAGCCCTATGGCTGCATGGTGGTGGACATGGGCGCGGGCGTGACCGACATCGCCGTCCTCGCCTCCGGTCAGGTGATCGAGGCCGCCAGCGTCTGCTACGGCGGCGACTATTTCGATGATGCCATCATCCGCTATCTGCGCAAGAAGCACAATCTGCTCATCGGCGAAAGGACGGCGGAGGAGGTCAAGATCACCCTGGGCAGCGCGATTCCGCCGATCTCCGCGCTGACGGAGGAGATCACCGGGCGCGACCTGCTCTCCGGGCTGCCCAAGACGCTGACCATCGCGTCCTCCGAGATCTACGAGGCCTGCAAGGATGCCGTGGCCGACCTGATCGAGTCCATCCAGGGGGTCATCGAGCGTACCCCGCCCCAGCTCGCCAGCGACATTTTTGAGGACGGCATCGTCCTCACCGGCGGTGCGGCTTCCCTCGCCGGACTGCCCGAGGCCATCTACAACGAGCTGCACATCCCCTGCGGCGTGGCGGACGACCCGCAGACCAGTGTCGTGCTGGGCTGCGGACGCGCGCTGGACAACCTGAACGCCTACAAGAACGTGCTGACCGACAGCCGCCGCGGCGTTCTTCGATAAGCATACGAAAACCGGCACATCCCCTGTCTGACGGGACGATGCGCCGGTTTTTCCTATGTATACCCCCGCCCCATGCGGCATACACCATGACATGGAGGTGGGCAAATGACGGAGCTTGAGCTTTTTGCACGGCTGATCCAATGCGAGGCGGGCGGCGAGGGGGACAATGGCATGCGTGCGGTGGCCTCGGTGGTGATGAACCGCGTCCGCACCCGTGAGGGCGAATACGGGCGATACAACACCCTGCGCGAGGTCATCTTCCAGACCGGGCAGTTCAACTGCGCACGGACGGTGCTGGGCGGTCAGCAGAACCTGCAAAACGTGTACAACATGAATCCTCAGCAGATCCATTACGACATCGCCAGCTGGGCCATCGCAGGCAATCGTCTGGCCAACCTGTGGGAGGCGCTGTGGTTCTACAACCCCTACTCCCCCACCTGCCGCAACAATTTCCCGTCCAGCGTGGGGTATTTCCAGATCCGCATCGGCAACCACTGCTTCTACAACCCCGCGCCCGCCTATGCCGCCACATGAGGCGTTCACCGCGGACGATCCAGATACCGGGAGAGCTTCTCCCCCAGCCAGCCGATGCGCTCATACCCGACCAGGCGGCAGAGCCCGTCGGAGAACCTGCCGAATTTCCGATACAGCAGGTTGAACATCAGGTACGCCGCACGCTGATCCCGCTTTTCCGGCATGCGGCGGAGGATATTGCGGAAGGAGTAGATCTGCCGGTACATCCGCAGATAACCATCTTGCAGCTCTTCCGCCGTCATGTGCTTGGGACGGAAGACCACGTTCGCCGTGTTGTACAGGGAGAGGTCATCGGTGGTGATGCGCCCCTCCGCCTTCAGCCGGTCGTAGAGCACCGTGCCGGGATAGGGCGTCATGATGTGGGAGGTGACCGTTTCAATGCGGTTGCGGACGATCCAGTCCAGCGTCCGGCGGAAGGTCTCAGGCGTATCGCCGTCCAGCCCGAACACGAACGACGCATTCACCATCATCCCCCGCTGATGGATGTTCCGCACCGCCTGCTCGTATTTCGTCAGCTGATTCTGCCCCTTGTGGACGGCGCGCAGCGAATCCGCATTGACCGACTCAAAGCCGATGAACAGCCCCTCGCAGCCGCTGCGCTTCATCAGGTCGAGAAGGTCGGTGTCCAGCGCGGCATTGAGCGAAACGGCGGCATTCCAGCGGATGCGCAGCGGCGTGATGGCATGCAGGAGCTGGCGCGTCCAGGCCGGATCGCCCGCGAAATTGTCATCGATGAACATGATGTGCTTCCGGCCGACCATGTGAATATCCCGGAGGACATCCGCCACCGGACGGCGCAGATAGGGATGCTCGCCGCTGGAATTGTAGCAGAAATCGCACCGGAAGGGACATCCCCTGCTGGTGTGGACGACATTGCAGTAGAGGTAATCCCGCCGGTCGATCAGGTCATACGCGGGGGACACGATGTCCGCACCGGTGAAGCCGCCCTCGCAGCGGTAGACCTTCTGCAATGCGCCCCGGGCCAAGTCCGCCATGATGCGCGGCCAGGCGCCTTCCGCCGGGCCGATGCACAGCACGTCGAACGCGCCGTCCGGGAGGGTGTCCGCCGCCGTGGTGATGTGGATGCCCCCGGCCACCACGGGGATGCCGCGCTTGCGGAATTCCGCTGCGATCGCCACGGCGCGGGGCAGGGTGTCCACCGTGACCGATATGCCCACGATGTCCGGCCCGTCAAAGAATTCCACCGGGCGGATGTTCTCGTTTTCCAGGCGGACACGGTGCTCCTCCCGCAGAAGATTGGCGATGGTCAGCAGCCCCAGCGGCGGGGACATATGCGTCTTCAGCCCCGTATCCATGGGACGCGGACGCATGCGGGGCTGGATGAGCTTGACATACATGGGCAGACCTCCGTTCATGCTGAATCGCGTTCAACATTTATCGTTTTGCAATATGCAGTGTAGCACGGTATTTATCGTTTGTCAATATGAATTTTGCGTTTTTCGGGTGACTTGCGTCCAGGATGGAAATGTGCTACAATACATCCGACAAGAAAGGGGTATCCCAATGGCAAGCGCATTTTCCTTGAGCGACGTGACCATCTTCTTCTCCGAGAAGCAGCTGATGAACCATGTGTCCCTGACCATCTCCGACGGCGACCGCATCGGTGTCGTCGGCAAGAACGGCAGCGGCAAGTCAACCTTCCTGAAACTGCTGGCCGGTCTGGAAAAGCCGGATGACGGCAGCATCACCGTGCAGCGGAGCATGTCCGTGGCGTATCTGCCCCAGACGCCCCAGCTGCGGGAGGATGCCACCATCACCGAGGCGGCGCTGCAATACCTGCCCGCGCGTCCGGGGGAGGATGCTTCCTCTGCCGCGTATGAGGCACAGACCATCCTGACCCAGCTGGGCTTTGCCGATCTGCATCAGCCCGTCAGCCAGCTTTCCGGTGGACAGCGCATGCGCGTGGCACTGGCCGGGGTGCTCTGCCGGGACAGCGATGTGCTCCTGCTGGACGAGCCCACCAACCACATCGACCTGGATATGGCGCAGTGGCTGGAGGATCGGCTGCTGAAGTGGCGCAAGACGCTCATCGTCGTCACCCATGACCGCTATCTGCTGGAGCGCGCGTTCAGCCGCATCTTCAATGTCGGCGGCGGGGACGTGGGCGTGTACAACTGCCCCTATTCGGGCTATCTGGAGGAGCGTGCCCAGCGCGAGGAGATGCAGGCCGCCACGCTGCGCAA
Organism: uncultured Faecalibacterium sp.; assembly: GCA_964547515.1. Lineage (GTDB taxonomy): Bacteria > Bacillota > Clostridia > Christensenellales > Aristaeellaceae > UBA11524. The sequence continues at coordinate 21,861 of CAZJOA010000002.1, forward strand.
GAACAAATCCCTCTACCGCAAGGAGCTGGCGTGGATTCGCCGCGGTGCACCTGCCCGATCCACCAAGGCGAAGGGGCGCATCCAGCGCTTCGACGCGGTGGCCGAGGCCATCCGGGAAGCCCCGCCGGAAGCCGAGCTGACCATGAAGTCCGTCGCCAGCCGCCTGGGCAAGAAGATCGTCGCGTGGGAGCATCTGGATGTGGCCATCGGCGGCAGCACGCTCATCCGCGACTTCTCCTACACCCTCCTGCGGGATGACCGCGTGGGCATCATCGGCGGGAACGGCGCAGGCAAAACGACCCTGCTTCGGACGCTCTGCGGGGAGCTGCCGCCTGCATCCGGCGTGATCGAAAAGGGCGACACGGTCAGGATCGGCTACTTCGCCCAGCATTGTCCGCCCCTTGACCCCGAAACCCGCGTCATCGATGCGGTGAAGGACGTGGCTGTCAGGGTCTTCACCCCCGACGGCGATCTCACCGCCTCGCAGATGGCGGAGACCTTCCTGTTCCCCAGCCAGATGCAGTATCAGAAGGTCGCGAGCCTTTCCGGCGGCGAAATGCGCCGCCTCTATCTGCTGCGCATCCTCATGGCCGCGCCCAATGTCCTCATCCTGGACGAGCCGACCAACGATCTCGACCTGGACACGCTGAATGTCCTGGAGGACTATCTGGACTCCTTCCAGGGCGCGATCATCGCCGTCAGCCACGACCGGTACTTCCTGGATCGCGTGACCCGGCGACTCTTCGCGGTGGAGGACGGGCGGATGGTGTCCTATATCGGCGGGTATCAGAGCTATCTGGATGCCCAGGCGGACAAGGCGGAGGTGCCGTCCCCCGTCAGGGAAGCCCCCAAGGCCGCCGAACAGCCCCGCCGACACAGCACGGCGGTGAAGTTCACCTTCCGGGAGCAGCGGGACTTCGAGACCATCGAGGACACCGTCATGCAACTGGAGGAGCGCCTGGAAGCGCTCGAGGGCGAGATCGCTGCCAATGCGGCGGATTACGTCAAGGTCAGCGCGCTGATGGCCGAACAGGAGGAAACGCAGCACAAGCTGGACGAGGCGACGGAGCGCTGGCTCTATCTGCAGGAAAAATGGGAGCAGATCCAGGCGCAGAAGGCCTGAAGCATCAAGTGAATACCGCAAGCCGAGGCATTGCCTGATGGGGATGCCTCGGCTTTTTCGTGTTGTCCGCCCGATGTGTCCGCGTCATACCCGCCGGTCGGGCTGCATACATTCTATCCAGACGGAAGGGGGTGGATGCCATGCGCCGCGAGTTGTCCTTCGCCGCAGCGACGCTGATCCTCTGCGCCGTCCTCATCGTCCCCGCACGCGCCGAAAAGCCGCCCTATGTCATCCACATCGACGTGGAGCAGAAGCGCCTGACGGTCTTCCGGGGCGACGAAATGGTGAAGGCCTACGTCGTTGCCACCGGCGCGTGGGACACGCCGACCCCGGTGGGGGTGTTCACCGTCACGCATCGGTTTTCCGGGCGGATGGGGGGCTTCGGCACATGCTTTCTGGGGCTGAATGTCCCCTGGGGGGATTACGGCATCCACGGCACAAACCGACCCGAATCCATCGGCAGCAGCGCCTCCCACGGGTGCATCCGCATGCGCGTTGCCGATGCGGAGGAGCTGTACGCCATGATCCCCAACGGCACGAAGGTGGTGATCGAATGCGGCGCATATGGCGAATTGGGCGGGACACTCCGCACGCTGCGCAATGGCGACCGATCCGCCGCCGTGCGTGCCGTGCAGCGCAAGCTCCGGGCACTGGGGTTCTACCACGGCTGGCCGGACGGCATCTTCGGCGCGGACACGCAATCCGCCGTGGACGCGGCCCGCAGGGCGTATCACCTGCCCCCGAACGGTACGGTGGACTGGGCGCTGTATCAGGCGCTGGGACTGAGTATTTTCGAGTGAGGTCAGCCTATGAATTGGACGGAGACCTGTGCCTTTCTGTCCCCCTGTTTCCCGGAGGACGTGCGCTGTGAGCTGGACATGCTCCTGCCGGGCGAACTGCGGGAGATCCGTATCCGGGCGGGTCGTCCCACGGTGTTCGTGACCGCCACCCGGACGGCCTTCCTGCCCTGGTCGCCGGACAAAAGGGAGCTGTCCGCCACCATCGAGGCGCTTTCCGAGCACAGCCTGTACGCCCGCACGACCGAAACCGGTCAGGGCTTCCTGGCCCTGCGCGGCGGACACCGGATGGGGCTGTGCGGACAGGTGCGCAAAACCGACTCACGGTCGGTTTTTACCGACGCAGGGTCGGTTTGTATCCGCATCGCCGCCGAATTTCCTGGCTGTGCTGCACCCCTCATCGCCGGTCTGCCCCCCGATGCCAGCATGCTGCTCATCGGCGCACCCGGTTCGGGCAAGACCACCCTCCTGCGGGATCTGGCGTGTCAGCTGTCCGGCGGAAAGCACGCCCGACAGGTCGCCGTGGTGGACGAGCGCGGTGAACTGGCGGCCTGCGTGGGCGGAGTCCCCCAGCTGAACATCGGCGATGCCTCCGACGTGCTGGACGGCCTGCCCAAATCGGAGGCGATCCCGTGGCTCATCCGCTCCATGTCGCCCGAGGTGATCGTCACGGATGAGATCGCCTGTGCGGAGGATGCGTCCGCCCTGATGGACGCTTTGGCATGCGGCTGTGCCATATGCGCCAGCGTGCACGGCACGAGCCTGTCCGACGCGGCACGCCGTCCCGCCGTTGCGTCCATGATGTCGCAGCGGTGCTTCACGCGATACGCCGTGCTGTCGGCGGAGGGGTGCGGGCTGATCGATGCGCTCTACGATGCATCGGGCAGTCCGCTGAACAGGCCATGAGCCGCGCCGTCCTTGCGGTGATGGCCGGACTGCTCTGTACCCTGGCCGGGATGCGCCATGCGTCCGCCCTGCGCGGTGAAGCCGCAAGACTCGCGCGATGGGTTTCGCTGCTGCGGCATCTGACCCTACTGCTGCGCGAGGGGACGCTTTCCATCCCCGATGCGCTGTGTCAGGCGGCGGAGGAAGGGCATCAGCCGGATGCGCTGCTGCGTCAGCTGGCTGCGGCGCTGCGGGAAAACCCGCTCTGTACGCTGGCGGAGGCCTATCGGGCGCTGCATCCGGACGAAACGGAAACGCCTGCGGTGCTGCGCCTGCTGGAGCGCCTGGGGCAGGGCACGCAGGAAAGCCGGTGTCTGGCGGCGGAACAGGCGGCGGACGAGATCGGCCTGTTGGCAGAAAGGGCGTCCGCCAAGGCACAGAAGGACGCAAGGCTCTGGCAGACCCTCGGCTTTCTGGGTGGCCTGTGCCTAACGATGTTGCTACTCTGACGCGGAGGATACATGCATGCAGCTGGAGCTTCTCTTTCAGATCGCGGGGGTCGGGGTGCTCACGACGGTCGTGTCCGCCGTATTGTCCAGCTCGGGGCGCAACGAGCTGGCAAATCTGGCCGTTGTCGCCGGTCTGGCCATCGTGCTGTTGATGGTCGCTGGCCTTCTGGAGGAGCTGTTCACCAGCGTGCGGACGATCTTCCAGCTCTATTGATGCGCCGTGGATGCGTTGCAGATAGCGGGTTTGACGGTGTGCGCCGCCGTGATCGCGCTGGTGCTGAGGCGCTTGCGCCCGGAGGCTGCCACGGCGCTGGTGCTGGCCGCCGGAGCGTTGACCGCACTGCTGATCCTGCCCCAGCTGGCGGAGATCGTGACCGGCATCCTGTCCCTGGCGGACACAGGGCAGGTTCGCGACGGCTACATGGCGCAGCTGCTCAAGGTGGGGGGCATCAGCCTCCTGACGGACTTCGCGGCGCAGACATGCCGCGATGCGGGCGAGGACGGCCTGGCGATGAAGGCCGAGCTGGCCGGGCGCGTCCTCCTCATCGCGCTGGCGCTGCCCGTCATGCGCACCCTGCTGGTGCAGATCCTCTCCTTGTCGCCCTGATTCTGGCGATTCTGCTCCTGCCCTGCACCGCAGGGGCGGAATCGCTCACATCGGGCGTGGAGCAGCTCATCGGCGAGATGGACACCGCGCCGCTGGAGGCCGTGCTGGGCGCAGAAGACCCCTTCGCGGAGACGGGCGGATTCCGTCAGACGCTGCTCGCCGTGGCGAAGGGCGAATTGTCGCTGGACTTCTCGCAGACGCTTTCCCTGCTGACAGGGCATTTCCTCTCCGCGCTGCGCCAGAGCGTCTGGCGGCTGACACGCCTGATCGCCCCCGCGATGATCTGGTCGATCCTGCGGCGGCTGACGGGTCGCGCAAGCGAAGCCGGGCTGGTGGTCTGTCAGCTGTGGGTGTGCGTGTTCCTGACCCAGGATCTGGTGGAGCACGCCGCGCTGTGCACGCAGACCGTCACGCGCATGTCGGAGGGGATGCAGGGGCTGTTTCCGCTCCTGCTGACGCTGATGGCAGCGGTGGGCGGTGCAAGCGGCTCGGCGCTGCTTCAGCCGGCCATCGTGTCCGCCGCCAGCGCCATGACCGGGCTGATCCGGGAGCTGACCGTCCCCCTGGCGACCTCGGCGGCCATCCTGACCATGCTCTGCCACCTGGGCAGCGGCCTGCGGCTGCAAAGGCTGGCGGCCTTCGTGCAGCAATGTGCCACCTGGACGCTGGGCGTGTGCTTCACGGTGTTTATCGGCGTGCTGACGACGCGCACGGTGACCGCCGCCGCGCTGGACGGGGTGACGCTGCGGACGGCGAAATACGCCATGAGCCACCTCATCCCCGTGGTTGGCGGACTCTTCGCCGACACGGTGGACACGCTGGTCGGTTCGGGGCTGCTGGTGCAAAGCGCCCTGGGCGTGACCGGGCTGATGCTCATCGGCGCGTGGGCGATCGCGCCCCTGTGCCAGACTCTCGCCGCCGCCATGCTCTACAAACTCGGTGCGGCGCTGATGCAGCCCGTGTCCGACGGGCCGCTGTCAAGCTGCATACACGATTTCGGGCGCGTGCTGATCCTGCTGTTCATCATCCAGCTCTGCGCCGCCGCCATGTTCCTGATGCTCATCGCCCAGCTCATTGCCGTGGGCGGCATGACCTTCATGATGAGGTGATTCGCCATGACGCAGACCCTCGCCTCCTTCGCCGCGCTGTCCATGGCCGGGACGGTGCTGCTCTCGCTGCTGCCCGACGGCGGATTGCGCCGCACCGCCGCGATGGTTATCGGCCTGATGACGCTGATGTGCTGGGCGGAGGACATCCTTGCGCTCCTGGGACGGGAGCTGCCGACGGGCACGTTCTCCGGGGTGCTTGCGCCCACGTCCGTCACCCTGCAAGGTGCGGAGCAGGACGCGCTGTCCGTGCTGTCCGCCCGATGGGAGGCAGAACCATGAACCGCTGGATGGCCTACCTGAAGAAGGACGGCTGGCTGCTGGCGGCGTTGCTGCTGTGCATCGGGTTCTGCCTGTTGCTGGGCATGCAGGGCAGCACCGCCACCGACGCGGAGAGCCGCGTCAGCCGTGTCCTGAGCACCATCGAGGGGGCGGGGCGCGTGGATGTGGCGGTGTACTACGAGGAGAGCGTCCCCTGCGGCGCGGTGGTGGTCGCCCAGGGTGCATCCGACGTGGCAGTGCAGCTGCGGCTCATCTCCGCCGTCAGCACGCTCCTGGGCATCGATCAGGGACGCATCGCCATCTATGAAAGGGAGGGTTCACGATGAAAAGGCTCGGAGATCTGCTGACGCGACACCGCAACCTCTTTCTGCTGCTGCTCCTGCTGTGCACATTGGCCGTCAGCAGCGCCGCGAACCGCGAACGCCTGGCGGAGGCCTCCGCCACGGTGCACATCCCCGTGACCAGCGCCCCGACGGGTGTCAGCCGTGTGGAGACCTTCCGTCAGGCGCGGGACGAGGCCTATCGTGCCGATCTGGCGGCGCTGGAAGCCCTCTGCACCCAAACCGACCTCGATGAGCGCACGCGAACGGATGCCGCCGCCCGCATGCAGCAGCTCATCGACTGCCGGCAGGCGGAAACAGCACTGGAGGGCGCACTGCTCGGCAGCAGTCTTTCGCCCTGCGTGGCGGTGGTCGCGGGCGGGAACGTGACCATCGTGACCGGGAAGTCCGCCGTGACAAAGGCGGACAGCGCACTCGTCCTGTCCCTGGCGAAGGCACATGCCGATGCCGCCCCCGAATGCGTCCGCATCATCACAGCGGAATAATGCCATCCGCATGTTTCACCGGGGCGAAAAGCGGGTATCCTTCTTCATGCGGGGCTTTCCATCCGCGCAAAAGTATGGTATAATCCCTGTGAACCCTACTGAAAAGGAGCGATGAAGGATGGACAGGCTCGGCGAAGTGACCGCCGTGGATGGCAAGTGGCTGGAGATCACCTTCTGCCGCCCATCGGATTGTGAGAAATGCCACGCCTGCATGGGCGGCGAAAAGATGGTGACGGTTCGCCTGGAGGGACAGGCCGCCGTCGGCGACAAGGCACTGGTGTCCATGCCGACGAGCACCATCACCCGCGGGGCGCTTCTGGCGTATATGCTGCCCCTGGCCGGGATGCTCATCGGCATGCTGGCGGGGGACGCGCTGATCCCGCTGGAGAACTCACTGGGCGCAGTCGTCGGTGCAGTCGTCGGACTGAGTGTCCCCCTGCTCTACCTGCTCGCCACGGAAAAGAAGCGCCGCACAGACCCCCAGTGGACCCCTCAGCTCAAAAGGGTGCTGCACGCCGGTGACAAGGACGAATAACCTGATTTGAAGGAGGCAACGCATATGGCAAAGGAGATCATGACCGAGGAATTCAGCAGCTTTATCCAGCAGGACAAGCCCGTTCTGGTGGACTTCTGGGCACCGTGGTGCGGCCCGTGCCGGATGATCGCGCCGGTGGTGGAGGAGCTGTCCCAGCAGTACGCCGGTGATCTGGCCGTCGGCAAGGTGGACGTGGACAAGTGCCCCGACCTGGCCAAGCAGTTCCGGGTGATGTCCATCCCCACGCTCATCCTGTTCAAGGACGGACAGGTGATCGACCAGAAGCTCGGCTATCAGCCCAAGGACGCGCTGGAGGACATGATTAGGAAGGCGCTGTGAGTCCGCCGTCTGCAAACACACACCGCTGCTCCCCTTTTTTCGCATGAACGGAGGGGAAGGCAGCGGTTTTCTTGTAAAAGCACCTTTTCTTTCGCCGCAAAGAATGGTATAATGGTTACGGCGGACGCATCCGCTTGCTTTGTGATGCCGTTTTTTCCCGCCCATGGGATGCTTTTTCTCCTTTGATACGTTTTATGTATCGACAAAAGCCAACAACAAAGGAGCGATCCACGATGAAAAGACTCATTGCCCTGCTGATGACCCTCATGCTGCTGACCGGCAGCTTCGCCGCATTGGCGGACACCACGCCCACCCCCATCAGCAAGATCCCCTATGATGAGCTGCCCGAAAACCGCGACGGCCTGTACCACTACCTGCTGCTCTGCATGGATCAGTGGAACGGCGGACTGAAGGACAACAGCGACGGCATCGTGCTGATGTCCCTGGACACCCGCGCCGGACGCATCATGCTCACCTCGCTCCTGCGCGACTCCCTGGTGGAGCGCCCGGACGGCAAGATCGGCCGCATCAACTACATCGTCAAGAACTACGGCCCGGAGGCGCTGTGCAATATCATCAGCACCCATCTGGGCATCAAGGTGGAGAAGTACATCATCTTCAACTTCCAGCAGGTGGCCAATATCGTGGACTATCTGGGCGGCGTGGAGATCGATGTGGAGGCCAACGAGGCGGCCTACCTGCGCCGTTACCCCCTCTCCCCCACCCAGACCACCCCGTCCATGGGGCAGGCCGGCACTTACCTCTTCACCGGACGCGCTGCGGTCATCTACATGCGCATGCGCAAGGGCAACACCGGCGGCGATTTCATGCGGACGGCGCGCGTGCGCAAGGTGCTGTCCATCCTGGCGGACAAATGCCGCGTGATGACCTACGATCAGGCCAAGGCGCTGCTGGATTCGGTCGTGGAGAACTCCACCACCACCAACATGTCCGGTGACGATCTGCTCAGGGCGCTGGATCAGGCGTATGGGCTGCGTTCCTGCGTGATCGAGGAGCTGCGCATCCCCGCCGAGGACGCCCGAAAGAGCATCACCTACGCCGGCATGTCCGTGCAGGACATCAACTGGGAGATGTGCCGGGAGGACATGGCGGATTTCCTGGAGTGCGGCTGGCTCGTCATCGATGAGGACGAGGATGACGATTTCTACGAGTAAGAATTCATCAAGCAAGGAGTCTTCCGATGAGATGCCCGAACTGTAACCAATGGAATCGCGCCAATCTGCCCCGATGCATCCACTGCGGCACGCCCCTGACGACCGATGCGCCGGTCACGCCGTCCTGGCGGAGTCAGCTCAAGGACGGTCGCGCCAAGGAATATGTGCGCGTGGATGAGGACGGCGACATCAGCGTCGCGCCGGATGACCGCGAGGTGCTGGCCGCCGAGATGGCGGAGCTGAAGGAGCGCAAGGAGGCCGGAACACAGCTTCAGCGCCGTCTGCGCGAGGCTTCGCCGACCCGTTCGGCATCGGCGCACATCCACATGCCGGAGGACGACGTACCGGCGGACGATGAGTCCGTGTTCGACATGGGCGAGGAGCGCGTCACCCGGGAGGAATCCGCCCCCGAAACGGAAGCGCCGTCCGCCACGACCGCCGCTGCGGGGGACACCCCCTTCCGCAAGAGCCGCAATCCCCGCGGCACGCGCGTGGTGCTCTCCCCCTCCCAATGGGAGGACAACCGCGCCTATGACCCCATTGTCGACGCGATGCAGCAGAAAAACGTCTTCCAGCAGCCGCCCAACCTCAAAGAGCTGGGGCCGCTGCCCTCGCGCCGCGTTTCCCACAGGAAGGTGCTTCGCGCCGTGACCGTGCTGCTCGTCATCGGCGTCGTCGGTCTGGCAGGATTCCTCGGCCTGTCCATCTATCAGGAGCAGAAGGAGGCGGCGGCGGATCAGAATCGCGCCCTCGTCACCGCCACCATCATGAACGATCAGGCCGCACATACCATCCTCATCCCCGGTGAGGACGGTCAGCAGATCTTCATCAGCAATGAGAACATCCGCGCCAGCTACACCGTCGTGGGCGGCTTCGCGACCATCGAGATCGCCGACTATGTGTGGTATGAGAACCTCGAGCTCATCACCGAGGAGACGATGAGCGTCACCCTCCTGCCCTATGTGAAGACCGCTTCCGGACGGCAGAAGCCCCTCGACCCCATCACCTATGACATCAGCATTCCCCTGAGCCCCATCAAGCTGGTCACCCCCGAATCCCTGCGCACCAATGTCACCACGGCCATGTATTCCATGCTGCTCAATGTCCGGCCGGATTCGAAGGTCACGGTCAATGGCGTGGATGTGTCCGACACCGTCAACGAAAAGGGCGAGCTGACCTACAACGCCACCGTTCAGCCCATCGGCGACAACACCTATCACATCGCCGTCCGCAGCCCCTACTGCCGGGATAACGAGATCACCGTCACCCTCTACCGCGAGGTGCAGGAGATCCCCCTCGATCTGTCCGCCACCACCTATTCCACCACCAACAGCAAGGTCATCCCCATCAGCTGCACCACCCTGCCCGGCGCGGATGTGGACATCCTCACCCCCTTCTCCGACCTCAAGATCACCGATCTGAACACCACCGGCGTGTTCTCCTTCAATGCCGTGTTCGACCACATCGGCTACAACACCGTCACCATCACCGCCTCCTATCCGGGCAAGAAGACCTCCCGCGTGGACTACACCATCTACTACGTCCCCAATCAGGATGAATACACCCGCGTGGCCTGGCCGCTGAACCGCGATGCGGAGTATTCCGAGCTGCTGAGCAATATCGAGCGGCGCGCCGAAAAGTCACAGGTGTACCTGGGCGTGGGCACGATCGCGTATTTCGTCAGCGAGGAAAGCCCCCAGATGGCCGTCATGTACTGCTCCGACGACGGCCAGTCCCGCCCCGTCCTGCTCGAAAACCGAACCAAGACGACCTGGGTGGCCGGCAAGTACTACAAGATCTACTGCGATGCCTTCGGCACCTACAACGGCATGCCCTGGCTGGTCGCGCGCTACACCTACTGACCCTACTGACAATGAGGTGAACCTATGCTGCGTATGCTGCTCCTGCTTCTGGCCCTGACGCTCGTTCCCTTCTGCGCCGGCGCGGAAAACGCGCTCACCTTCGCCCCCGACATCACCGGGCAGTACCTCTGGCCGGAGGGAAGCACCGCCGAAAGCGCGAGCTACCTCTACGAATACGCCTACCCGCAGATTGCGGGGGACAGCGTGTCCGCCATCACCATCAACAATGTCTTCCTCTACGAGGCCACGGATGCTCTGGGCTTTGAGTGCCCCATGATCGGCTCCAGCCACGACCCCGCCCTGGGGCAGATGCATGTGACGCTGGACTACACCATCACCCACCTGAGCGAGAAGTACCTCTCCGTGCGCATTGACAAGACGGTGCGCGTGGGCGAGGAGCTGACCCACACCGTCAAGGCCTTCACCTTCACGCTCCAGGGGGACAACGCCGGTACGGTGACTTCCCTACCCTTCCTGCTGGGACTGGTCACCGATACCGAAACGGATGAGTGGCTCATCGACCGTCAGACAGCCAAGGCGGATAACTGCGCCCGCGAAATGGTCTGGGACATGCTCCAGCAGACCCAACAGGCGGACGGCGGCGTGTTCTTTGACGACCTGTCCGCCGAAACGCTGGAGTGGGTGTTCTATCCCGAGGAGGACTTCTATCTGGACGCGGACGGGAGGCTGGTCTTCTTCCTCCAGGCGAACACCATCGCCCCCGCCGAGGCCGGAGCATTCCTCTTCCCCATCACCGTGGAGGATATGCTGGACGAGCTGTGATGCGGTCAAAGGCATGATAAAGGGGGACGGACACTGCGTCCGCCCCTTTTTTCGTGCCCTCTGTCATTTTCCGTCGGATATGCTACCAATTCCCGATGCTCCGGGGCTTGACCGATGCGCCGCTTATCCGTATAATATCAGGGAGAAGATATTTGCGGCTTTTTGCCGAAGAAGGAGGTTCCATGCTGCGCGAAACCAATGTCCAGCGGCTGCATTGGGCGGACAAAACGATGAGCGTGCTGCGCCAGGAGCAGCTGGAAGCCTGCGAGAAGCGCATCGCCCAGCTTCCCGATGTCACCGTCTTTGACCTGACGGACGATCTGCTGACCGAGGAGGTGTGGCGCTGCTCCTACGACGCACAGGAGCATCCGCACCCGGATCACCTGCACACCCGCAATGAGCTGCGCGCGCAGGTGCTCGCCAGCCTGGCCGCCGAGGCCGCACTGCTGAGCGTGGAGGAGCATCTGCTGGTGGAAAGACTCATCAGCCTGGGCGGTACGGCGGAACTGCTCAACTGGGAGGAGACCCAGGCCGCCGAATCCCTGGTGCGGCGGATGTGGTGTACCCTGGTCAAGCAGGATGGACACATCCTCCTGCGTCTGCCGGAAGCGCTGCTTTCGCCGCTGACCCTCGCCGTCAGCAGCCGTGCCCATCAGGAGCTGCGCGAAGGGCTGCTCCGCCATGATGCCGTCATTCGCGGACTGCTCTACATGGGCGGACTCCTCCACTACGAGACGCCCCTCTATCACCTGCTGACGGATGTCCTCAAGGACAGCTATGCCTGTGACCTGAACCTGGCCATGCGCTATCTCCGCGCGGCATACGACTATACCTACGACCGCAACGGCGACATGCTGCTGCTTCATCCCGGCCTGGCCGATCCGGAACGCCTTTTGTCCGCCGATCAGCCCGTGCCGGATGACACTGCCATCGAATTGGATGAGGACACCATGCGCGGCGCGGTGGAGGGCATCCTGCCCGATGAGATCCCGCTGTTCGACACGCTGTACGGGCTGTTTCAGGGGGCGACGCGTCCCGAACTGACCCCCGAGGGCGCTGCGGAGGACCTGCTCATCCTCGCCAAGCAGGGTGTCCCCCTGAGCGAAATGCAGGAGGTGCTGGGTTCGCTGCTGAGCATCCAGCCCACGCCCGAAATGCATCTGGCCGTCGCTGAGGTGTACCAGCGCACGCCCCGCTGGGGCATGATGCACAGCGGCATTGTGCAATAACGGAGAAACACAGGATGAAATACGAATTTGTCACCGAACAGGCGGCGGACGGGATGCGCATCGACGCATGCATCCGCCGCTTTCTGCCGGAGCTGCCCCAGCGCACGGTGCAGCAGAGCTTCCTGCGGCGCGATGTGAAGCTGGACGGCAAGCGCGTCAAGGCGGACATGCGCATTCGCCCCGGACAGAAGGTCGAGGTGTTCTGCATGGAGCAGACCGCACCGCTGATCGACGTGGTCTATGAGGATGCGGATGTGCTGCTCATCAACAAGCGGGCGGGCATCAGCGTCGAGCCGGACGAAAAGGGCGGCGCTTCGCTGACCGAGCTGGCACTGCGCCATGTGCAGCGTCAGGATGCATCAGCCTGGCCGCCCCGTGCGTGTCACCGGCTGGACAATCAGACCTGCGGGCTGACGCTCTTCGCCAAGAACGAGAGGGCGGAGGCCATCCTGACCCGCGCCTTCAGGGAGCGCACGATGGACAAGCGCTACATCTGTCTCGTTCGCGGCATGATGAAGCCGCCCGCCGCCATCTGCAAGGCCTATCTGCTCAAGGACGCCCGCGCCGCCCATGTCACCATCCACGATGAGCCGATCCGCGGTGCAAGACCCATCATCACCGAATACGAAACGCTCGAGGCCGGGCCCGTCAGCCGGCTGATGGTGCACCTGGTCACGGGGCGGACGCATCAGATCCGCGCGCACCTCGCCGCATTGGGGCATCCGCTCCTGGGGGACGATGTGTACGGGGATCGCGCGTTCAACCGCCAGCAGAAGGTGCAGGGACGGCTCTGCCTTTGCGCCGCACGGCTGACGCTGGACACCGCGGGCGAGCTGCCCCGGCTGGACGGCAGAACCTTCGAGATCCCATGCCCCTTCTGACGAATCGCCAGTCCGCCCGGGCTGGCTTTTTACTGTGCTGCGACCTGCGCCCGCCAGGCGATCACATCGGCGAACATCCCCATGCCCTGCGCCTTCAGCGCGGCGGACAGTGCCGTCGCATCCGCCGTGTTCATCAGCGTGTCGCGGCGCTGCGGCCAGTTCCCCGTGACCGTCAGCATGCCCTGCACCAGTGCCGGGAGCTTCCCGCCGAATCGGCTGCGGATGGTCTTCTCCCACAATGCGACCTGCCCATCCAGCGCCTTCACCGCCGTCAGCGCCTCCGCATGCGTCAGCTGCGCCGCATCCAGCTCGACCGCCATGTCCCGCAGGGCCGCCGCCGTCGATGTCAGCAGGGTGAACCCCGCCTCCACCGCATCCAACTGCCCCGCCATGCCCGACAGGCGCAGGCGCAATTCCGGACAGCGCCACGCATACAGATAGGTGTCCACCTCCTGACGCTCCTGAAGGCGCGTCCGCACGGAGGATGCATCCCCCTCCGTGCCGTAGCACGCGATAAACACACGCCACTTTTCGCCGTCCCGCACCACCACGCCGGGTGCGCCGCGCGAGGTGTACGCCCCGGCCTTTTCCTCCGCCGCATCAGCACTGGAAAAGATGCCGGTCTGGATGGCATACCAGCTTTCCTCCGGGAGCGTGACCTCACGGGTCTGCGCCGTGCGGTCAAAGTCCACCTGCAAGGCCGCGATGCCATTGCTCCCTAGGCGTTCGGTGACGAATCGCACCGGGTCGCGTCCCAGCGCATGCACCGCCGCAGCTGCCGTCAGCAGGAGCATCAGCCCCACCAGCGCCCTCCGCACATGCCTGCGCTTCCTCCTGTACCGCCGCTTTTCCACACGCCCCATGGGTCAGCCTCCTCCCCCGTGATGGTCAAGCGTATGTGAAAAAAAGTGCGCATATGCCCGCAGATCAGTGTTTCACCCTGGCAAAACCATGGTATAATGGGTAAGGATCAAGCGAAAGGATCCACCATGAAAGCGAGGTACTTCACCATGCAGAGCCATGTTCTTTATGTGGGTGTCAACGATCACGAAATCGACCTCTTTGAGGGGCTGTATCCCGTGCCCCATGGGGTCTCCTATAATTCCTATGTGCTGATGGATGAGAGGATCGCCGTTTTTGACACGGTGGACGCGCATTTCGGCGAGGTCTGGCTGGCGAATCTCCGCACCGCGCTGGCGGGTCGCACGCCTGATTACCTCATCGTCCACCACATGGAGCCGGATCATTCCGCCGCCATCGGCCTGTTCATGCAGGCGTACCCGACCGCGACGGTGGTGTCCTCCGCCAAGGCCTTCCCGATGATGAAGGCCTTCCATGGCACGGACTACCCCGACCGCCGCAGGATCGTCAAGGAGGGCGACACACTCTGCCTGGGTCAGCACACCCTGCGCTTCGTCGCCGCGCCCATGGTGCACTGGCCGGAGGTCTTCGTCACCTATGACGAAACCGCGAAGGCGCTTTTCTCCGCGGACGGCTTCGGCAAATTCGGTGCGCTGGATCATGCCGAGGACTGGGCGGACGAGGCGCGCCGGTATTACATCGGCATCGTGGGCAAATACGGCGCACCGGTGCAGGCGCTGCTCAAAAAGGCCGCCACGCTGGACATCCGCACGGTGTACCCCCTGCACGGCCCTGTGCTGACGGGCGAAAGGCTGTCCCGGGCGATCGGTCTGTACGACACCTGGTCGTCCTACCGGGCGGAAGACCACGGCGTGGTCATCGCGCATGCATCGGTCTATGGCAACACGCGCGCTGCCGCAGAAAAGCTGGCAGACTCCCTGCGGGCAAAGGGCGAAACGGTCGTGGTGTACGACCTGAACCGCTGCGATGTCGCCCAGGCTGTGGCGGATGCCTTCCGGTATGACCGGCTGGTGCTGGCGAGCATCACCTACAACGCGGATGTCTTCCCGCCGATGAAGACCTTCCTGTCCTGGCTGACCCATCGCGGGTATCAGAGCCGGACGGTGGGGCTGATCGAGAACGGCTCATGGGCACCCATGGCGGCCAAGGTCATGCGCGGTCTGCTGGAGGGCAGCAAGGACATCACCTTCGCCGAACCGGCCGTGCGCGTGCAGTCCGCCCTGGATGAAAACAGCCTTGCCCATCTGGAAGCGCTGGCATGCGCATTGCACGATTGATCCCCCTGACCCGACTGCCCTGCGGTCGGGTTTTTCGCATCCGCAGAAAGACGCGAAAAGTGCAGCTTTCATCGCGAAAAGCGATTGTTTCCACCCTTGACCTGTGGTAAAATGGTCAGCGCGGCAATCCCGCGATAATAATTGACCGGAGTGCATCTGCAAGATGATCGAAACCTTTTTGACCCCCATCCCCAAGCTCAGCGGACGCGAACCCCGCAGGGTTTATGTGTATGTGCCCGACGCTGCCGCCGATCAGCCCGATCTGCGCTTCCCCGTGCTGTATATGTTCGACGGACACAATGTCTTTTTCGACGAGGACGCGACCTACGGCAAGAGCTGGGGCATGAAGGACTATATGGACACGACCGGAACGCCCCTCATCATCGTGGCGGTGGACTGCAATCACAGCCCGGATCACGGTCGGCTGAAGGAATATGCGCCCTTCGGCTTTGAGAACGAGGCCTTCGGTGTCATCCGCGGACGCGGCAAGACCACCATGGCCTGGTTCGCCCGCACCCTCAAGCCCATCATCGACGAACGCTACCCCACCCTCCCCGGGCGCGAGAGCACCTTCATCGCCGGTTCGTCCATGGGCGGACTGATGAGCCTCTACGCCGTGTTGGCCTACAACGATGTATATTCCCGGGCGGCCTGCCTGTCCCCCAGCATCTGGCTGATGCCCCGGAAGATGCAGCGGCTCATCCGCGATGCAGAGCTGTCCCCCGACACGGCCATCTACATGGACTACGGCTCACGGGAATTCGCCAACCATGAGGGCATGCGCAAGTGCTTCGCCGCCGTGACGAGTCAGCTGATCGAAAAGCAGGTCTGGCTCACCAGCCGGATCGTCCCCCATGGTGACCACTGCGAGGCCTGCTGGGAGGAGCAGATCCCCTTTTTCATGCATACCCTCTTCTATTCGCGCAACTAAAGGAGCATCCGCATGCAAACATACTACACAAAATGGTATTCCCCCAGCGTCGGCCGGGACATGGAGATCAAGGTCTACGGCCACGCAGGCCGTCCGGTGCTGTTCATCCCCTGTCAGGACGGGCGTTTCTTCGATTTTGAGAACTATCACATGGCCGAGGTGTGGAGCCCCTGGATCGAAAGCGGGCAGTGCATGGTCTTCGCCATCGACACCCTGGACAAGGAGACCTATTCCGCCACCTATGAGCCGTATTGGCGCATCCGCCGCCACGAGCAGTGGATCGCCTACATCTGCGGCGAGGTCGTCCCCTTCATGCAGAGCATGGCCAATGACCGCAATGGCTGGTCGGGCACACCGGGCTGCATCAGCTTCGGCTGTTCGCTGGGCGCGACCCACGCGGCAAACCTCTTCTTCCGCCGACCCGACCTCTTCGACGGTCTGCTGGCGCTATCCGGCATCTACGACAGCGAATACGGCTTCCCCGGCTACATGGACGAGCTGGTCTACGCCAACTCCCCCGTGCACTATCTGGGCGGCATGCCGGCGGATCACCCCTACATTCGGCAGTACAATCAGCACAAGGGCGTGATCGTCGTCGGACAGGGCGCATGGGAGATCCCCGACACGACCCTTCGTCTGCGCGACATCTTCCGGGAGAAGGGCATCAACGTCACGGTGGACGTCTGGGGGCACGATGTGCGCCACGACTGGGACTGGTGGTACAAGCAGGTGCAGCATCACCTGCCCCATGTGCTCTGAGTCCCTCATGAACATGAAAATGCGGTTGACAGCAATGAAGAATTTCGTTTTCATTTCCCCGAATTTCCCCACGAACTACTGGCAGTTCTGCAAGCACCTGAAGGACAATGGCCTGCGCGTGCTGGGCGTGGGCGACTGTCCCTACGATCAGCTGCTGCCGGAGCTGCGTGCCTCCCTGACGGAGTACTACAAGGTCAGCAGCCTGGAGAACTATGAGGAGGTCTACCGTGCGGTGGCTTTCTTCATCAGCAAATACGGGCGCATCGACTGGCTGGAGAGCAACAACGAATACTGGCTGGAACGGGATGCCATGCTGCGCACCGATTTCCACATCACCTCCGGCTTCCAGGTGGAGGACATGCCGCGCATCAAGTACAAGTCCAGGATGAAGCCCTACTATGAGGCCGTGGGCATCAAGACCGCCCGGTATCATCTGGTGGACGACTTCGACCGCTGCAAGGCCTTCATCGCCGAGGTGGGCTATCCCGTCATCGTCAAGCCGGATAACGGCGTGGGCGCGTCCAGCACCTACAAGCTCAGCAGCGACGCGGAGCTGGCGGACTTCCTGCGCCGCAAGGAGGCGGACATCCCCTACATCATGGAGGAATTCGTCCCGGCGGAGGTCAACAGCTACGACGCGATCATCGATTCCCACGGCGAACCCATCTTCGAGACGGGCAATGTGACCCCGAATTCCATCATGGATGTGGTGAACAATGCCGACAACTCCATCTACTACATCGTCAGGGAGCTGCCGGAGGACACCCGCCGTGCAGGCCGCGCGACGGTGAAGTCCTTCGGGGTGAAGAGCCGTTTCGTGCACTTCGAGTTCTTCCGGCTGACGGCTGACCATCCTCACATGGGCAAGAAGGGCGATGTCGTCGCGCTGGAGGTCAACATGCGCCCCTGCGGCGGCTTCTCCCCCGACATGATGAACTTCGCCAATTCCACCGATGTGTACAAGATCTATGCGGACATGATCGCGTATGATTCCACCCTGAAGGCCTGCGGCGAAAAGAGCTTCTGTGCCTTCGCGGGCCGCCGCGACGGCAAGCATTTCAAGCTCAGCCATGAGGAGCTCAGTGCGAAATACGCCGCCAACCTGCGCATGATCTCCCGCATCCCCGATGCCCTGTCCGGCGCGATGGGCAACCAGATGTACGTCGCCACCTTCCCCACCGAGGAGGCCATGCGCGCCTTCTACGCCGATGCCTGCGAATGCTGGTAAAGGAGTCCGCCCATGCAAATGAAGAAGAAGCTTCTTGCCGTCCTGCTGATCCTGTGCTGCCTGTGCCTAACCGGCTGTACCGTGCTGCAGGAGAACCTCCTCAAAATCGTCGCGGATCAGACGGCTAAAGCCGGCACCGACGTGTTGGCAGCGCAATTCGTGGACGCGCTGATCGCCAATGACGCAGACGCTGCTCTGTCCGCGATGTCCTCCGATGTCACCATGGTACAGCTTCTCAGCGCCTTCCCGCAGGTGTGCGCAATGCTCCCCGACACGGACGAATACACCCTCGTGCCCACCTATTTCTCCACGAAAACGGAGAATGACATCACGACGATCGACGTGGTGTTCACGCTGACGATGGGCGAACAGTTCTTCAACCTGACGACGCGACAGATCACCGGTCAGGAGGGGCTGACGAACGTTCTCATCCAGCCGATGGATGCAGACGCTGTGCTCCCCGCGGCCACCGGAAAGTCGAACGGGCTTGATGCGGCAGACATCGTCATCTACCTGCTCAGGCTGGCCTGCGCTGCCATCATGCTCTGGGCGATGGTGGACTGCGAACGTCACAAGGTGAAGCGCAAGTGGCTCTGGATGCTGCTGATCCTGCTGGGCGACGTGACGCTGACCATCCTGGGCGCTGACGGGAAGCTCGGCTTGCAGCTGCTCTTCACCCCGGCCTTACCGGAGTTTTCCTTCGTTCAGGCTGCCCAGGGCGGCTTCACGCTGCAGGTCGGCTGTCCCATCGGGCCGCTGGTGTATCTGCTGTGCCGCAGGAGGCTCATCGCCCCGCCGACGGATTTCACCGAAGCAATGCCGTCCGAGGTGTCATCCGACACAAAAGCCGAAAACGAATAACCCCCGCCTGATGAGCGCATCCTGATGAAGGGTGCGCTTCTTAACCGTTTCGTAACCGGGGCTGTGGATAAACGCCTTCTCAATTCAGTCATCCTGTGATATAATGGCGGTTGTACGGCAAATTCCGTATATCGACCATTGGAGGTATGAAAGTATGCGAATCCTGATCGTCGGCGACGGCAAGGTGGGATACACCCTGGCCTCCGAGCTGCTGCGCGAGGGACACGACATCACCATCATCGACCAGAACGAATCCGTCCTGCGCAAAACCGAGGACAGCCTGGACGTGATGTGCATCCACGGCAATGGCGCAAATGCGGCCACGCTGCTGGAGGCCGAGGTGAATCACGCCGATATTCTCATCGCCGCCACCGCATCCGACGAGATCAACATGCTCTGCTGCCTGATCGGCAAGAAGCTGGGCGCGGAATTCACCATCGCGCGCATCCGCGATCCCGAATATAACGACTCCATCTCCATGCTGCAGCAGGAGCTGGGCATCAACATGACCATCAACCCGGAACGCGCCACCGCACAGGAGATCTCCCGCATTCTGCGCTACCCCTTCGCCAGCAATATCGAGCCCTTCGCCAAGGGGCGCGTGGAGCTGGTCGAATTCCTCGCGCGTGAGGGGGACATCATCTGCGACCGTCCCCTCAAGGAGCTGACCGCCCGCCATTCCGACCTCCCCAAGGTGCTCTACTGCGCCGTGGAACGCGAGGGCGAGGTGCTCATCCCCGGCGGCGAATTCACCATCCACCCCGGCGACCGCGTCCATGTCGCGGCGGACATCCTCACCGTGACGCAGTTCTTCCGCTGCATCGGCCGCAGCGCACGCCCGGTCAGGCAGGTCATGATGCTCGGCGGCGGACGCATCAGCTACTATCTGGCGAAGATGATCGAGAAGATGAACATGCATGTGTCGCTCTTCGAGATCAACCCGGAGAAGGCCAAGGCACTCTCCGAGCAGCTGCCCCATGCGGACGTGATCGAGGGGGACGGCACGGATCAGGATCTGCTGGAGCAGGAGAACCTGGCCGGGATGGACGCATTCATCGCCCTGTCCGACCGGGACGAGGAAAACCTGATGACCGGCCTCTATGCCCGGAATCAGGGCGTGCCCAAGGTGATCGTCAAGAGCAACCGCTATGCCTACAAGGACGTGATCTCCAGCCTGGGGCTGGACACCCAGGTCAGCCCGCGGCTCATCACCTGCAACGCGCTGCTGCGCTATGTCCGCGCACGCGTCAATGCCCGGGGCACGACGGTGGAGAAGCTCTACCGTCTGGTGGACGGCAAGGCGGAGGCACTGGAATTCATCGCGCGCGAGGGCGACCCGTACATCGGCGTGCCGCTGAAGAACCTGACCGTCCGCAAAGGCGCACTGGTGGCCATCATCCTCCATCAGGGGAAGGTCATCGTCCCCTTTGGTGATGACATGATCTCCGCCGGGGACAATGTGGTCATCATCTCCACCGCCAGCGGCATTTCCGACCTGAACGAGGTTATCCGCAAATGAACAGGAAGCTGATCTATCGTTTGTTGGGCGCGATCCTCCTGGTGGAGGCGGCCGCCATGCTGCCTGCACTGCTCATCGCCCTGTGCTATGGCGACGGGGACGCCAGCGCCTTCCTGCTGACCATCGCGCCCCTGGCTCTCATCGGCGGACTGTTGCGCCTGTTCGCCAAGACCGACCACACCAATCTCCGCGCCCGGGAGGGCTTTCTGGTCGTGTCACTGGCATGGGTGCTGCTCTCCGCATTCGGTGCGCTGCCCTTCGTGTTCAGCGGGGTCATTCCCAACTATGTGGATGCGCTGTTCGAGGCGGTTTCCGGCTTCACCACCACCGGCGCGACCATCATGCCCGTGGTGGAGGGTCAGCCCCATGGCATCATGTTCTGGCGCTCCTTCACGCACTGGATCGGCGGCATGGGCGTGCTGGTGCTGACGCTGGCGCTGCTGCCGCAGATGTCCGGGCGCACGAGCCATCTGGTGCGTGCCGAATCCCCCGGCCCGACCCTGTCCAAGATCGTCCCCCGCATGGGCGACACCGCCAAGATACTCTACCTGATCTACGCCGTGCTGACCGTCATCAACTTCCTTGCCCTGCTTCCCACCGGGATGGACGCCTACGATGCAGCCATCCACGCCCTGGGCACGGCGGGCACGGGCGGCTTCAGCAACTACGCCGCCAGCATCGGACATTTCGCGTCCCCGTGGGTGGATTGGATCACCACCCTTTTCATGGTGGTGTTCGGCGTGAACTTCGCGCTGTATTACAAGGTGATCTCCGGCGGGTGGCGCGAGGCGATCCGCTGCGAGGAGCTGCGGTGGTATCTGGGCATATACGCCGGGGTGACGCTGCTGACATCGCTGTCCGTCATGACGGAGTACGGCAATTTCCCGACGGCGCTGCGATACGGGGCATTCCAGGTGGCCTCGCTGATGAGCACCACCGGCTATGCCACGGCTGACTTCAACCTGTGGCCGGTGGCCGCCAGGATGCTGCTGATCCTGGTGATGTTCACCGGGTCGTGCGCGGGATCGACCTCCGGCGGCATGAAGGTCTGCCGGGTGGGCATGATGTGCAAGGCCGGCATGCGCGAGATTCGCCGCACCATCCAGCCCCGCAAGGTGCAGGTGGTGCGCTTTGAGGGCAAGTCCGTCGAGGAGGACACCCTCCACCAGGTCGGCGTGTTCATGTTCATGTACGTCCTGCTGATCGTCCTGGGGGCGGCACTGGTCTCCCTGAACGGACTGTACGACCTTGAGACGAATGTAACCGCCGTGCTGACCTGCGTGAGCAATGTCGGCCCGGGCCTGGGTGCAGTCGGTCCAACGGGCAGCTTCGCGGGCTACAGCGCATGGACGAAGCTGCTATTCTCCTTCCTGATGCTGGCCGGACGACTGGAGATCTTCCCCATGCTGGCCATGCTCCATCCCGCCATGTGGCGCAAGTGAAATAGGCACACAAAGAGCCGCCCCGAACGGATCGGGACGGCTCTGTTTGCTGTTCAGGGGTCACATGGCGGCATCGTCGGGGGTGTCCTCCGTCAGGCGCTGCTTCGCCGTGGAGAGCATCAGCTTGATGCGATTGAGCTGATTGACCTCCGATGCGCCGGGATCGTAGTCCACCGCGATGATATTCGCCTGCGGATACGCCCGCTTCAGCTGCTTGATGACGCCCTTGCCCACCACATGGTTGGGCAAACACGCAAAGGGCTGGATGCACACGATATTCGGCACGCCCGTGGTCAGCAGCTCCGCCATTTCGCCGGTGAGGAACCAGCCCTCGCCATACTGGTTGCCGATGGACAGGAAGGGCTTGGCGAGCTTCGCCACCGTCCCGATGGGCAGCGGCGCTTCGAAGCGCTTGCTCCTCTCCAGCGCGTCCAGCGCCGGCTTGCGCAGCAGGTAGATCGCCCTGATCCCCAGCTTCGACAGCACATCCGAGCCATTCCCCAGGAAGCGGTGCTTGTAGGTGCCGTTGTGCAGGGAGTAGTTCATGAAGTCCATCAGGTCGGGGACGGTGGCCTCCGCACCCTCACGCTCCAGCAGCTCCACCAGATGGTTGTTCGCCAGGGGCATGTACTTGACGAGGATCTCGCCCACCACGCCGACACGCGGCTTGCGCAGGCTTTCATCGATGGGCAGCGTATCGAAGGCCTCCACAATGCCCTTGCAGACCTTTTTGTAGCTCCACGGCGAATGCGGATTCGTCAGGCTGTCGATGGCGATGGCCTTCCACTTCTCATGCAGCGCATTGGCCGAACCGGGTTCGAGCTCATACGGGCGGACGCGGTACAGGCAGCGCATGAACAGGTCGCCGTACACCACGCCATGGGCGGCTTTGAGCATGAGCTTCATCGGGAGCTTGAAGCCGCTGTTTTTCTCCAGCCCCTGCACGCTCAGGGAGATCACGGGGATATGCCCCAGATTCACCTTGTCCAGCGCACGGCGGATGAAGCCCACATAGTTGCTCGCACGGCAGCAGCCGCCGGTCTGGGTCATGATGATGGCGAGCTTATCCGTGTCGTAGCGGCCGGACAGCACAGCCTCCATGATCTGTCCGACGACGGTGATGGACGGGAAGCAGGCATCGTTGTTGACGAATTTCAGCCCGGTATCGATGGCGGTGCGGTTGTCATTGTCCAGCACCTCCATATTGAAGCCGTATTTGCGGAAGACCGGCTCCAGCAGATCGAAATGGATGGGGCTCATCTGGGGCGCAAGGATGGTGTAGCCCTCGCGGAACATCTCCCGGGTGAATTCCGACCGATGGTAGGCGGGGTTCTCCGGATGCGCGGTGATGTGGCGCTCATCGCGGCGCTTCATGGCCGCGAGCAGGCTGCGGATGCGGATACGCACGGCACCCAGGTTGTTCACCTCGTCGATCTTGAGCACCGTATAGAGCTTGTTGCTCTTCTGGAGGATCTCGCTGACCTGATCGGTGGTGACGGCATCCAGGCCGCAGCCGAAGGAATTGAGCTGCACCAGCTCCAGGTCGTTCCGGGTGGACACGAATTCCGCCGCGTTATACAGCCGGGAATGGTACACCCACTGATCCAGCACGCGCAGGGGGCTGCCGGGATGCGTCAGCTGGGGGACGCTGTCCTCCGTGAACACATACAGCCCATAGGACGCGATGAGCTCCGGCACGCCGTGGTTGATCTCCGGGTCGATGTGGTAGGGTCGTCCGGCGAGGACGATGCCCCGGCCGTGCCTCTGCTCCATCTCGTGCAGGAGCTCCGCACCCCTTGCGCGGATGTCCGCCTTGGCCTGCTGCTGCTCCTGCCACGCCGCATGCACGGCGGACTTCACCTCCGCCTCGGGGATGTCCCATTCGCGTTGGCACACGTCGATCAGGCGATGCGCGGCGGTCTGTTCGTTAGTGAAGGCGATGAACGGGCGGATGTAATGCACCTCGCCGGAGGTGACGGCCTCGATGTTGTTCTTGAGGTTCTCCGCATAGGACACGACGATGGGGCAATTATAATGATTCTGCGCCGTTTCGCTCTCCTGATGCTCATAGAACACGCAGGGATGGAAGATCGTCCGGATGCCCTCGTTGATGAGCCACTGGACATGCCCGTGCGCCAGCTTGGCGGGATAGCATTCCGACTCGGACGGGATGGACTCCATACCCAGCTCATAGATCCTGCGCGTGGAGAAGGGTGACAGCACGGCGCGGATGCCCAGTTCACGGAAGAACGTCGCCCAGAACGGGTAGTTCTCATACATGTTCAGCACGCGCGGCAGACCGACCGTCCCGCGCGGCGCGTCCGCCTCTGCCAGCGGTTCGTATCGGAACAGCCGCTCCTGCTTGTACTGCACCATGCTCTCCGCCCGCTGTGCACCATTCGTGCCGCCCAGCCCCTTCTCGCAGCGGTTGCCCGTGATGTGGCGATTCCCGTTGGAAAAGCGGTTGATGGTCAGCATGCAGCGGTTCGTGCAGCCCTTGCAGCGTGTGGTGGTGGTGTCGTATTGCAGCGCGGCGATGTCAGCCAGGGTGAGCATGGTGCTCCCCTGCCCGTGGTAGCTGCTGCGGGCGATGAGCGCCGCGCCGAACGCACCCATCATGCCGGAAATGTCCGGACAGGTGACCTGTACGCCGGTGATGCGCTCAAAGGCGCGAAGGACGGCCTGATTGTGGAACGTACCGCCCTGCACGACGATATGCGTGCCCAATTCGGATGCGTCCGCCAGCTTGATGACCTTATACAGCGCGTTCTTGATGACGGAATAGGCCAATCCGGCGGAAATATCCGATACGGGTGCGCCCTCCTTCTGCGCCTGCTTGACATTGGAGTTCATGAACACCGTGCAGCGCGTGCCCAGGTCGATGGGATGCTCGGCGAACAGCGCCTCCTGAGCGAATTCCTGCGCCGTGTAGCCCAGGGAATTGGCAAAGCTCTCGATGAACGAGCCGCACCCGGACGAACAGGCCTCATTGAGCAGCACCGTATCCACACAGCCATCGTGGAGCTTGATGCACTTCATGTCCTGACCGCCGATGTCCAGCACGCAGTCCACCTGAGGGTCGAAGAACGCCGCCGCCGTACAATGCGCGACGGTCTCGACCTCGCCCTCATCCAGCGAAAAGGCTGATTTCAGCAGCGTTTCACCATAGCCGGTGGAGCAGGCACGGGCGATATGCGCCGTGGACGGGAGCTGTGCCTGCAGCTGTGCCATGGCTTCCATGGCGGTCTTGACGGGATTGCCCTGATTGCTGGCGTAGTAGCTGAACAGCAGCTCGCCCTGCTGACCGATGAGGGCGGCCTTGGTGGTGGTCGACCCGGCATCGATGCCTAGGAAGCAATCGCCGGAATAGGTGGACAGGTCGCCCTTTTTCACGGTCGCCCGGGCATGGCGCTGACGGAATGCGTCGTATTCCGCCGGACTGTCAAAGAGCGGATCGAGCCGCTTGAGCTCGAAGCTCATCTGCACGCCCTGCTCCAGACGGGTCAGCAGCGTCTCCAGCGGCACGGCAGGTGCATCCGCCGCCTCCATGGCCGCACCCATGGCCGCGAACAGGTGGGAGTTCTCCGGATCGACCGTGGTCTCCGCCGTCAGCCCCAATGTGCGGATGAATGCAGCCTTCAGCTCCGTCAGGAAATGCAGCGGCCCGCCCAGGAACGCGACGCAGCCCCGGATGGGCTTGCCGCAGGCCAGGCCGGAAATGGTCTGGTTCACCACGGCCTGGAAGATGGACGCCGCCAGATCGGCACGGGCAGCGCCTTCGTTGATGAGGGGCTGGATGTCGGTTTTGGCGAACACGCCGCAGCGCGCCGCAATGGGGTAAATGCGCTGGTACTTGGCGGCCTCGGCGTTCAGCCCGGCGGCATCCGTCTGCAAAAGCGCCGCCATCTGGTCGATGAAAGAGCCCGTCCCGCCGGCACACACGCCGTTCATGCGCTCCTCCAGGCCGCCGGTGAAATAGATGATCTTCGCGTCCTCGCCGCCCAATTCAATGGCCACATCGGTCTGGGGGGCTTGGCGCTTCAGCGCGGACGCAACGGCCACGACCTCCTGCACGAAGCCGATGTCCAGCGCCTTGCCCAGGCTGATCGCGCCCGAACCGGTGATGCGCATTTTCAGCGCACAGTCCCCCAATGCCGCCCGCGCCTCGCGAAGGAGCTGCGCCAGGGTCTGCTGGGTCTGCGCCATATGACGGCGGTACTGTCCGAAGAGGAGCTTGCCATCCCCGTCCTGGATGACCAGCTTGACGGTGGTCGAGCCGACATCGATGCCGGCCTGATAAACCTGAATGCTTCCGGTGCTGTCACTGTGGTTCATGCTGCCTGATCTCCAACTTCCATTTCGTCAGATAAGGGGCTTTCCATCTGCGGGAAAGCATCATCAAAGCGGCTGCCTGATCCGGACAGCCGCGTTTTGCATTCCGTCCGCCTTGTCATGGGGCAAAGAATACACAGATGCAACTGTATATTGAAGCGATGAACTGAATATGAAGCGTCAGCCGTTGTGATGACCGCCCGGTGCATCTTCGATGTTTTTTTCGGAGAATGCGTTGTAATCCGCTGTGCTTTGCGGTAAAATAGCAGCGTACTCCACCTCGAAAGGACGGAAACCCAATGAACAGCCCCATTCGCGTGGCCATTCTCGGATATGGAAACCTGGGTCGCGGCGTGGAAGCCGCCATGCGCTATCACACGGACATGACGCTGACCGCCATCTTCACCCGCCGTGCACCGGAAAGCCTGCATCCGCTGACTGCAACACCTGTCCATCATGTGGACAAGCTGCTGAGCATGCAGGAGGACATCGACGTGCTGATCCTCTGCGGCGGCAGCGCGACCGATCTCCCCTGTCAGACCCCCGAATACGCCAGGTATTTCAACGTTGTGGACAGCTTCGACAATCACTCCCGCATCCCGGAGCATTTCGCCGCGGTGGACGCATCCGCCCGCGCCGCCGGGAAGACCGCGGTCATCTCCGCCGGTTGGGACCCCGGCCTGTTCAGCCTCCAGCGCCTGCTGGGGAACTGCGTCCTGCCCGAGGGCAAGGACTACACATTCTGGGGGCGGGGTGTCAGCCAGGGGCATTCGGATGCCATCCGGCGCATC
This sequence comes from uncultured Faecalibacterium sp., assembly GCA_964547515.1. Taxonomy (GTDB): domain Bacteria; phylum Bacillota; class Clostridia; order Christensenellales; family Aristaeellaceae; genus UBA11524. Next base: position 48,822 of record CAZJOA010000002.1, read on the forward strand.
GCGGGGGTGAAGGACGCAAAGCAGTACACCATCCCCGTGGAGGACGCGCTGGAGCGTGTGCGTGCGGGGGAAAACCCGGAGCTGACCACCCGTCAGAAGCATGTGCGCGAGTGCTTCGTCGTGGCGGAGGAGGGCGCTGATCTGGCGCGCATCGAGCGGGAGATCAAGACCATGCCCGCCTATTTCGAGCCCTACGACACAACGGTGCATTTCATCTCCATGGAGGAATTGCAGCGCGATCACAGCGGCATCCCCCATGGCGGATTCGTCCTGCGCAGCGGCGTGACCGGCCTGGACGGCGCGACGAAGCAGATGATCGAATACCGGCTGACGCTGGGTTCGAACCCGGAATTCACCGCCAGCGTGCTGGTGGCCTGTGCCCGCGCGGCACTGCGCATGTCCCATGAGGGCATGCACGGCTGCAAGACCATCCTGGATATTCCCCCGGCCTATCTCTCCCCCCGGGACGGCGCTGAGCTTCGCAAGGCGCTGCTCTGACCGAAAGCCCACAAAATCGCCCGCCGACGGAACTGTCCGACGGCGGGGTTTTTCTGATGTCATGGGAACAAAAAAACCGACGATGGCATCGCAATCGTCGGCTGGGGAAAGTGGAGCTGAGGGGAGTCGAACCCCTGTCCGAAAGCTCGCAAGCAGGACCTTCTCCGAGCGCAGTCTGTGGTTCGGAATTCCCCCGCGCCTACGCCCACAGACAAGAGTAGGCGCGGAGTAGCTTCATGTTACGGACGCATGGCAAAGCTTAGATGCGCTCGTTCCCCGCGTAAATGACGCTGGTTATCGGCCACGCGGGCAGACCGAGCCAACGTCACGGCCGATTAGGCCGCGAAAGCAAAATCGCTATTGTCAGTTACTTTTTTTCCCGGTTTTAACGTGGTCTGGGTCCACGGCTCGCTTATCCTGCCCTCGACAACCCCCGTCGAAACCGGATCAGCCCCCTATTTGACAATGCATTTGCTTCATCCTGGGATGATTGGGAAATCAGTCGGATGACTTGCTCCCCTCGCGCAACGCCCGGCGGATGTCACGATCCGCATCGCGCTTGGCCATGGAATCACGCTTGTCATGCTCCGCCTTGCCCTTGCAAAGCCCGAGCTGGAGCTTCATCCGCCCGTCCTTGAGGTAGACCTCCAGCGGCACGAGCGTGTACCCCTGCCGTGCCACCAGTCCATCCAGCTTGCGGATCTCGCTCCTGTGCATGAGCAGCTTCTTGGGACGCATGGGATCGCGGTTGAAGATATTGCCCTGCTCATACGGGCTGATGTGCATGCCTTCCACCCAGATCTCGCCATTCCGGATATGCGCCCAGGATTCCTTGAGGTTGACGCGCCCCTGACGCATGGATTTGACCTCCGTGCCGAAGAGCGCCAGACCGCATTCGTAGCGTTCCTCCACGAAATAGTCATGGAAGGCCTTGCGGTTCTGCGCCACGGACTTCGTTCCACGCTGATGCGGCATCAAGACCACTCCCTTCCATCCTTGTTCGCGCTTTTTGATTATACCACATTTGTTTTAGCATTGCAAGTGCCTGCTTTTCATGATATAATGCATTTTGAGGGTATATGCGTTTCAGGCGCATAACCGACAAAAGCAAGGAGATTCCCCGCATGACCCCCACTGCGTTTGCCTTTTTTGACTTTGATGACACCCTCGCCAAGGGCGATTCCATCTTTCCCTTCCTGCTGTACAGCATCCGCCGCGGATACGCCCCGCGCTGGCAGATATTCAAGGCGACAGCGGGCTTCCTGCGCTGGAAGCTCCAGCCGTCCTCCGGCCGTGCCGTGAAGGAATGGACGCTTTCCTTCATCAAGGGGCGGACGGTCGCCGAGATGGATGACCTCGCCCGCGATTTCTTCCGCGATGTACAGCAGAAGCACTTCTTCGCCGATGCCGCACCCGAGCTCTTCCGCCTGCGCGAAAAAGGGATGAAGCTCGTCGTGGTCAGCGCGTCCTCCGACCTGTACATGCGCGTGCTGCCCGAATTCCTGCCGGTGGACGCCGTCATCAGCACGGTCTGCGAAACGGCTGACGGGCGGTACACAGGCAAGATCGGCAAGAACTGCAAGGGCGAGGAGAAAGTCCGCCGGATCAATGCCTGGCTGACCGTGAATGGCCTGTCCATCCGCAAGGAGGACTCCGCCGGGTTCGGCGACTCCCCTTCCGATGCACCCATGCTCCTTTTGACCGCCGCGCCCCATCTGGTCAACCCCAAGCGAAAGCTCCGTCAGCTGATCCCCGACGGGATCATCCTGCGCTGGAAATAAGCCGATAAAGGAGGGATGCCCATGCTGATCGTCCGCCGCATCAAGGAAGAAAGCCTCCACCAGGTCGAGCCGCTGACCGACACACAGCTCGTGACCGAGGAGGCCGTCCTGCGCATCGGCCGCAGCGGTCTCCAATTAAGCTACATCCCTCTGCCCCATCCGGAATGGCGCAGTTTCCCCCCGGTGGATTACGCTCAGCCGGACTTCCTCATCCATGATGAGGGCAGTGCCTTCTACGGCGCTTTCGAGGGGGACAAATACATCGGCTGTGCCGCCGTGACCACTCTGCCCAATGGCTGGGCGGATCTGCTTGACCTCCGCGTGGACGCAGCCTTCCGCCGTCAGGGCGCGGGACGGCTGCTGCTGGACAAATGCGCCGCGTTCGCCCTGAAGCATGACCTGTACGGCCTGCGCGCCGCATGCACCGATGCGAATTCCGGGATGTGCCAGTTCCTGGAGCACGAGGGCTTCACCCTGCATGGCTTCGACCAAATGGCTGTCAGCCAGTCCCCCGCCGAACGCCTCAAGCCCCGCTCCCGCCGCGCTTCCCTGCTCTATTTTTACCGACTGAATCAGAAAGGCTGAAGCAATCATGATTAGACTGCAAAAATACCTGGCGCTGTCCGGCGTGGCATCACGCCGCAATGCGGAAAAGCTGATCGCTGACGGGCATGTGACCGTCAACGGGATGACCATCACCGAAATGGGCGTGCAGGTGGACGAATGCACCGACCAGGTGGCGGTGGACGGCACCATCTGCCACATCGAGGAGGAGAAGCACTACCTGGCGTACAACAAGCCCATCGGCGAGGTGACGACCGTCAGCGACCCCGAAGGCCGCGCCACCGTCATGGACAAGTTCCGCGATTATCCCGTGCGTCTCTACCCCGTCGGCCGCCTGGACTTCGACAGCGAAGGCCTCATCCTTCTCACCAACGACGGCGACCTCATGAACAACCTCCTCCACCCCTCCCGCGAGGTGGAGAAGGAATACCTGGTCAAGGTGTCTAACCGCGTGACCAATGAGGAGATCCACCGCCTGCGCGCCGGTGTTCAGCTGGATGACGGCCGCATGACCTCCCCCGCCGATGTGCATCTGGTGCGCTACGAGGCCTTCGCCAGCGTGCTCCTGGTGTCCATCCACGAGGGGCGCAATCGTCAGGTTCGCCGCATGTTCACCGCCATCGGCCATGATGTGGTGAGCCTGAAGCGCGTGGGCTTCGCGACCATCAAGCTGCACGATCTGCCCCGCGGACAGTGGCGTCGGCTGACCGATGTGGAAGTGAAAAAGCTGAAGGAGCTGTAAGCGCCATGTACATACTCCGAAGTGCCCGGTGGATCGCATCGGACGTGCTGACGCAGGTCGTCCGGGAGGGCGACACGGTCATCGATGCGACCCTGGGTAATGGACACGACACCGTTTTTCTTGCGACTTTGGTCGGTAAAAACGGACTCGTGGTCGGTTTTGACATTCAGCCGGACGCGGTGGAACGCACCTCCGCCCGTTTGCAGGCGGAAGGCCTGCGCGACCGATGCGAGCTGCATGCCGTGGGGCATCAGCATATCGCGGAATACGTCCAGTCCCCCATCCGGGCGGCGGTTTTCAATCTGGGCTGGCTGCCGGGCGGCGACAAGTCCGTCACCACCCAATGGGAAACCACACAGACCGCCATTTCCGCTGCGCTGCGTCTGCTGGAGAAGGACGGCGTATGCACCATCTGCGCCTATCCGGGGCATGAAGCGGGTGACCGCGAGCGCGCCGCGCTGATGGACTGGCTGTCCACGCTGCGTCCGCAGGAATACAATGTGCTGCACCACCGCTTTCTCAACGCCGGTGCGGGTGCGCCGGAATGCTTCGTCATCCAGCGTCAATAAGACCAACTATGAAAAGTCAACCCCTGCGGAGGGGTTGAGGAGAAAAAAGT
>CAZJOA010000003.1:0-49853 GCA_964547515.1 uncultured Faecalibacterium sp.
CAGTCCGCCGCAGGGTTATTCAGCGACCTCCACGCGCCACTTGCCCGCGCGGATATTCTCCAACGTCACGTCCGCATGGTACACACAGATGGCGCAGTCCGCCGGAGCATCCAAGTTCTCGCGGCCGGGCGCCATATCGAAGATGTCGCCCTTGAGCGCACGGTTCGCCGAGGGCTTGCGCACATAGTCGATGTCCCGCAGCGTCACCTCGCGGATGCTCCCGCTGGTCGCCGCGATGCCGATGGCGTTCTCCCCCATGCAGCTCACGCCGCTGATCGTCACATTCCGGATGGTGCAGTCCACCCGGCGCGAAGGCTTCTGCTCCGGCGGGATATGGTAGTCCTCCCGGTTGACCATCAGCATGATGGGCTCGCCATTGCCCCACCAGTTTCCCGCACGCACGCGCGTATCAAGGATGCAGCTGCTCACGCGGACATTCTCGATCTGTCCGCATTCGTCATTGCTCATGAGGCACAGCGCACGGTTGCTCTCCCGGATGATGCAGTTGCTGATGAGCACATTGCGCACCACGCTGTACATATAGCCCACCACGATGGCCTTCGAGCAGGACTTCAGCACACAGTTGGTGATGACCACGTCCTCACAGGGCTTTTCCCAGTTGGTGATGCAGGACAGGGCGATGCAGTCATCCCCGGAGGAGATGTGGCAATCCGAAATGATGACCCCCTTGCAGGCGGAAATGTGGATGCCGTCGTCGTTGGGGATGTTCAGGTCGGTGTCGATGTTCAGGCCGGTGATCCGGACATTCTCGCATTCGGAGAAGGTCAGCGTCCAGCAGGGCGCATCCAGCAATGTGATGCCGCTGACGGTCAGGTTCTTCGCGCCATGCATGAACAGGCACTGCGCCGGACGCGCGCCGATGGGGTGGGTGCATTCGAGCTTCTGCGCCTCGGTGAAGGGCGCGTGGGGCGTGTCGTACGCCTCCAGATCATAGAAGGCATGGCCGCTGAAATCGATCGTGCCGCTGCCGGTGATGGACACATTGTCGCAGCGCAGGTTGACGATCAGTGCGCGCAGATCACCCATCTCGTTGTGATGATAATCCTGGGGCGGATAATCCGCCAGATTCTCCGATGCCTTGATGACCGCACCGGCCTCCAGGTGCATGGACACGCCCCGGAGGTTGATCGTCCCCGTCAGGAATGTCCCGGCGGGCACGACGATACCCTCGCCGGTCTGCTTCGCCGCTTCGATCGCATCCGCAAAGGCCTGGGTGTTCATGTGCATGCCATCGCCGACGGCACCGTAATGCAGGATATTCTTCATGTGCTCTTCTCCTTTTTGCCGATCCAGTGCAGGATGGGCGTGTATTCTTCTTTTTCGGCGGACGCGATCACGGTGCGTTCCTCGCCCGGCCACAATTCAAAGTCGTTGTCCGAATAGCGCACGCCGTCCTCCTCCAGATGCACCAGCCACACGAATCCCGCCGCATGCAGCGTCACGCGGTATGTCCCGTCCGTCCGCCTTTCGGCCTGACAGGACACCTGCGTCTGCGGGAGCTTCAGCCGTCCGAAGGGCGCGAAGAAATAGCGATTCTCCGCGATGACCTGACCGTCCGCCAGCAGGGTCGCCCGCAAAAGCGTCTCATGCGGATCGAACTGCACCGCCCCCACGGGAACGGTCAGCACCCTCTGACAGGCATTGGGGGACAGCACCGCTTCGGCCTCGTCCGACAGGAGGACATGGCCCTGCATGGTCAGGAGCTGCCAGCGCACGATCACGGGACGGGCATCCAGCGTGTCGTTCATGCCCCAGATGTCCAGCGGCGCGGGGTCTTCCCGCCAGTGGCGGAGATAGTCCGCCTCCCCCTCGGCGGTCTGCACGTCGTAGCCGCAGATGGCCACCGACACATCGGCCATGGAGCGCTTCAGGGCGTGATAGACCGGCTTGCAGTGCAATCCGTGGTCGATCAGCGACCAGGTATGCAGCCCCATGCTGTCGCTGAGCGTCCAGAACAGCAGCCCCGAACAGACAAATTTCCGGCAGCGGAACACATCGTAGATATGCCGGGTAAGCTCCGCCTGGAGCACCTGACTGCGCAGGGTGTACTGGATGATGTCCCGATCCGCATGTGCACCGAAATACCGCGCGTCCATCATTTCCATCAGCTGATGGTCGGCGTGGCTGTTGGTGTGATGCAGCCACGCGGGGGCATCGGGACGCATGTCCTCCGCCGGGATGCAGGTGCGGGCGGTCTCCAGCGTCATTGCGCCGAGAATGCCGAATTCGGACATGAACTTCACCGGAATGTCCGTGAAATGCCACAGATCCATGTAATGCGCCGTCCCCGGCTGATGGGTCATCTGCCAAATGTGCTGATCGCCGCACTGGGTGTCCTCCGTGCGACCCTTCCCCATGGGACTGCTCTCCCGGTAGATCAGCGTCGGACACAGCTCCTGCGTCAGCGCGGGCAGCAGCTGCTCATAGATCGTCCCGCCATACCAGGGCAATTCCGGATGCCACTGCTTCTGCGAATGGTACATGTCCTGAATTTCGTTGTTCCCCGCCCAGCCAATCAGGCTGACATGCTCCCGCAGGCGCAGGATGGCCTTGCGTGCCTCGTCGGTGATGCTCGCCACGAAATCCGGATCGTGATCGGGATAATACCCGCAGGCGTACATGAAATCATGCCAGACCATGATGCCCGCCTCGTCGCACGCCGCCATGAACGCCTCGGAGGCATACACCCCGCCGCCCCACACGCGCAGCATGTTCACATGGGCATCCCGCGCCTTTGCGATGAGGGCGCGCTCCCGATCGGGGGTGATGCGTCCCGGCAGACAGTCGCAGGGTACATGATTCGCGCCCTTGCAGAACACCGGCTCTCCATTGAGCACGAAGGTGAAGGCGTTCTCCCCGGCGGGCAGGGGCGTTTCCGCGATGGCGATGGTACGCAGGCCGACCGGCTGACGGCGGCTGTCCAGCACCGTGCCGTCCGCCGTTGTCAGCACCGTTTCCAGCGTGTACAGGTACGCCTCGCCCATGCCGTTGACCCACCACAGGTGTGCATCCGCCACGCGGAGGACATGCCTCTCCGGCAGCGGCTGACACAGCCGATCCACCGCATTGCCCTCGCGGTCCAGCAGGGTGCATTCGACCTGCAAGGCCGCATCGGTACAGGCATCCGCAGCGATGTCCACCGTGACGTGGCAGGGCTCGCCCTCCTGCAGCGCCGCATCCGCCACGGCGTACACATGCGTCAGCCGGGCGGTATCGAAGCCCGTCAGGGACACGCTCCGCCAGATGCCGCAGCTGGGCAGCCAGATCGTCCAGTCCCAGCCGTAGACGAATTGAGGCTTGCGCATGAGCGTGCGGTAGGGCTGATCGTTGTTCCAGGACATGGCCATCATGCCCAGCTCCTTGTGCCGGGCGGTCTCAAGCCCTTCGTCGATGCGCACCAGGAGGACGTTCTCCCCCGTCTGCACCACGGCGGACACATCAAACGCCATCTCGACGAACGCATTCTCCGTCCGCCCCAGAAAGCGGCCGTTCAGCCAGATGTCCGCCGTGCAGTCCAGACCCTCGAAGGTCAGCACCATCCGGCGGCGCAATTCGTCCGCCGTCAGGCTGAAAGCACGCTCGCACCAGAACTCCTGCGCCTCCACCCACCGGCAGGCCTGATCGTTCATGCCGACCAGCGGTTCGCCGATGATCCCCTGCGCGACGAGCGGGGTGTGCACGTCCCCCGGGACGGCATACGGGTGCTTCGCCATCGCGGCGAAACCATCGGGCGTGCCCTCCCCGATGGGGCAGAAGGCCATCTGCCATGTGCCGTCCAGCGGCATACGGCTGACATTCCATTCGTTCATGCGTCTCTCTCCTCATCGTCTTCCGGATCGGCTTCCCCTTTGAAAAGCACCCGGAGCAGCCAGGCCACTCCGGGTGCTGTGGGGTATCACTTCTTATGACTTACTTGAAATAGGCGTCCAGGGCATCCTGATACTGGAGCTTGTAGGTCTCCTGGAACTGGGCGACGGTCACGTCACCGGCGAAGAAGCCGCTCCAGTCGATGTAGAAGCCCACGCTCTGCCACAGGTCGAAGCCCTCACGGCTCAGGCAAAGCTGCTGCACGGCCAGGTTGTGCTCCTGGAGCTCGGGCAGCTTCGCGGTGGTCTCGGCCCACCAGGCGATGGACTCGGGATCGTCACGCAGCTCGGTATCGCCATGATACCAGTTGTTCCACATGGAGAACACGTTGTAGATCAGCTCGGGGTCTTCCGCGCCCACGGGGATGAAGTAGAAGCTGCCGCCCGCCTGCACCATGGCATTGGTGTCCTTATCGCCATGAGGGCCGACCGGGAAGGGGCAGTACACCATGTCGAACTCATAGGGGGTCTCCGTGCCCAGATAGGCCTCGCCCATCATCCACGCCGCGCCGATGGTGAAGGCCACATTGCCATTGCGCCAGGAATAGCGGTGGAAGTCGATGTCGCCGTCGGCATAGGGGATGGCGCACTTGTAGACCAGCTCCATATCCTGGAGGAGGGTGAGCACTTCGCCGACCTCATCGCTGGAGAAGTTCTCGGTGGGGGTGGCAGCGATGTTCGTGCCGTTGCTCATCAGGAAGCCGGAGAACGCATCCTCAATGAAGGCATCATAGCCCCACTGATCGATCACGCCGTCGCCGTCCAGATCCTTGGTGGTCGCCTGGCAGTACTCCAGGAACTTGTCCCACGTCCACTCGCCGCGCTCCCACAGCTCATAGGGGTCTTCCAGGTTCGCATCCTCGATCAGCTGACGGTTGTACATCAACGGGTAGCTGTTGTCCATCGCGCCGACGGGCTTCATCAGGTACACCGCGTCGGTGTCACCCAGGGTCATGCCCTTCATGACGGTGTTGGTGGTGAAGATGTCCGCATCGGCGGGCAGCACTTCGCGCAGGTTGACCGCATAGCCGTTGAAGGCCGCGGGCACGCCGAAGTTCAGCTCGCACATGTACATATCGCAGTCCGGCGCACCGGCCAGGATGGAGGTGTTGATGGAGTCCACCACGCCCGCGTAGGTCAGGTTGACGAACTCGATCTCCACATTGTAGGTGTCCTCGATCTCCTTGACGATGTTGAAGCGGCGCTCGTCGTTCTCATTGCCCGCATAGCCGGGATCGTCCTCCAGGCTGTCGCAGGTGCTGTCGTAGTACATGTCCCACCACACGCCGATGGTGATGGTGCGGCGGTCATCCGCCATGGCCGTGCCGACCGTCATCGTCAGCACCATGGCGATGGCCAGGAACAGGCCCAGGATACGATTCGTCTTCTTCATACTGATTTCCTCCTTATGCTTCGATCACTTCGCAGCATAGCCCACGGCGATGCTGTAGATCGTCCAGTCGGACATGGCCTCGCCCTGAAGACGGGTGCCCCAGGTGGCCTTGTCCTCGCCGCAGAACTGCGCGATCTGCTCATAGCTGATCTGCGCCACGGAGCCGTTCGCCGCCGCGTTCCCATTGCCGCAGCCGCCCACGCGCATCCAGCCCGCCTGGCTGTCCGGCACGACGACCCAGATGGAATTGTCCGCGGATTCATAGGTCAGGGTGATGACCATGCCGGGCTGGAGCGCCTCGATGATGCCGCCGGGCAGATCGGTCTGCGCCCAGCCGCCATTGCTGATGGGGTCCATGGCGAATTCGGTCACGTCGTGGACGGGCACGAACTCGGTCTTCTTGCCCACGCACACCGCGTAGACTTCCCAGCTGGACATGGCTTCCGCCTGCACGCGGCCGCCCCAGGTGGACTTATCCTCGCCGCAGACAGCAGCGATCTGCTCGTAGGTCACATAGCACTTGCCGTCGATGTGCGTGCCGCCCTCCATGCCAATGCGGGACCAGCCCACCTGCGCATCGGGGATGACGATCCACATCGAACCGTCCTCGGAGGCGTAATCCATCACGATGACAGAACCGGGAACGAGTGCATTCATGATGTCGGAGGACAGGTCAGCCTGTGCCCAGCCGCCGCCGGACACCGTGCCGGTGGTGAAGTCCACCGCATCCGCCGCGATGATCTGGTTGACGGGCGTGCCAACGCGCGCCGCATACACCTCGTAGTCGGACATGGCCTCCACCTGCACGCGGCCGCCCCAGGTGGACTTGTCCTCGCCGCACACCGCCGCGATCTGCTCATAGGTGATCTGGGCGATGGAGCGGGAGTTGTTGCGATAGCTGGTGTCCTCGAATGCGCCAACTCGCATCCAGCCCGCCTGCGCATCGGGGATGACGATCCACATCGTGCCGTCGGCGCTGGCGTAGTCAAGCTCCAGCACAGAGCCGGGAACAAGCAGATCCATCGTGCCCGCGGGCATGTCGGTCTGCGCCCAGCCGCCGTTCTTCAGCGTGCCGGTCTCGATCTCCGTGGCGTTCTGCACCACCGCCAGGTTGCTCAGGTCACGCCCGGTGTTGGGCTTGACATACACCGCAGCGGTATCCACGGGCAGCGCATTGCCGTCCGCATCCAGGAAGGCGATGTTGTCCACATAGAACGGCAGGGGCGTGGCGCTATGCTTGGTCGCATAGTTGTCCACTTCCTTGGACAGCACCATGTAGTTGCCGCTGTCCGCCGTGAAGACCTCCGTCTCACCCAGGGTGAAGGTGAACGTCCGGGGGTTCTTCTTGGCCAGGTAGACGGACCAGTCATGGGTGGTCTCCACCTGATCCGCACCGGTCAGGGTGTAGAGCAGGCCGGACACCGCATAGAACTTGCCGTCAGGGCCTTCGTCGATGCCGATGTCCATCCGGATGGAACGCACCTTGGGCAGGTTCTCACCCAGAAGGCCTTCCAGGTTGAAGGCGATGTAGGGCACCTTGCCCTTGGACTCGATCTTCATGGCCTTGGAGCCATGGAAATCAGCCACGGTGATGTCGGAGGAATCTGCATTGCCGCGATACGCCATCACACCGGCGAAGGCAGCCGCGCCATCCTCAAAGTCGATGCCCGTTGCTTCCGCCAGAGCGGCCGGACACAGGGAGATCGCCATGACGGCGATCAAGAGCCAGGAAAGCACCTTTTTCACAAAACGACCTCCTTATTTCAAGCCCTTCAGGGGCTTGTAATCAATCGGGAAACGCGCATCAGCCGACGATGCCGCTGCGCTCCACGCCCTCTACGAACTGCTTTTGCAGCAGCAGGTAGATCAGCAGGATGGGGATGATGATGAGCACGATACCCGCGTTGAGGTAGAGCTTCTGGATGTTGGGGTCCATGATCTTCATCGCGCCGCCGATGGTGGCCTGGAGGGTCGCCAGGCAGCGGCTGATGACCACATTCGCGTCGATGGTGAACAGGCTGCTGTAGAACGTGTCGTTGTACTGCCAGACCATGGAGAAGACGGACACCGTCACCACGGCCGGCATGGTGTTGGGCAGGATGATGCGCACGAAGGTGTACAGCGAGCCCGCGCCGTCCACCAGGGCGGCCTCCTCGATCTCCTTGGGCAGGCCGCGGAAGAACTGCCGGAAAATGTAGATGTACAAGCCGCTGTTCAGGCCGCAGCCCACTGCGGTGAGGATGTACATCGGCCAGGCCGTGCGCATCAGGTTGACGGGCTCGGAGCGGATGAGCGACACCAGCCCCAGCGGGTCGAACGCACGGAAGCGCATGTACAGCGGGAGCATGATCGTGTGCACGGGCATGACGATCATGACCACCACACAGGCGAAGAAAAGCGGCTTGAGGGGGAAGTCATGCCGCGCGAAGCCGTAGCCCGTCAGCGAACAGATCGCCAGCTGCAATAGCGTCAGCGAGACCGAATACAGAACGGTCATGGGCATGCGTTCCCAGTATTTCATGCACTCGATCGCCACCTCGTACCGCGTCAGGTTCGGTGTCAGCGGGACGATGTAGACCATCGGGCTGTAATAATCCGAATTGGAGAAGAAGGACGTGGCCACCAGGCCGATGACCGGCGCAAGGATGACGTAGCTCACACCGGCGATGAGGACGGCGCGGAAGATGGCAAGCACGATCTCCTTGGCCTTGCGGGACGCGCGCGCCTTCTGATCCGCAAGGTAGGCGCTCTGCCGCAGCTCCTGCATCTCCTGCCGGAAGGATCCCTTTTTCATTTCCCTCATCCTTTCCGCATCAATAGTAGAAGGTGCGCTTCTGGATCAGCCACACCACGACCACCAGCAGCAGACTGACCACCGCCGTGCTCAGGATGGAGAACGCCGCGCTCAGGCCGTATTTGAACTGCGTGAAGGCCGTCTGGTAGGCCAGCGTGATGACTTCGCTCTCCGCAAAGCGGAACACGATGGTATACACCACACAGGTGATGATGTGGGGCATGACCATGGGCAGCGTCACCTTCCAGAAGGTCTCGTAGGCCGTTGCGCCCTCGATGTTGGACACCTCGTAGAGCGAGGACGGGATCGCCTGCAATGCGCCGATGAAGATGATGATCTGCACGCCGGAGGCCGAGATGATGTCGCTCAGCCGGGAGATGGCATCCGCCAGGTATTCCAGCACGACCGAGGGCATCGCCAGCGCCTCGAACAGCTCGATGTAATACGCCAGGCTGACACCGTCCGTGGTGGCGAATTCCTCGCTGACGGTGGAGATGCCGCCGTTCATCATCATCGCGGAGAGGTTCATGGCATCGGTGATGGCATCGGAGGAGAGAATGACCGGCAGGAAGAACACCGCACGCACCAGCCATCGGCCGGGGAACTTGCGATTCAGGACGATGGCCATGAACAGGCTGAAGAAGATGATGAGCGGCACATCGATGACGATGTCCAGCATGGAGGTGGCGAAGGTCTGCTTGAATGTGCCGTGGGCGGTGAAGGCATAGATGAAATTGCCCAGGCCGACCGGTTCGGCGACATAGCCGCCGGTGGGGAGGATCGTCAGGTCCGAAAGGGAGAAGCTGATGGTCTGCGCCACGCCGATGACATAGAAATACAGGAAGCCGAGGAACCACGGCAGGATGTAGAGATAGCCCTGGATGGCCTTTCGCCCCCGCATGGAGAGCCGGATGCCCTTTTTGCTCATTCTGCCTCACCTCCTCTTGCATAGCCCATGGCCGGCACCGTCAGGCCGTCCGCCACGGCATCGCTGCTGCCATAGTTGATGTACAGGCTGATCCCATTGCTGTAGGTGACCTTCACCACGCCGTTCTCCAGCGTCTCGTGGGAGAGCATGAGCGCATTGCTCACCGGCGCGAGCGCGTTATTGACCTGCTCATAGGTGCTGACCGCCTCGTCCATCCAGGCCTCCGCCCGCGTGGCGTAGAACATGAACATGCCCGTCTGCTTCATTTCCGTTGCGGGCTGCTCGGTGAAGGTGTAATGGCAGGACGCACCGTATTCGATCAGCCGCAGGGTCTCCCGCTGCCAGCTGTCGCTGCTGGACAGGTTGAGCGCCGTGCCGGTGTAGTCCACACAGCCGTGCAGGATCATCTGATACAGCGGTATCTCGCGGTCGATGATGAAGTACTCCGTGGCGTCCATGGGAGCATTGATGATGTGGGATGCCCCCTGCCACGCATAGGCATTGCCGCCGCTGACCATGAGCTTCTTGCCCGTGTCCGCCAGCGTATCCAGCTGCGCACGGACGACGCTCAGTGCCGCCTGACGGGTGATGACATGGGTGCGGCGCTTGTCCGCATGGAGGGCATCACCCAGATCGCGCAGGGAAATGCCGTCCACATCGGTTTTGACGATGTCCCTGGCGAAGCCCTGCACATAGCGCGGCAGATAGCGCGGGAAGATGAGGCTGTACCAGATCTCCTCATGCCCCAGGGAGGACGTCTTGCGCAGCGTCGTCGGATTGACCCGTCCCAGATACGCGCTGTAGCCGGATGCGTAGTATCGGCTGGTCTCCTGACGCTCGGAATAGCCCTTGGCGATATTGGTCACATGCTGGAAGGCCACATCCGCATAGACCTCGCCGCCCAGCGCCTGCACCCTGGCGCACAGCTCCTGCAGGCCGCGCTTCCCGCCCAGCCCGGACTGCACCTGGATGCTCTCCGGCATGTCGTGGTAATAGCCGCCGTTGAACCAGCCCTGCAGGTTCATCACCTGATGGGTCACGCCCTTGTCGGCCAGGGTCTGCGCCAGCTCCGCCGCCTCGGCGAAGGTGGTCATGGGGTACACGCTGCGGTAGGCGATGCCGACGAAATGGTCGGTCTGCTTCACGCCGCCAATGACATCATAGTAGAAGGGAATGTCCCCGCCCTCGGTCTTCTGCGTCAGCACGCCCTGACGGATCAGCCGATCGCGCAGGGCATTGGCCAGCCCGCTGTATCCCGCATTCTCCGCGTTGAGGAAGGTGTAGCGGACGGTCAGGTCCTCGGGGTAGATGTCCTCCTCCACGATGGGCAGCTCCGCATCCATGCCCGTCACGCCGAACATGCTCAGCAGCGAGAAGCCCCGCACGTTGAAGCTGGCATACGCCGTGTTGTAGCTGTTCAGCCGCCCGGACACATCCGCCTTGATGCTCGCATACGCCTCGCCGCTCTCGATGGTCGCCAGAATGCTGCTGTTCTCGCGGCACAGGCCGAACACGGGCAGCCGCGCCATCTCGGCGTACTGTGTGCTGACATAATCGGCCTCCAGCGGGTCCATGTCATAGACGCTCTGGCTGTAGGCGGGCATCATGGTCTTGCCATTGTTGAAGTCGATCAGCGCGCCCGTGCCATTGGGCACGACGATGTAGCCCGATTCCTCCGTACCGGCCGCACCGAAGGCGCGCAGGATCTGGATGGCATAGATCTTCGCGCCGCCCTGCTCGGTGATCTCACGCGTCGGCACGGTGACGACCAGCGAGTCCCCGTCCAGCCGGTATTCCAGCGGTACGGTGAAGAACTGGTACTCCGTGGGCTCAACGCCGCCCAGAGCCTGCTGGATCTCGTAATCCTCCGGGGTGAAGCCCGCCTTTTGCAGCACCTCATCCACCGTCTGCTGACTCTTGCGGCTCGTCCGCGCCTGCGTGTTCAGGCCATACATGCCGTTGACGCCGTTTTTGAGCGTGTACATGCGCGCAAGGGTCTTGGCATCCTTCTCGTCCACCATGGAAACGATCTTGTCGTACCATTCCACGGACAGATAGTAAGGCACATAGAACTCGATCACCGGGATCTCGCCCAGGCCATACACGAAGCGCACGCCATTCTCGATGGATTCCACCATCAGCTGTCCCAGATCGACGCTCATATTGGCGCTGGCGTATGTGCCCGAGACCCGGCTGGCGTTGTAGTAATCCACCACCAGCTGGGAGCGAAGGTAATTCTTGTTGGTGGTGTTGGCCTTTTTGTCCTTGGACGCATCCGCCGGGTTGGAGCGGATGACCTCGCCGCTGCGCTTGTCATAGACGGCGACCTCACCCGTTTCGGCGCTGGCGTAGAGCTTGAGCAGCTCGTTTTCCGCCGCCAGCACCATGCCGTCCACCTGCGGATCGTCATCCGCCAGCGCGGTGAATTCGCTGCCCTGCTCATATTCCGGCAGCACCGGGAGGTATTTGCGGTATTCGTTGTAGAAGGTGTAGCGGGTCAGCGTCCACACGCCCACGGCCGCACAGACCGCCAGCACCGCGCACAGCGCCAGCAGCATCAGCCGTAGCAGCGTCCGGCGGTGCTTCCCGCTCGCCTTTGCCGGGGACTGCTTCTTCCTGCTCATTTCGTCCCCTCCTTATCCTCTGAAGCTCAGCTCGGTATACAGGCTGACAAAGAAGTTCACCAGACGGTTGACCAGGTCATACATCAGCATGCCGAGGAAGACGATGATGAACACGGCAATCAGCGTCAGGATCAGCGTGCTGAGAGTCTTGCCGAGGGTGTAGTTGTGCACCTGCATGATGCCGATCATCATCAGGATGACACCGTAGGCGATGCCCACGCCCAGGATGAGGGTATAGAAGACCTCCTCATTGGCGGCGAGGAATCGGCTGATGACCGTCGCCAGCGCCAATCCGCAGGTGATGGGCAGCGTCGCATACCCCACCGCGATGAGGATGTCCTTCAGCCGCCCCTCTCCTTCCATCAGGCAGGTCACCGACCAGTTCGCCACGCACAGGATGACGTAGAACAGCAGCACGCCGCCCAATTCCGGCAGGGCATTGACCGTGATGGGCTCGATGTCGCTCACCACGAAGCTCGCCGCCATGCGGTTGATGCTGAACGCGAAGGAGAACACGATCACCAGCAGCAGCGCGATGGCCACGCTCCCCTTCTCCTGATGGCGAACCCAGTAATACCCGTCCGTGGGATGCGTCATGGTGTAGAACAGGTGCTTCCATTTTGCCTTGTCGAACAGCTCTCTCATAGGTCAGTCTTCCTTCTTCCGGAGTTTTCCGCGGCGCCTGAGCACCTTCACCAGGATGTATCCGCCGATCACCGCCACCACGCCCGCCGTCAGGAGCGGCGCGGTGTTCTGCTCGAACCAATCGTTGCGATACCGCTTGTAGGCGATGGAATAGAAATCCCGGTTCATGCCCAGACGGAGGTACTTGATCGCCTGCTCGTGATCGCCGGCGGCCAGATACGCCTTGCCGATGCCGCTGTTCGCCAGCTCGTTGTCCTCATCCAGCTTCAGCACCCGCTCCCACAGCGGGACGGCCTCGGCCTCCGCACCGTCATAGCGCAGCCCCACCGCGTCGTTGATGAGCGAACCGTATTCCGTTTCGCCAAAGAGCATGATCGCGTTCCGCATGGAATCCAGCACCATGATCTGGTCATTGGCGTATTCGATCGCCACCGGCGTGGTGAACGTCCCCGCCTGTGTGCCCAGTCCGCCGAAGATGTAGAGCAGATTGCCCTCCTGATCGTAGGTGAAGATGCGTCCGCGCTTGCTGTCCAGGAGGGAGTAGATGCCGTGTCCGCGGTAGATCACATCCACGATGCGCGACGGCCCGGCGTAGCTGCCCATGGCATCGATCCACAGGTCGCCGCCCAGGTTGTCCCGCGTGCCCTTGAGAATGACATCCTCGCCCTTGGGGTTGAGCCGGCGCACGGCCTGCTTGCCCTCGCTGTCCACATTGGAGGCGTACACAAAGCCCTTGCTGTCGATGTCGATGCCGGTGAACTCCGTGGGGATGAAGAGCTGCTGCTTGGAGCGCTCCTCCTTGGTGGACAGGGCTCGCCAGAATTTCTCCCACGCGGTGATCTTGACCTCGATCGTCCCGAAAAAGCCGGTGAACTCGCCATTGGCCTCGAAGACCATGATGCCCTCGAACATCTTCTGCGCGATGACATAGATGCGGTCGGCGTAGTCCACCGCCACGCGCAGGGGCGTGAAGGTGAAGTTCTCCGCCAGGACGCGGCTCTGGGGATTCTCGACGATCTTGACCAGCGTGCCGTCCTCCTGGAGGACGACGATGCGGCGATTCATGGAATCGGCGATGTAGATCTGATTTTTCTGGGACACGGCCACGCCGCTGGGCTGCTTGAAATTGTCCGCCCTGTCGCCATTGAGGAAGCCGTCGATAACATTCCTGACCTCCGTGAGGTGGCTGTCCATGACGACGATGCGGTTGTTGCCCGTGTCCGCCAGATAGACATCGCCATTGGGGGCGACGCAGAAATCCTGCGGGTTCTTGAATGCACCGAGGCTTTCGCCCTGCCACATAAGCGACGTGCCCAGCACCGACCCCCGGGGCACATACGCCGCAGGGGTGTAGAGCAGGTTGCCCCAATGGTCGTAGTTATACGTTTCATAAGGGATCAGCAGATCCGCAAGTGCCGCTGACGGAAGCAGCATCAGCACCAGCAGGACGCAGAGGAGGCGTCCCGGGCTTCTCATTCCCTTCATGGCTCTTACTCCTTCATACCGGAGGTCGTCATAGTCTCAAGGATGTTGCTCTGGCAGATGAGGAAGAAGGTGATCGGGATCGCAGCGATCATGAAGGTCACTGCGGCCGCCGCACCCGCACGCGCCACGCCTCCGGCGGTGATCTGCTGCAAGGCGTACTGGATGGGCTTGAGCTCCTCGCGGCGCAGGAACAGATTGCCGGTGTTCCCCCACATGGACTGGAACTGGAAGATGGCCAGCGTCAGCCATGCCGGCTTGACATTGGGCATGATGATCCGCCAGAAGATCTGCCACTCGTTCGCACCCTGGATGCGCGCCGATTCCTTCAGCGAATCCGGCAGCTGCTCCATGAACTGCTTCATCAGGTACAGCCCCATGCCGAATGCCCACGAGGGCAGGATCAGCGCCCAATAGGTGTTGTTGATGCCCAGCCAGGAGATAATCATGTACTGGGGGATCTGCGTGACGGTCCAGGAGAACATCAGCGACAGCACAACCATGCTGAACAGCAGCTTCTTGCCCGGATAATGCCGCTGGGACAGCGCATACGCCGCCAGCGACGCGATGATGACATGGCCCACCATGCCGCCCAGGGTGATGATGGCGGTGTTGATGAGGTAGCGCGTGAAGGGCACCCATGTGCCATTCATGAGGACGAAGAGGTCGGTGAAGTTCTCCAGGGTGGGATTGCGCACGAAGATCTTCGGCGGGAACTGGTACAGCTCGTCCAGGGGCTTGAGCGCGTTGTTGACGATCATCACCAGCGGCAGCGCCATGAACACGCCGCAGATACCCATGATGGTGAACAGCAGCGCATTGCCCGCCACGGAGCGGTTGAGCTTCTTCTTGCCGCCGCTGCGATGGCGCATCCTGCGCTCCAGCTTCTGTATCTTGAGGGGACGGGGATCGGCCTTGACCGGATGCACTGGCATGGACATATCACTCACCCACCCTTCTGAGCAGTCGCTGCACGAGCTTGTTCGAACCCACCATCAGCAGGAACAGCACCGTCGCGATCGCCGATGCATAGCCCATATCCATACGGGTGGAGCCATAGTCCAGCAGATGGGTCACGATGGTCGCACCGGCGTAGTTCACCGACGGATTGCCCGCCAGCGCGATGGATATGTCCGCCACGGCGAAGGACTGGGTGATCTGCATCACCGCGCCGAACATCAGCTGGGGCTTCATCGCCGGGAGGGTCACATGCCACAGCTCCTGCCAGCGGTTCTTCACCCCGTCGATGGCCGCCGCCTCATACATGTTGCTGTCCACCGTCTGCAGGCCCGCGATGAACGTCAGGAAGCCCGTGCCCAGGCTCAGCCACAGCTGCACGATGATGAGCACCGGCATGATGTACTTCTCCGTCTGCATCCACAATACGGGCTGATCGATGACGCCCAGACGCAGCAGGATGCCGTTGAGGTAGCCATAGCGGTCGCCGGTCAGGATGAGGTTCCACACCATGTAGGCATTGCCGCAGATGGACGGGGCGTAGAAGATCAGCGTCAGGAAGGAGCGCAGCTTCGGCCCGAATTCGTTGATGATCCACGCGAACAGCAGGCACAGGATATAGCTCACCGGCCCGGTGATGACCGCGAAGATCAGCGTGTTTTGCAGGGAGATGGTGAAGATGTCATCCTTGAAGAGCAGCTTGAGGTAGTTCGACCAGCCGACGAAGGAGGGTGTCTCCAGCATGTTGAAATAGGTGAAGCTCAGCCCCATGCTCATCACCACCGGCAGCACCGTGAAGAGGAAAAACAGGATGAAATAGGGGGCAAGCATGATATAGAAGGCTCTGTTCCTGCGCATCTCCTTCAGCACGGTCGAGGCCGCGGACTTCTGCTTCCCGCTTGCGTTCATTGTCATACCCTTACTCCCCTTGTCATTCTTCCGCCACGGGCAGTCCCAGCTCCTGGCGCTTGTAGTCGATCTCCGCGTTGATGTAGAGCACCTTGTCCATCAGCTCCTCGCGCGGGAACGCCTTGTTCTCCGTCACGGAGAAGAACGCATTGTTGATGTTGCGCCAGGAGTAATATCCGCCCGGCACCTGGGGGATGCCCTGCACATGGGCGAACTGGTTTTTCAGCTCCTGATAGTCCCGCGTGAGCCACGACAGGCTTCCCATGGCCTCCAGATTGGCGGTGGGGACGCGCGCCGATGCACCCATCAGCGCCTCCATCTCGCGGCCGTATCGGGTCTGCACCTCCGCGCTCGTCCACCATTTCAGGAATTCCCAGCATGCCTCGGGGGACTCGGCATCCTTCATGATGATGTCCGCCAGACCCGATGAGCCCGTCGCGTAGCTGATCGTCCCATCCGCCTGCACCGTGCCCGGCACATGCGTGAACCCCCACAGGCCATAGATGTCCGGCGCGGACACCTGCAGGTTGTTGTACGTCGTGTAATCGGTGATGATGAGGGGGCACTCGCCCGTGCGGAAGCGTTCCTCGACGCTCGTGCCCTTATCCAGGCGATAATCGGTGTAGAACTCGCAGTACATCTTGAACACCGCCACCGCGATGTCCGAATCCAGCATGGACGCATCGCCGTTCTCCGTGTAGTAGCATCCGCCGTTCTGATACAGGAGCATGGCGAAGACCTGCTCGGAGGGGAGCATGCCGAATTCCATCTGGTTCTTGCTCAGCACGGTCATGGCGACCTTGACATCCTCCCAGGTCTGGGGGACGTCCAGGCCGATCTCGGCCAGAATGTCCTTGCGGTAGAACATCATGGGGAAGGTCTGCGTGTCCGGCAGGGCATAGGTCGCGCCGTCGAAGGTGAAGGGCACCAGGGCGCTGGGCGCAAAGCGTGCCGCGACCTCATCGAAGTCAGCAAACTGCGTCAGATCCAGCACCGCATTGCGCAGGCCGTAGTTCACCGGCGTGTCGTTGCCCGTGTACATCACGCCGCCCGCGATGCCAGTGGTGTTCGCCACCTGAATGGCAATGTCAGGGCCCTGACCGGACAGCGTCGCCCGCAGGAGGGTGTTCATGTCCACCAGCTCCAGATTCACGCCGATGCCCGTCTGCGGGGTGAACTGCTCGTCGATCAGGCTCTTGATGATGTTCGCCTGGTCGCGTGCCGTGCCGACCCACAGCGTCAGCACCGGCTGACCATCCGTGCTCTGCGCCACATTGCCGACCTGGTTGTAGTCCACGATGAAGGAGTAATACACCCTTTGCAGTTCATAGCCGATGCCGCTGAGGAGGTCGTCCCCCTTGACATCGGGCGTTTCACCGGGGGCATGGAGGAAGATGCGGTCGATCTGAAGGGGCTGATCGCGCTGCTGGATGATCCAGTTGCCCAGCGCGCGCACGTTGGACTTGTAGGAGGACAGCACCTTGGCGAAGCGATCCTGATCCCGGATGAGCTCGGTCAGCTGATCGTCCATCGTGCGCAGGACGGTCATCTGGTTGTTGTTCGTGCCGGCGGTCTTTTCCAGCGCCTCCAGGGCACTGCGCAGCGTCTTCTGCGCCTGACGCAGCTCGTCCTCCAGACCCGGCAGATAGGACGGGATCTGGTAGTCGCGGTACTGATCCGGCGCAACACCGGTGATGTAGAGCACCTCGCGGTAAATGGCGTTGAGCTGCTGCATGCACTCCTGCACCTGACCGATGATGGAGGCCATTTCGCCCAGGTTGACCTTCATGCGCAGGGTGTGCGTGCCCTGCGTGAGGTAGAACTGATAGGCATTGCCCTGTGCATCTCCGAGGGTCTCCAGCCGCCAGTTCTGCGAATAGGAGAAGGGGCAGCTGACCATCTCCGCAAAGGGGATCTCGCCGTCCAGCTCGATGCAGCGGTTCACATCCACACCGCGGACGAAATTCTGCTTGTCATACAGCGAAATGGCGTAATAGCCCGTTTCCGGCACATTGAAGCTCCATTCGATCCACTGCCCGCTGGTCTTCCAGTTCGTGCCGCCGATGGTGTTGTTCAGCAGCAGCTTGGGGCTGGCCGGGGACACCGCCGGGGAGGACTGATCCTGCACGGGGTAGAGCATCTGGGAGGACGTCGCCGTGGCGGACTCCCCCTCCAGGACGATCAGCGCATTTCGGACGGGCTGTGCACCCTCGGCATCCCAGATGGCCTTCTGCTCGACATAGGGGCGAACGGGTTCGCCGTTGAGCAGGTCAAGACGGCGGATGAGCACCGGCTCCTTCATCGACAGGACGGTCAGCGTGTGCTCCCCCGCCGTCAGGTGGAGGCTCAGCGCGTCGGTGATGTAGCCATTGTTGTCATAGCAATAGGAGGTGATCCAGTCGCGCTCCTCCACCAGGGAGGGCTTCAGGTCATTGCCCTGATTGTCCTTCTTCCAGCCGTTCTCCGCGCCGCTTGTCCAGATGCGGCTGAACGATATGGTGGACAGCTGATCGTAGCAGAGCTTGCCATCGAGGAAGAAGGCGCACTGGATGTCCGTCCCCTTGCCCTCATAGGGGTAATAGGTCATGCGGAGATCGTACAGGCCGGCCTGCTCCGCGGTGAAGGTGAATTCCGCCAGGGCACTCTCCTCCAGCAGCAGCGCCTCCCCCGCCATGCCCGCGTGATCCGTCAGCAGCAGCGGCTCCTGTCCGCCGTCCGCCGTTTCATACCGGGCATAGTCCGCCGCATCCAGCGTCAGGACGGCATCGGGTCTGTCCGAGCCATGCTTGTGAAGGTATTCGCTGTAATCCGGGATGTCAGGATCGATGGAAAAGGTGCTGACAATATCCTGATAATCCGCCGGGGACAGCGCTTCCTCCGCCTGCGCACCGGCAAACAGCATGCTCACCGCGCACAGCAGCGCCATCAGGCACAGTTTTTGTTGACGGCTCCATCCATTCAGCATGTTCTCAGACTCCATTCACGCTTCATTTTTCCTCTGGCAGCGGATATGTCTTGAGGTCGGGCAATTCGCTCCGGGTGATGGTCTTCTCGTGGCTGTAGACCTTTTGCAGCATCGACAGCTCCGTGTGCTTCTCGCTGACCTTGTTCAGGTTGGAGGACACGGTGACGAATTCCCCGCCCCACGTCGCGTAGAAACCCCAGATGGCCTGGTCGCGCTGCATCAGATCCGGATCGGGGATGCTCCCGTTCTCCGACAGCACGATGATCTTGCGCTCCTTGGAATAGGTCAGCAGCTCCAGGAACTTCGCGGCCTGCGAGGTGTACACCCGTTCCCCGGCGTAGATGTCCTCGCCGATGATGTCGACGTATTCGTCACCCGGATACCACGCGGCATCCTGACCATTCCAGACCCAGATGAGGTTGTTCAGCCCATGGACATGGGTGAAGCGGTCGTACATGAGCGTGTAGAGCTGCTTATAGGCCTCCGCGCCGGATGCTCCCCACCAGAACCAGCCGCCACTGGCCTCATGCAGCGGTCGCCACAGCACGGGCACGTCCGCCTCCTGCAGGATCTTCAGCTGAGCGGCGATGGCATCCATGTCATCCAGCAGCAGCTGATAGCCCTCCGGGTCCTGGCCGTTCATGATCTTTGACAGGCTGATGGTGGTCTGATCGGTGTAGAAGCCGGAATACCACACGCCATTGGGCTTGAGGTACTTCGACGGGGCATTCCAGTGCCAGCAGAAGGTGACAATGCCGCCCTTGTCCACATAGGTGATGGCCTTTTCCACCGACGTGCCCTTCGAGCCGCGCTCCACGCGCGACGGCGAATAGTCCATCATGTCCAGACCCAGGATGGCCGGGTATTCCCCCGTGGCCTTGTAGATCGCGGCATTCTCGTTGCCGTACATGCCCCGGTCGCAGTATTGACCGGTCAGCGTCACCTCGCCGTAGCAGTCGCACAGGTAGCTCATCAGGCGGCGGGTGCTCTCGGTGGCGTTGGGGTTGACCAGCTTGGCAGACACATCGTACACATCGTCCGGGATCTGCGCGGAAGGCGTGACGGAGATGGTGTCGATCTTCACCCAGCCCCAGGATTTCACCACGGCGATCTCATGGATGCCCGCGTCCATATACACCCTCTGGAGGGTGGAATCGTTCCAGGATGCGCTTTCGGTGATGACGACACCGACGCGTTCGCCGTCCACCTCGACGTAATTCTCCTTATAGCCGCCCTCGGAGGCCTGGCGGACGATCACATCATAGAAGCCCGCCGTCGGGACGCTCAGCGTCACCTTCACGCCCGAACCCTCGGCGGACATATTGCCCACGCAGCCCGCGCCGCTGTAGGTCATGGTCTTCGTGCCGCCCAGCAGCACGCCGTTTTCCGCCTGAACGGTGATCTTCATGCCCGCATTTCCCCCCGCAAAGGCCGTACCCGTGCCCATCATCAGACAGGCCGCCGCCAGGGACAGCGCACGTCGACAGCAGCTCGCCAGCTTTTCGTTCTTCATGCTGATATGTCATCCTTTCCGTGATCTCATACTAATTCCCGTCTAAAGCATTGCATAGAGCGCAATGTGTTTTTCGTTCTGGCAAAGCTGAGTGGAGTGAGGCGTACTGGAGGTACGTTGATCGGAACGAAGCAAAGCCAGAACGGAAAATCCATGCGCGAATGCATATGGTTTAGATGAGAATTAGTATCAGTAAAGCACCGGCAGCGTGTCCTTCGTGACCGCCCACGGGTGATGGTAGATCGCCCGCAGTGCATCATCCGTCGTGAAGTCCTCCGTCAGGCAGAATTCGCCGCACCAGGTCATGTAGCTGACCCATTCGGCCTTCTCCTGCGCCAGCGCCTCCATGGACGGCAGCGTGCCGATCTCGCCGATGAGCGCGAGCTTCTCCGGATTCGTGCCGCGCTTCAGGTCAGCCAGCTCCTCCATATGGGCGGAGTGCTCATGCGCCGGGGGGTACATGTCGCGGGAGACAATGTCCACCACGTCATCACCGGGGTAGCAAGCCGCATTGGGGGCATTCCACACCCAGATGAGGTTGTGCAGCTGATGCAAACCGGTATAGCGCTCGTACATCAGGCGATAGAGCCCCTTGACGGTGTCCGCGCCCTTCACCCCTGCGCCCCACCAGAACCAGTTGCCGTCCCCCTCGTGGAACGGTCGCCACAGGATGGGCACGCCCGCGTCGCAGAAGGGGCGCAGCAGCGCGGCCATCATGTCCATGTCCATGAGCAGGGCGCGGTTTTCCGCCGTACCGGGGAGCAGCGCGCGGGACGCATCGAAATCCGTGTTGTCCACAAAGAAGGACTTGCCATGTCCGCCCATGGGCGAGAACCAATGCCAGGTGAAGGTGACGATGCCCTTCTGCGCCGCCCATTCCCACGCCTGACGCAGCGTGCCGTAATTGCCCGCGACCTCGGCCATGCATTCCTCGTCCGTGTCCTGATAGTTGATGTTGGGCGAATAGGCCAGCAGCTCAAAGCCCAGCAGCGCAGGGAGCTTCCCCGTCACCTGCCGGATATGGTGCATTTCTTCCATTCCGCGCGTTTTGGTATGCTGACCCGTCAGGATGCCCTTTCCGGACAGTTCGCCCAGGTAGGCCATCACACGGCGGACACAGGGCAGCGCATGGGGATCGCAAGGTGTGGTATTCATCTGCTGATTCTCCTTCCGGCGTTCCGGGTGACGTTTCGCATGCGACAATGCACGAAATGCACTATCGCTTGCACGTTATTCATCCTTGTTATGCACTATAGTGTATTGCATTTTGCGTCGTTTGTCAATCCCATATCAGACTTTTTCACCAAAAAACAGAGGAGAGCCATGCTCTCCCCTGTCTTATATATTGGAGGACTCCCGGAACACGGGGCTCGTGCCGATGATGACCGTCTCGCAGTGCATGCGCGGATTGCTGATCCGCCAGAGCAGCTGCTGCGCCAGCCGCGCGCCGATACGCTTGCTGCTGGTGTTGACGGAGGTCAGGTGGGGCTCGATGATGGTGCACTCCCGCTTGTTGTCAAAGCCGGTCACGGCCACCTGCTGCGGGATCGCCACGCCCCGCTTCTTCAGGTATTGCATGACATCCAGCGCGATGTGGTCATTGGCGCAGACGAAGGCATCCGGCAGTTCGCCCATGGCGTCCAGCCTTTTCTCCAGCGTGTCGCGATTGTAGAAGCGATCCGCATCCCGGGTGAGGCAGTCCGCCTCGTCCACCGTCAGCGAGGCCTCCGTCATCGCCCGCCTGAACCCCCGATACCGGTCGCGCAGGGACTGGCTGTGGTACAGATCCCCCACGAACGCAATGCGTCGGCAGCCCCGCCGGATCAAGTCCGCCGTGATCTCATAGACGCTCTGCTCCCCCTCGGGGTAGAGCACGTCGAAATGCGGCGGATACGGCACGGGCAGCGGCGGCATGTCGAAGGACACGATCGGCAGTCCCTGCTGCTCCAGCAGGCGGTAATAGGCCTCGGGGAAGATCGTCAGGCAGATCACGCCGTCCAGCTTTTCGCTGACGATGGCTTCCGGCAGCGTGTTGGCCCGGATCTCCTCTGCCGTGGTCAGCACCAGCAGACAGCTCCCCTTGACCTGCCGGAACTGCTCCGTGATCCCCCAGATGATGCCCCGCCAGAAGTCGTCATCCGCAAAATCCGTCATCAGGATCGCATAGCGCTTGCTCCCCGATTCCTGCCGCCTGCTCCGCACCAGCTCCAGCAGCGCCGGATCGACCTTGCTGTACCCCATGTCCAGCGCCGCCTGCGCGATGCGGATGCGCGTGCTCTCCATGACCGCTTCATCGTTCTTCAGCGCCTTGCTGATCGTGTTGCGCGACAGACTCAGCGTCCGCGCCAGATCCTGTATCAATACCTTTGCCATAGCCCGCTCCGTTTCTGACTTTGTCAGCTGTATCATACCATACATTGCAGCGCTTGACAAGCACATTTTGCACCATACAGGCTCTTTATGCATGATTTCCTGATGCATTTTTGCATTTCATGCACATTTTCTTTGCATTTCCCGGGCGTTTTTCGTGCATTGTCCGCGCACATGATTGACAAATCAGCCTTTGTCTGTTATGCTGATAGCAAGCGATCCCTGCAATCCGATCATAAGGAGTGTCCGTTATGCCGCATACCTATTATGTGTCTCCCGCCGGCTGCGATCATGCCGCCGGTACACTGGAAGCCCCCTTCCGAACGATCAGCCACGCCGCTGCCATCGCCCTGCCCTGCGACACCGTGCGCGTGCGCGAGGGCGAATACCGCGAATGGGTCGATCCTCGCGAGGGCGGACTGAGCAACGCCCAGCGCATCACCTATGAGGTCATGCCCGGGGAGCATGCCGTCATCAAGGGCAGCGAGGTCGTCAAGGGCTGGACGCGCGTGGACGGAAATGTCTGGCGCGTCGAGCTGGACAATGCCATGTTCGGCGGCTGGAATCCCTTCGAAAAGGCCGTCGAGGGTGACTGGCTCATGTCCCCCCGCGAAGAGCCCGTCCACCTGGGCGATGTGTACCTGAACGGCAAGAGCCTGTACGAGGCGCGTTCCGTGGCGGAGGTGCACAAGGCCGAAATGCGCTTCTCCGGCCACCAGGTGCCGGGACGCATCGAGCGCGAACCCGTCCGCGACCCCGAGGACAGCGTCTTCCAGTGGTTCGCCGAGGTCGGCAGCAGCACCACCACCCTCTACGCCAACTTCCAGGGTGCTGACCCCAACGCCGAATTGGTCGAGATCAATGTCCGCCCGTGCTGCTTCTATCCCCGGCAGACCGGCCGGAATTACATCACCGTGCGCGGCTTCGAAATGTGCCAGGCCGCATGCCCCTTCACCCCGCCGACCTCCGACCAGATCGGCATGCTGGGCGTGAACTGGGCCAGGGGCTGGTGCATCGAGGACAATCACCTGCATGACGCGAAATGCTCCGCCATCAGCCTGGGCAAGGAGGCCTCCACCGGCCACAACCTCTACAGCCGCTTCGACCGTAAGCCCGGCTATCAGTATCAGATGGAGGCCGTATTCCTGGGCATTCAGGCCGGATGGTGCCGCGAGAAGATCGGCAGCCACATCGTCCGCAACAACCACATCCACGACTGCGGCCAGAACGGCGTGGTCGGTCACATGGGCGCGGCGTTCTCCCTCATCGAGCACAACCACATCCACCGCATCGGCACAAAGCGCGAGTTCTTCGGCTACGAGATCGGCGGCATCAAGCTGCATGCGGCGGTGGACACCGTCATCCGCAGCAACTACATCCACCACTGCGAGATGGGGCTTTGGCTGGACTGGCAGGCACAGGGCACGCGCGTGACCCGCAATGTCTTCCACGACAACGACCGCGACCTGATGATCGAGGTCACCCATGGCCCTTGCCTGGTGGACAGCAACATCCTCGCCTCGCCCTACAGCTTCGAGAACTCCGCACAGGGCACCGCGCTGGTGCACAACCTCATCCGCGGCTATGCCAAGCTGGATGCCGTGCTCACCCGCGCGACCCCCTATCATTTCCCCCACACCACCGCCGTGGCGGGCTGCGCCGTTGTCTATTCCGGTGACGACCGCATGTACAACAACATCTACACCGGCGAATTCGTTTCCGACGAGCCGCCGGTCAAGACCGTGGGCAATGCCGGTTATGACGGCTACACCACCCCGGATGAATACCCCGAGCGCCTGCGTGCCGAGGGCAACACCGACGAGCAGAAGTTCTACCGCGTGCCCCAGCCGGTTTGGGCGGACGGCAATGTGTACGCCGGTCAGGCGCGTCCCTTCCGGGGCGAATGCACCTGGCTTGCGGCGGATGCCATCCCGGTGAGCATCCGTCAGGAGGGGGACTGCTGCGTGATGGAGGCGGACATCCCCGAATGCGTCGCGGCCTGGCGCTGTGCCCCCGTGTCCACCGTGCGTCTGGGCAGCCCCCGCATCACCGAGGAGGCCTACGAGAATCCCGACGGCACGGATGTGGACTTCACGCCCGACATCCTGGGGCATGCGCGGGAGGAGATCGTCCCCGGCCCGCTGGCGAGGATCGGCAGCGGACATCAGCGCATCGTCGTCTGGAAAAAATGACCGAAAGGGACTTCTATGGAAGATTTTCTCCGATATGTCAACATCAAGCAGGGCACAGCCTCCCACATGCGCTTTTCCACCGGCAACACCCTGCCGCTGGTGGCCGTGCCCTGGGGCATGAACGCCTTCGCCCTGCAAACCGCTGCGGCGGATGAGGGCTGGTTCTATCATCCCACGCACAGGCAGACCGAGGGCGTCCGCCTGACCCATCAGCCCAGTCCCTGGGTGCGGGACTACGCCCATTTCGTCTTCATGCCCCAGAGCGGCGAGCCCTTCACAAAGGAGCATGAGCGCACCTCCGGCTTTGAGGAGATCAGCATGAGTCCGGCGTGCATGGCGCTGTATTTCAAGCGTTACCGCGCCTTCATGGCGCTTGTGCCCACCGAGCGCGGGGCGATCCTCCGCCTTCGCTGGGACACGGCGGACACACCGCGCTTCGCCGTGCTGCCCTTCGAGCATCCGTGCGAATGGCGGGTCGATTCGTCCGCCCGCGAGCTGTCCGGGTGGCTGAATGCCCATGGTGACGGCACGCGCAGGGACTTCCGCAGCTATGTGGTGATGCAGTTCGACCAGCCCATCGACACGGCGAACACCGTCGGCAGCAGCATCGCCTTCCGCATGGCGCAGGGCGAAACGCTGACGGTGCGCATGGCGACCTCCTATGTGTCGGTGGAGCAGGCGCGGCGCAATCTGTCCGCCGAATTGGCTGGCAAACCCTTCGACGTGCTCAAGGCCGAAGCCGCCGCAAAGTGGAACGACCTCCTTGGCCGCATCGTCCTCACCGACACCGAGGAAAGGAAGCGCACCTTCTATTCCTGCCTGTACCGGTGCTTCCTCTTCCCGCGCGTTTTTCATGAATTCGGCGCGGACGGACAGCCCATCCACTACAGCACCCGCACGGGGGGTGTGTCCCCCGGCGTGATGTACACCGACAACGGCTTCTGGGACACCTGCCGCACGCTGTATCCCCTGCTGACGATGCTCGTGCCGGAGCGCGTGCGCGAGATGCTCCAGGGCTACCTGAATTTCTACCGCGAAGAGGGCTGGCTGCCCAAGTGGGTGTCGCCCGGCGAACGCGGCATCATGCCCGGCACGCTGGTGGATGCCGTTCTGGCGGATGCCGCCGTGAAAGGCCTGCTGAGCCGCGACGAGATGGCCTTGGCGCTGGAGGGCATGCTAAAAAACGCCACCACCCCCGGGGACAGCCACCTGCACGGACGCGTGGGCGTGGCCGACTATGTCCGTCTGGGCTATGTCCCCTGCGACAAATATCCCGAGAGCGCCAACAACACCCTCGATGCCGCCTACTGCGACTGGTGCATCGCCCAGGTGGCGGACAGGCTCGGCAAAGCGGACATCCGCGACGAATTCCTCCGCCGCAGCCGGAACTACCGCAACCTCTTCGACCCGGCAGCGGGCTTCCTGCGCGGACGCAACGCCGATGGCAGCTTCCCGGCGGACTTCTCCCCCACCCGATGGGGCGGCGAATACTGCGAGGGCGCAGCATGGCAGAATGCCTTCGGGGTGTATCACGATGTGGACGGGCTTGCGTCCCTCTACGGCGGACGGGACGGGCTGATCGCCAAGCTGGACGAGCTCTTCGCCACGCCGCCCGTCTACGAGGTGGGCAGCTATCATGCCGAGATCCACGAAATGACGGAGATGGCTGCGGCGGACTTCGGTCAGTGCGCCATTTCCAATCAGCCGAGCTTCCACCTGCCCTACCTGTACGCCGCATTGGGTCAGCCGGAAAAAACCGCATATTGGGTCACGCGCATCGTCAGCGAAGCCTTCACGCCGGATGCCTTCCCCGGCGATGAGGACAATGGCTCAATGGCCGCGTGGTATGTCTGGAGCGTGCTGGGGCTGTATCCGCTCTGTCCCGGCAGAGATGCCCTCGTGCACGGCGCATGTCAGGCGGAACGGGCGGACATCCATCTGCCCGATGGCACGATCAGAACCGTCAGCAAGGAGGAGAAACGATGAATCCCATCGTCAGCGGCTGGTACGCCGATCCGGAGGCACGCTTTTACGAGGGGCGCTACTGGATCTATGTGACCAAGTCCTTTTCGGCCTACGATGAACAGATGAACCTCGATGCCTTCTCGTCCGCCGATCTGGTGCATTGGGAGAAGCATCCCGACATCATCGACATGCGCGGCTACCCCTATGTCCACCGGGCGGTCTGGGCACCGACCATCATTGACAAGGACGGCCGGTATTACCTGATCTTCGCCAGCAACGACATTCAGAACAACGAGCAGATCGGCGGACTGGAGATCGCCGTGGCGGACAATCCCGCCGGGCCCTTCGTCAGCCACACCGGCAGAACGCTGGTGGACAGGTTCATCCACTACGCTCAGCCCATCGACGCCCATCTGTTCAAGGATGACGACGGCACGATCTACCTCTACTACGGCGGATGGCAGCACTGCAATGTGGCCATCATGAACGACACGATGGACGGCTTCGTCCCCCATGCGGACGGCACGCTCTTCAAGCCCGTCACCCCGGAGGGCTATGTCGAAGGCCCTTGCATGCTCAAGCGCAACGGCGTGTACCATTTCATGTGGTCGGAGGGGGACTGGGTCAACGGGACGTACCATGTCTGCGCCAGCACATCGGATGACCCGCTGCACATCAGCCCCAGAGGGCATGTCATCCTGGAATCCAGCGACATTGCCAACGGCCCGGGGCATCACGGCTACATCAATATCCCCGGCACGGATGAATGGCGCATCGTCTACCACCGCCGCATCATCGGTGACCTGGAGGCCGGGCACCGCGTCCTGTGCATGGATCGGCTGACCTTCGACGGGGACGAGATCGTCCCGGTCGTGATGACCTGACACACATCGCCGTTCAACATCATAAAAGCGCCTGCCGATGCTCCAATGCCCGGCAGGCGCTTGCTGTTCTATTCGTCTTCTTCGTCATATATGTCCCAGAGGGAGGCATAGCCGTCCGCGATCTCCCGCAGACGCTCCTTCAGGTGGGCATTGGCTTCCTTCAGGTCAAAGCGGCGGTAGTCCCACGGTTCTTCCCTGTCCTGATAGAACACCGGCGTATCCGTGCAGCCCCGCGCATCGATCTGCGCGACCAGCTCCGCCATTTCGGAAACATGCAGGTCATCCAGTATGCCGCTGCCCGCGCCGTCCGCGATGATGGGATAGTGCTTGCTCCCGCCCGTGGGCATCGGTTCAGCCGACACAAGCACCATGCGGAAGACCTGACCCACGCCGAAATCGTAGTTCATGGTCATTTCGTCGCCGGGCTTGAGTTTGAACTGGTACAGGTGGAATACACCGACATCCAGGAAGTCCTCTTCCTCCAGGTCCTCGTCCGGCAGCTGATAGTGCTGCTGACCGCACTGCACATCGAAGAGATGATATGCCATGGTATCAAAGGCCGCCAGCACCAGATAGCATAGCTGATCCAGGCAGCTGGTGCTGCTGACCTGCACATCACGCCAGATCTTGTCCTCCAGCCCCTTGTAGGTCACATGAAATGTGAGGATCTGTGCTCGCATCGGTACGGCCTCCTTCGTCCTGATAGAAACAGGATACACGCTTTTTGCCGAAAAAGCAAGCCCTTTTTGCTGATGCGAAGGAGAAAGCGTTACCGCTGGAGGTTGATGCGGCGGATCTCATCCAGATTGGCCTTGGGATTGCGATCCATGTCCAGCAGGCCGTTGACCTCCTGGAACACGTCCGTCAGCTGGGTGTAGCAATAGCCCACAAAGCCGGGCATGTGCTTGAAGGCCTGGGTGATGGCCTCGAAGCGCTCCAGGAAGGCCGCTTCGTCCTTCGCCGCGCCGTTGTAGCCCCAGTTGCCGTCGCCCGAATCCTTCGCCATGGCAATGCCGCCGTACTCCGTCAGCAGCTTGGGCTTCCCGTGATGGTCGTACCCCTTGGCCGTCACCAGTCGCCCGAATCCAGGATTGCCGTTCAGCAGCACGTCCTCGTTGGTGTAATTCGGCGTCAGCTCATGCGGCCAGGCGGTGTAGTCATGCACGGTGGCGATGTCGGTGGATGCCTGCTCCCAGCCGTCGTTGCCGGACACATAGCGCGTGCCGTCCAGGCTGTGCACCATGTGGTAGAGGGCATCGGCCAGCTGCTGGGCTTCCTTCTGGGTCTCGATGAAGGGCACGCCCCAGCTCTCGTTGATCGGCACCCACGCGATGAGCGCCGGGTGATTGTAGTCACGCTTGATGGCTTCGCTCAGGTCGCGCATCATGTTGCGCTTCTGGCTGTCGCGCAGCCAATAGGCGCTGGGCAGCTCGCCCCAGACCAGCAGGCCGAGCTTGTCCGCCCAGTACAGATAGCGGGGGTCTTCGAACTTCTGATGCTTGCGTGCGCCGTTATAGCCCATGCGGATGGTCAGCTCCACATCCTTGCGCAGCGCATCGTCGCTGGGCGCGGTGAGGATGCCGTCCGGCCAGTACCCCTGATCCAGGATCAGCCGCTGATACAGCACATGGTTGTTGATGGTGATCGCCCCGTTGACGATCTCGATCTTGCGCATGCCGAAATAGGTGTCCACCTGGTCGCAGACCTCGCCGTCCACGATGGTCTCGATGGACAGGTCGTAGAGGCTGGGGCTGTGGGGCTCCCACATGTGGATGCCCTCCAGGCACTCGTTGTGGCGCAGGAACATCTCCGTCACGACATAGCGGTCGGTGGTGACACGCACATCCTGCTGGGCGACCAGGTCGCCGTGGAAGGTGGCGGTCAAGCGGATGGAGGCATTCCGGGGCAGCTCATTCAGGCTGACCTCGACCTTGATGGAGGAACGCTCCACACAGGAGGTCAGGCGGAAGTCCACCGGATAATACTCGCCCACGCCCTCCAGCCAGACGCTCTGCCAGATGCCGGTCACGGGCGTGTACCAGCAGCCCCAGCATTCGGGACGATGGCTCTGCTTGCCGCGGGGCTGATCGGGTTCAAGGCGATCCTCCGCGCGGACGGTCAAAGTGTACTCCCCACCCGCCTCGGTCAGGTCGGTGATGTCAAACACGAAGGGGGTGTAGCCGCCCTCGTGTCCGCCGAGGTACTGGCCGTCCAGCCACACATCGGCGATGTAGTCCACCGCGCCGAAATGCAGCAGACGCCGCGCGGTCATGTCCGCCGGGACGGTGATCTTGCGCTGATACCACACCACGTCCACCGCATCCAGGCACTCAATGCCGCTCAGCTTGCTCTGATAGGCGAAGGGCACTTCGATCCTGTGCGTCGCGGGCAGTGCGCGATACCACTTCTCCTTCTTGCCGACCTTGTCGCGGTCAAAGGCGAAATCCCACTGACCGTTCAGGGTGCACCAGGTCTTGCGAACCCGGTCGGGTCTGGGGTGTTCCATACGCAGGGCTTCGTTCATACTCCTTATTCCTCCTGTGATGTTAGGATCATTCGTCCTTCTTTTTGTCGATGCAGTCCAGGCGCATGAGAATGGCCTGGCGATGGTCGCCGAATTGTTCGCCGAAGAGGTTGATGCCGCCCTGATGCACCGCATCGGGTTTGACGGCGATCTTGAGGCTGATGTAGGGCTTGTCGTTCAGGTGGAGCTGATCCAGGGTGACATCGGAAATGCGCTGATCGTTGAGGCAGCTGCCGGATGCATCGACGCTCCAGCGGGTCAGCAGACCATACTGCGTGGAGGAGGGCAGCCACCATTCCGGGGTGAAGCGCCCCTGTCGGCCGCCGAAGTCCCCCGGACAGCACCATGTGCCCAGCTCCACATCGTTGATGCTCACCGTGATGTCACTCGGCCAGTCCTTGCGGTAGTTCGGCGCTTCCGAACAGGCCTCGAAGGACACCTCCAGGCATTTCAGCCCGTGATCCTTCAGCACCTGATTGGAAAAGCGATACTCCACAAAGCCCTGCTGAAACCAGAGCAGCTGCGCCTCATACCGCCCCGGGTCGTAGAAGGATGCCACATTGTCATGCTCGCCGATATTGCTCTTTGCGCTGAGCAATCCGCATACGGGCACGACATCGCAGTCGGTATACGCGCCGATGGGCATGGCGTGGAAGTGGCTCTCCACCTCCTTGTGGTAGAGGTGGTGCAGGGAGATGGTCACGGTGTCCTTCTTGCGGCTGCACAGCTTGGCCACGCCGCGCACACCGGCCTGACGCTCGGTGCGGATGAGCTCGGCGTCCTCCAGCACGACGATGCTGTTGGAAACGGTCGAGATCGGCACATCCAGCCTTTGGGACAGCTCCAGGACGTTCATGCTGCACTCATCCAGCAGCTGGAGGATGCGCAGCCGCAGCTCGCTGGACAGCGCATGCGCCACCCTTTGGAGCTTCTCCGGCTCCTGGAGGCTCAAGTCCATGTGTTTCATAGGGCAACTGTCTCCTTCATCGTATTCGCGGACAGTTGACGCTCAGTTCAGCGGGGTGACGGTGCATTCCAGCACGGTCAGCTCCTTGCCGGTGGAGAAGAAGCCCCACAGACCATGGGTGAAGGGTCGGGCATCCTCTGCGGTGAGGAGGGGTTCGCTTTCGCCGGGCAGGAAAACGGACAATTTGCCGTCCTTCAGCTCGATGTGCAGCTCGCCTTCCTCCGCGTTTTCCCATGCGGACACCTTCTCGAAGCTCGACGAACCCGTCGCGCCATAGCGTGCCCGCTTGAGCGTCACCCCCAGGCGCGTGACCGTCAGGCTGTAGCCGAACCAGCTCTCCGACACCTGCGCGTCATAGAGGGACACATCCGTGGCATGGAGGAGGATGCCGCTCGCGCCGTTCCCCTGTTCGGGAATGCTGAAACGAACGTCCAACGCCATATCAGTATACCCCTCATCGCCGAAAAGTGCAAACCCTGATTTGTTCCCGGCGATCCGAAGAATCCCCTCGGCGGGCTTCATCATGAAATTGCCCAGGGTGATGAAGGCGCTGCGCTGCGCACCGTCGGTGAAGTCGATATGCAGCGGCTCGACGGGGGTGTATGCGAAGGCCTCGACGCGGTTGAGGAGGACATCCTCCGCCCGGATGGTCAGCAGATGGTCGCCCGCGGGGAGCATCACCGCATCGGTGGTGAAGGTGAAGCGGTCGCCCCTGCCCTTGAATTCGGGGACGCAGCCCGTCCAGAGGGCTTCGCCGTCCAGCAGGAGGGCGAGCGCCTTGCCCGCGTCCTTCTTGCGGACATTCAGGTCGAAGCAGTACGCCCCTTCTGCGGCGATGCGGACATTGTAGTCCGCCGTGCCCAGCAGGGGGGCTTTCTCCTCCTGCAGGCCGACCTCTTCCCAGGTGAGGGCATCCGCATTGAGGGCATGGATGGCGCTGAAGCCGCCGGGGAGACGCTTGACGGCCGTGTTGTCCCCCGAGCCCAGCGCCTGTGCGGTGCAGGCCATGAAGGAATACGTCACGCCATCCGCCTTGTACGCGCCGATGTGCGATGCCGTGCAATGCAGGTTTTTCCGGGTCAGGACGCGCATATCGTCGATGTACAGGTACAGGATGTCGGGGGTGTTCTCCACGCGCAGGGTGTGGAGGCAGTCCGCAGGGCCGATCTCCGGCAGCTTTTCCGAAGCCAGCTGCTTTTCGCCCGCGTGGAGGATGATCTGCTCCTGCTGCACGGTGACGGTCACGTCCGCGCCGTCGTTCCGGCCGATGAGCACCCGCGCCGCGCCGCCGTTCAGGGTGAAATTCCACTCCTGGGTGAAGAGCGGGGTTTCCGCGATGTCGGCGAAATAGCCGTCGGCCGTGTCGGTGAAGCCGTTCAGGTCAGCCGACGCATCGCCGTACACATCCGGCATGGACGGCACGGGCATGGGCGAATGACTCGCGCCGGTGGTGTAGAGCAGTCCGCCGTTGGTCAGCAGCCGATCCAGATTGTACAGCCGCGCCGGCCCTGCCAGCGACACCAGCGAATGATAGGTGGTGTACAGGCTGTCCAGATCGGGGCCGATGACATTGGCGGAATGGCCAAGCCCCTTGAAATCGTCGCCGAAGACGCTGTTGATAAGCAGCGTCGCATCGTCACGCTGGGCAAAAGAGCCGCGCGGACCGCCCTTGCGGGAGGCGAAGCTCACCTGATAGCCGGTGGAGCAGACATGATTGCCGGTGAAGGTCAGGTAATACCAATCGCCCCGGCGGAAGAGTCCCGGGCCTTCCGTCCAGTGCTTGAGGGTCGCGCCGGTGGTGGATGCGCTGCGTGCCGGGAGCAGCGTCTCCTCGTCCAGCACGGCGGATTTGATGACCCAGCTGTCCGGGAAGAGCATCATCAGCTTGCCGTCATCCATCTTGAAGAAAGAGCCGTCGATGGAATGGCCGAAGTTCTCCGTGATGAGCGTGAACGGCCCCAGGGGACTGTCGCTCCTGAGGATGTAATGCCCGTTCCCCAGGGGGGACGTAATCATGTAGAAGCTGCCCCGCCAGTAGACGACCTCCGGCGCATAGGCGAAATACACATCGCGTCCCTGCGTGCAGTAGCCCTCGTACGTCCAGTTGACCAGGTCGCGGGAGGTATAGACGCGCACACGATCCTCGCAGGTGGACGGGTACAGGTAGTACACGCCATTGTGACGCAGGACGAAGGGGTCGCCGATGCCGTAATCATCCGCACCGGCCGCGATGGGCGGATACTGCCCCTCGATCTGCATCGGGTTGACATAGTCCTCCGCCAGCGCCGTCAGCGGCAGCAGGAGCAGCAGCAGCACAAGCAGGAATTCCACAAAGATCGCTCCTTTCATCAGTCCAGTGGGCGGACGGACAGCTCCGTCACGCGCAGCTCCTTTCCGGTGGAGAACAGACCGCACAGGCCGTGGGTGAAGGGGGCGGCATCGCGGATGACCGCCACGGGCTCGGTGCTGTCCGCCACGAAGATGCTCAGGGCATTGTCCTGCATGCGCAATGTCAGCGTGGCCTGGGTCAGGCTCTTCCAGCCGTCGATCTTGATCTTGTCGGTGTCCATCATCATGCCGTAGTTCATCCGGCGGACGGTCAGCCCCGTATTGGTGATGGCCACAGCATAGCCAAACGCACTTTCCGACACCTGCGCATCGAAGAGGGACACATCCGTCGCATGCATCAGGAAGCCACTGAAGCCGCTCCCCTTCTGCGGAATGTCGAAGCACACGCGCATCTCATAATCCGTGCAGCCCTCGCCGCCGATGAGTGCAAAGCCCTGCTTGCCCGACGAAATGGACAGCGCACCGTCCTTCGCGGAGAAATTGCCCAGGGTCACGATGCCCTTGCGGTCATTGTGCTCCAGCGCCCAGGTCTGCTCCGGCATGGTGTCGCAGGCAAAGGCCTGCACCGTCATGACCGCTGCGCCGTCACCCGTGAGCGTCAGGGTATGGTCACCCGCAGTCAGCCGGATGGCATCGGTGGTGAAGGTGAACCACTTGGCCTTGTCGGGCGCAGAGGGGATGACGATGGTCGCCGATACGCCGTCCTCCGTGCCAATGGTCAGGGTCTTGCCCGCGTCCCCGGCGCGGACGGTCAGGTCGAAGCAATACGCCGCATCGTCCGCCACGCGGACATTGTATTCCGCCTGACCCAGAACCGCCGCACGCGCCTCCAGATCAGCCCCTTCGACGGTGTCCAGCGCTGCGCCGTTCACCGCATGCACGGCGGCGAAGCGCCCGGGGATGACCTTCGTCGCGGTCAGGTCGCCGTCACCCAGCGCCTTGGCGGTGTGCGCCAGGAAGCTGTACGCCACGTCCGCCCGATCCAGCGCACCGATGATGTCCGCCGTCACGCAGGGGTTCTTCACCGTCATGAGGCGCATGCCGTCGATGTACACATGGAGCACGTCCGGCGTGCATTCCACGCGCAGGGTATGCAGCCGCCCCATTTCGCCCAATTCGGGCACATCCGCATGGGCGATGCGCTTTGTGTCCGCCAGGAAGGCGATGCTCCTGCCGTCGGTGGTGATGAGCGCGGCATGCTCGCCCTTCGTGCCCATGCGCCACGCCATTTCCCCGCCGTTCAGGATGAAATTGCATTCCTGCGTGAAGCGCTGCGCCGCAGGGACTTCCGCCATCAGACCGTCCGCCGTACGCGTGAAGCCGTTCAGGTCGCCCCGGGCATCGCCATACACATCGGGCATGGCGGGCACGGGCATCTCCGTGTCGGTCGCGCCGGTGGAATACAGCACGCCGCCATTGGTCAGCAGACGATCCACATTGTACCAGCGGATGAGTCCGCCGCCGGTCTGCTCCAGCGCGTGGCAGTGGTAGGACGCATAGATGCTGTCCAGATCAGGGCCGTAGAAGCTCGCCGAATGCCCCAGACCGGTGAAGCCATCGCCGAACACGCTATTGATGAGCAGGGTATGATCCTTCAGCTGGGTATAGCGCCCCAGCGGGTCGCCCTTGCGGCTCGCCCATGCGACCCGATAGCCCGTGGACAGATAGTGATTGCCGGTGAAGGTGAGGTAATACCAATCGCCGCGGCGGATGAGTCCGGGGCCCTCCGTCCAGTGGTAGAGGGACACGCCCGTGGCACGGTTCAATCCCCTGGGGGTGAGGGTATCCGCATCGATCTCCGTCACGCCGATGGACTGATTGCCCGGCAGATTCAGCATGTGGAGCTTGCCGTCATCGGTGACGAAGAGCGACCCGTCGATGGAATAGCCGAAGTTCTCCGTCACCCGGGAGAAGATCCCCAATGGTGAATCGCTCTTCAGCAGATAATGCCCGTTGCCGGACGGGGATGTGACCATATAGAACGCCCCGCGCCAATAACAGACCTCCGGCGCGTAGGCAATGCGGCCATCGCCGTTTTCGGTGCAATGACCCTTGAACGTCCAGTGGACGAGATCTTCCGATTCGTAGACGCGGATCTCCTCCGCGCCGGTGGTGTAGAGGTAGTACCGTCCGTTATGCCGCAGCACAAAGGGGTCGGCAGCATCCATGCTCTGTCCCCGGTCGTTGAAGACCTGGATGGGGTTGCGATAATTCTCCGCAAGGGCGGTGCTCGTCAGCCCCAGTGCCAGCAAAAGCAGTATCAGCAGCATTTTCACGGGTATACCTCCTTGTTCAGCGCCGTATCGGGGGAACGGCTTCGTCAGGGGGATCACTTGATGCCGGAATGCGCCATCGTGCTCATCACCTTGCTCTGGCAGAGGATGAACAGGATGAGGTTGGGCAGGAACATGATGAGCGATGCCGCGGCAGCGACGCCCTGTCCGGCGACGGCGTTGGTGTTGCTGGCCAACGTGTTCATGTAGAAGGTCAGCGTGCGCATGCTCTCCTTGTTGGTGTACATGGTGGAGGTCTCGGTGTTGTTCCAGACGGACTGGAAGGCCAGAATGGCGACGGTGGCAATGGCCGGGCGGATCATCGGCAGGATGATCTTGCGGAAGACCTTGAAATAGCCCGCGCCATCCACAATGGCGGCCTCGATGAGGGCATCGGGCACCTGGTCGGTGAACTGCTTGACCAGGAACATGCCCACCGGCATGGCGATCAGGGGCAGAATATGCGCGAAATAGGTGTTTATCATGCCCAGATTGTCCACCAGCAGGTAGCGTGGAATGATGACCGCAACGGGCACGAACATCATGGCGAGGTTGTTGATCTCCATCAGCAGGTTCTTGGCGCGGAAGCGCAGCTTGCTCAGCGCGAAGGCCGCCATGGAGGACATCAGCATGCTCGCCAGCACCACCGAACCGGTGACGATGACGCTGTTGAAGATGTAGCGGCTGATGGAGATGCCGCCCGCAGAGGCCTGCCGACCCAGCTTGACGAAGTTGTCCATGACGGGATTCTCCACCAGGAACTTCGGCGGGAAGGCAAAGAGCTCCTCAATGGGCTTGAAGGCATGGTTGATGATGAACACGATGGGCAGAGCCATGAACAGCGCAAGGGGCACGAGCACCAGATACATGGGGATCTGGTTGACATGGAAACGGTCGGGGTTGAATCGCGTTCTGCGCATGGTAGCTTCCGCCTTTCGTCATGGGTCGATGGGATCGGCTGATGGGGGGATGCGGAGGGGCGGACAGTGCGTTGCCCGTCCCCCTGTTTTCCCGGGGAGCACGGCTGACGGGGCGTTCACCGCATCAGCCGGACTCCCCTCCCCTCGGGGATGCTGTTTTGCTTATTCGCCCAGGATGGCCAGATGGTCGATGACGGCCTGGTCAGCCACAGCCTGGAGCTCGGCAGCAACGTCCGCCGCAGACAGCTCGCCGCGAACGATCTTGCCATCGATGTCGTTGGTGTTGTAGTAGGTCTCGATGGTCGACCAGCCGGGAGAGAACTGCCAGTTGGAGGGCACGAAGTCAACGCCGCGGGTCAGGACGCCCTCGAAGAAGGGCTTCATGTCCTCGCTGGCATTGTCCAGCAGATCCTGCCAGACCTCGGGGGTGGACACGACGGGCATACGGGACACGGCATAGCCCAGGGAACGATAGGTCTCCTGACGCTTCAGCGCGGCCTGCGGGCCCCAGGACATCCACTTGGACAGCTCCCACGCCTCACGGGGATACTTGGTGGACGCAGAGATGACACCGTTGTCAACGATGGTCAGCTCGCCCTTGCCTTCGCCCACGGGCAGCGGATAGAACACGTATTCACAGCCGGTCTCCTGGGGCACGGTGGTGCGGAACATGGCGATGGTCCACGGCCAGTCGATATGCATGGCAGTGCGGCCCTTGCCGGGAGGCCAAGCGCCGGGATCGCCCAGAACGGCTTCCTTCTCTTCCTCGGTCATCCACTCGCAGATCTTGTTGTTAATCATTTCCGCACGGGTCTCGGTGGCGTTCACCCAAACCTCGTCGAAGTTGTACTTCTCGCCGTCCCAGCCGAACTTGCCCTGGTTGCCGTTGTAGGCAGCGGGGAACAGGTCGACATACAGGGGGTTGGACACGCCGAAGTTGTACTCCTCGGGATGGCTCAGCTCGTCAGCCAGCTCGAAGTAGTCGTCCCACGTCCAATCCACCGGGGGCAGCTCCACATTGTACTGCTCGAACAGGGTGGTGTTCATGAACATCATGTGGGGGAACTGCACGGCAGGATAGGAGTAGTTCTTGCCGTTGATCTTGGCGGCCTCGCGCATGGCAGGATAGAGCTGCTGCGCGTCGGGGTCGTTCTCCATGTAGTAGGTGATGTCCAGCGCCCACTCGTTGGCCACGGCGTTCGGGACGTTGAAGACCCAGAACACGTCCGGCAGATTGCCGGTGGAGGCCAGGTTGGTCAGACCCTGATCCCAG
This sequence comes from uncultured Faecalibacterium sp., assembly GCA_964547515.1. GTDB lineage: Bacteria > Bacillota > Clostridia > Christensenellales > Aristaeellaceae > UBA11524. The sequence continues at coordinate 37,815 of CAZJOA010000003.1, forward strand.
GTGTTCTGATCGATGAGCACGAACTCAACGTTGATGTTGGGATACGCTTCTTCGAACTGGGCGATCAGCGCCTCGATGATCTCGGGCTCGCCCGCTTCGGCCTGACCCCAATGGGCCACGGTCAGGGTGATTTCTTCAGTCGTCATGGGAGGCAGACCGTTCTCTTCCGCCATCGCCGGAACGAGGGACAGAAGCATGAGGCTCGCCAGAACCAGAGAAAGCAGCTTCTTCATGGATGAATTCTCCTTTCGATTTTATATCCGTTTACAGGCTCACGACGCACCGCTGACCTGTATAGATACCTTGATTGATCCTTGGGGCATTGTCCGTAACCCACAATGAACACGCGCATGTACCCTTGTCGAAGGCATACAACTCCATCGCGAAAACGGGATTCTTAAGGGCGTAACGCCCTTAAGCGGGGTCCAGGGGCAGAGCCCTTAGTCTCCCGTCCGTAACCCACAATGAACACGCGCATGTACCCCTGTCGAAGGGATACAACTCCATCGCGAAAACGGGATTCTTAAGGGCGTAACGCCCTTAAGCGGGGTCCAGGGGTGGAACCCCTGGCGGGGTCCAGGGGTAGAACCCCCAGTTACTCGCCGGTGATGCCGCTGCGGTCGATGGCCTCGGTGAAGTACCGCTGGAGACAGAAGTACACGATCAGCAGCGGGGCGATGGTCAGGATCGTGCCGGCCATGGTGACGGCTTCGTTCTGGATGTTCGCGCCGCTGTTGCGCGCCGCCCATCCGCCCGCCTTCTCCAGATAGGCCAGATAGCTGTCCTCAAACTTCGCCAGCTCCATCACCAGCGTCGAAATGGCCTTCTTGTCACCCAGCGCCGCATTGCCCATGAAAAGCGATGTGGAGTAGGTCTCGTTCCAGTACCACACGAAGGAAAACAGGAAGCTCGTTATCATCGCCGGGACACCCAGCGGCACGCCGATGGTGAGGAAGACGCGCGTTTCGCTCGCGCCGTCCACACGGGCGGCCTCGTCCAGGGAGAACGGGATCTGCTCGTAGGTGGCACGGTAGATCAGGATGAAGATCGCCGCGCGGAGTCCCTGTCCGCTGATGGCCGGGAGGATCATCGTCCAGATCGAACCTAAGATGCCGTAATCCGAATACATGGTGTAGGTCGGCACCATCAGCACCGGAAAGGGCACGATGAATGTCAGCAGGACACAGCCCAGCAGCAGATTGCGCCCCTTGAAGCGGAAACGGGCAAAGGCATAGCCCGCCAGCGCACAGGAGACGGTCTGCGCCAGCGCCGGGATCACCGTGACCACCAGCGTGTCGATCAGGTGCTCGCTGAAGCCCATGATGTCCAGCGCCTTGGTGTAGTTCTCCGTGGTGATCTCATGGGGCAGCCATCTGACCGAAGGATCAAGCAGATCCGTCAGCGATTTCAGGCTCGTCACCCCCATGTGCAGGATGGGGTACACATACACAAAGCACAGGGAGATCAGCATGACATACAGCACGAGCTTGGGAATCAGCCCCAATCGGCGGAAGCCGCCCAGCAGCGTCCGGCGGATCGGCAGCGCCTTAATGCTTTTTGCCATGACGCTTGCCTCCCTTCATGTTGCGGGCACGCTCGGCATGCATGCGCTCAATGGCGATCTGCTCGCCCGTCTTCTGGATGGCGACCTGCTTGGCCTTGCGTTCCTTGGTCAGGAGCATCAGGATGATGAGCGCGATGCCCAGCGTCAGCGCGTACACCCAGGACATGGCCGTCGCCTTGCCGTAGCCGCCGCCCACCGTCGTGGCGAACATGCGGTCATTGATGGTCGCGATGACCTCGTTCAGACCCGTCGTCGCCAGGAAAACGATGATATACACACCGTTGATGAGGATCATTGGGCGCAGGGCGGGCAGGGTGATCTTCCAGAAGGAGACCCAGCCGTTCGCGCCGTCGATCATGGCGGCCTCGTAGAGCGAGCCGTCGATCTTCTGCAGGCCGGTCATGTAGATCAGGATCGGCACGCCGGAATACCACAGTACCAGGATCAATTCGCTGAACAGGCTGGACATGGGACGCGCCAGCACGGGCGGGAGCATCGCCTCGACGATGCCGTTCACGCCGTAGGTCTCGATCATGGGGACGGTGGTCGCACCCTCGTTCACCAGCCGCTCCAGCACCGGGCCGGACACGACGATGATCGGCAGGAAGAACAGCGTGCGGAAGATGCCCTTGCCCTTCAGGGGCTGATTGAGCATCATGGCGATGACCAGCGAGAACACCAGGATGACCGCCAGCCGCAGCACCGAATCCGCATAAAAGCTGGTCAGCTGCTCGGTGAAGACGGTGTCCTCCCGGAAGATGTAACGGTAATTGGCCAGGCCGATGAAGGAGGTCTTGAGGCCGTTGGCAGTGACCTTCACGTCCTGGAAGGAAAAGATCAGCGAGCGCACCAGCGGCACGATGAAGAAGGTGACAAAGCCGATCATCCACGGCAGGAGGAAGAGGTAGCCCTTCATTTCGCGCCGGGTGACAAGGCCGATGCGGAGTTTCTTCATTGCGCCTCGCCTCCCTTCAGCACCAGCCAGCTCTGCGCCGGGATCGTCACGCCCTCTGCGGTGCAGTCGGCACGGCGATAGTTGATGAGCAGCGCCGTGCCATCGGAATAGGTCACGCGCACCACGTCGCTGTCGAGGATCTCATGCGCCACCATGGCCGCGCCGTCCAACTGGGCATGCAATGCGGCCAGCGCATCGTCGATCACCAGCGCACGCGGCAGCAGCACATCCCACTTGGCGGTGAAGATGTCGCTGGAATTGGTGTTGATGAGCGCCTGCACATCCTCGCCCGTCAGCAGCCAGGAGGGATAAGCGCCGTATTCGACCATCTTCAGCAGCGCCTTCTGCTGATTGCTCTCGAAATTCAGCCAGGTGCTGTAATAGGGCACATACCCGCTGAGCACCATGGGCAGGAAGGGCACTTCCGCCGAAAGGAAGGAGTAGCTGGTCGTGCCCAGGGGCATGTCCAGACAGGCATCCATCTCCGCGAAATAGCCCGCCAGCGGGTTCTCCAGCGCCAGAAGCGTATCCATGCCGGCCATCGCCGCGCGGTAATCCGCCATGGTCGTGGCGCGCATGTGATTCGACCCGTTGGAATAGTAGGAATACAGCACATTGGGCATGGTAGTCAGGGCAATGCCGTCCACATGGTCGCCCCAGGCCTTCACCACGGCGGACAGGATCTCCGCGCTGCGGCTGGGCGTGAGGTAGTACAGCGTCGGATACAGCGCCTTGCCCGTCTGCTTCTCGGCGACAGTCTGGCCGATGGTGCGCACCACGTCCACGCGCATGTTATACATGCGGTCAGGATTGGCCTGCACCGGGTCGAGCTCCAGGAAGAACCTGCCGCCGCTTTTTCTGACCTGATCCGCCAGGTCGATGAGGTCGTCCTTGCCGCCCAGCTTGCCCTCGAGCCTGGTGCTGCCGCTGCCCAGGGCGTAGGTCAGTCCGCCGGGCTGCCAGCCGCGGTAGAGCACCATCGGCGCGGAGAAGCCTGCCGCCTCATACGCCGCGATGATCTCACCCGCCTGCGCCACGGTGGTCATGGGTTCGACGCTGTTCCACAGGAGGAACTGCACGCTCTCCGCACCCAGCAGGTCGATGCGCGGACGGTACGCGGTGTCCGCCTGCTGCAGACTCCCCTGCTCCTCCAGCGCGCGGCGATAGCGATGCGCCATGCCGGTGTAGTTCGCCTCTTCCCCGGTGAGGATGTAGAAGCGCATGGTCATGTCGCGCAGATTCGCCTTGCTCTCGCGGCTGTTCAGGCCCAGGGTACGGGTGGTCTGGGCGATGTACTGCTCGCGCAGGGTGAAATGCGCCGCCGCCCAGTTATACTTGGTGATGACCCCGGCGGGATAGGCCATGACCTCCGCCGCCTCATGACCGGCCTCGACCACGGCGAGATAAGCGATGCCCTCGTCCGTGTGTGCCAGGCCGTACACCGGGAGAGTCACCTGCTCGGCGGGACGGTTCAGTTCGGTCAGCACGGACTTGTCCACGCCGATGTTCGTGCCGTAGATGCGCTTGGAGAACGGCGTCGACCCGATGCCCTTGCCATCGGAAAAGTCGATGATCGCTCCGGCGGCCTCGGGAACGAGCATGTAGCCCGCCTTCTCATCCAGATAGGTTGCGCCCAGTGCCGGCATGAGGTACAGGCCGCAGATGGTGCTCTCGCCGTACTCCTCGATGCCGTCCGCCGGGACGGTCAAGGCCACGCTGTCGCCCTCCAGGCGAATCTGCACCTGGATGCGCTGTCCCACGTCCGCGAAGTCCACCACCGCGTCCACGCCGTTCTCCACCTGCGTGCAGGTCACTGCCGCGCCGGAGGAATGGATGTCGTAGTTCTTGGTGGTGACGGCGGTGCCCTGCGCCACATCAATGACGAGGGTGGACGCGAGGAAGCCCGTCCAGGACTTGTTCGCGCCCGTGCCGGTGGCATCCACGCCGCTGCTCAGGGTCAGCCCGGTGGCCTTGTCGGTCACGGTCAGGTCGAGGGTCGCCTGGTCGATGGTCAGGATGAGCACATCGTTCTCCACCGTGCACACATCCGCCAGCGCCATCGCCGGGATCAGCAGGAAGAGGGCGATCAGCAGCAGTTTAGCTTTCATTGTAGAACCGCGCCTCCTTCCACACAGCGGTGATGAACTCCCACAGCTGCGCCACCAGCGCCGCCGCGATCACCATGGCGATGACGATCATCAGCATGGTGAACAGCGTCAGCAGGAGCGCCGCGAAGGTCTCCCTGAAGCTGTAGTTTTGCAGCGTCTTGACCATTATGACGATCAGCATCAGGCACAGGCCGATGGCGATCAGGTCGATCAGGGTGATGATGAACGCCTCGTTGTACGTCAGGACGAAGGACAGCACGAACGTGACCGGCTTGAGCAGGATGTACGGGCCGATGGCATACGCCAGGGAGCAGTACATCTGCCTGAAAGTGCCTTCGCCGTCGCGGATGGAGCAGATCAGGTTGCACGCGATCAGGAACAGCGCCAATCCGCCGATGACCATCACCAGATCCATCCCCACGTTGTACTGGCCGTCCTCCACCGTCTTGAACAGGAAGCCGCACGCATACTTGTTGACGATGTAGATGACGACCGTCGCGACATACAGCAGCGTCGCCGACAGCACGGACACCTTGCCCTCATGCTTCACGCCGTAGAAGGCATCCGCCGGGTTGCGCAGGAAGTAGGTCACGAAGCGCAGCTCGCGGACGAGGCGGACATTCATCAGGCGCTCCCACCCGGTCTTGACGGCCATCGCGGGCTTCCAGGTGCGCGTCAGCCGTGTCCACAGCCTGCACACCAGCCACACGCCGAACAGTCCGGCGAAGATCCACATGATGCTGCCCTGCAGCCACACATTGCGGATCTCCCAATAGGAATCGCTGTAGCCCTCCTTATCGCCGCCCAGGCGGGACGCGGCCAGCGCCTCCTCATACATTTCGAGCTTGTAATACGCCCGACCCAGACCCATCTGGGCATAGTCGAACATGCTGTTGAGCTGGAGCACCTGCTCCCAGGGCTCACGGCTCTCGGCGTAGCGTCCCTCCTGGAACAGCGCCAGCGCCTGATGCACCAGAGCGGCGTAGTCCGTCACGGCGAAGCGCTGCACCAGCGCCTTGTCGCGATCCAGGACATAGAGCCGTCCCTGGCTGTCCACATCGATGGCGACCGTGTTGACGAACAGTCCCGTGCGGGTGCGATCCTGATCCTGTCCGCCGAAGTAGAAGATCTCCCGCCCATCGCGGGTGTATTCGATGATGTAGCCCTGTTCGCTGATGACAAAGATGTTCTCATACGCGCCGACCGCCACGTCCACCGTGTTGTCGAAGCCCCAGCGGGTCTCGTCCATGATGTTGCGTCCGGCCATGTTCAGGCGTTTCACGCCCGACACGCCGGTGGTCACGGTATAGAGCAGGCCGCGTGCATCCAGGTCAAGGCTGGTGGGCGTCGCCGGGACGACCCGCTTGAGCATGCTCAGCTGCTCCTGGGTGTAGGTCAGCCGCTTGAGCTTCTCGATGAGGTCCAGCGTCGTGTCATTCGCGCCGAAGTACCCCAGGAACGTACCGTCCGCCGAAAATTGGGCGATGCCGTTGGTGTTGCCCTTGGAGATGACATACATGCCGCCCGCGTCGTCCACGGCGATCTTCAGCGGCTCGAATTTGGCATTCACGCCATAGAGGGGCGTGCCGGGGTGCTCCAGGGTGAGGAGCGTGTCCCCCGTCGCCACGTCATAGACGATGACCTGCTTGAGCTTGGCATCGGTGACGTAGAGCTTTCCGCCGCGGACATAGATGCCCCCGGGGGATTTGAGCTGCTTCTCGCCGAAGATGCGGAGGGTCTCGCCGTCAGCCGTGGACATGACGACGCGCTTGTTGCCCTCATCGGCGATGAAGAGGCAGTCGTTCTCGTCCACGAAGAGATCGGCCGGACGCTTCAGGGATTCATCCCCGAAATCGCGGAATGTGCCGTCGGGGAGATAACCGCTGGGCGAATAGGCTGAGCCGCCGTTGTGGATCTCCGTGCGCGTGTAGTAGGGCGCTTCCGCCGCCAGCGCCATCGTCGGCAGCAGAAGCAGGCACAGCAGCATCGCAAGGATGCGCCATTTTCGCATAGGGCTGACCTCCCCTCTTTAGTCTTCCTTGAATATCCTGCCGCTCCAGCGGGTGATGGCATACACCAGGATCAGCAGCACCACCGAGGCCGCCGAGGCATAGCCCATCTCATAGCGGATGAAGCCATAGTCCTCGATGAGGTTGACGATGAGCTGACCGGCGTACTGGGGCGTGGGGTTCGCGCCGGACAGGCTGACGCCGATGTGCCCCACCTGGAAGGTGTTCACCACCGCCATCACCAGGCCGAAGAGCATCTGGGGCTTCATCATCGGGATGGTGATGTAGAAGACCTCCTGGAAACGGTTGCGCATGCCATCGATCTCCGCCGCCTCATAGACGCTCTCGTCGATGTTCATCATGCCCGCCAGCATGGCCAGGAAGCCCACGCCCATGGACGACCACAGCGCGACGATAATCATCACCGGCATGAGGTACTCGCTGGATTGCAGGAACTGGATCGGTTCGGAGATCCAGCCCAGATTCATCAGCACCGCATTGAGGTAGCCGCGCTCGTCGCCGGAGAAGATGATGCGCCAGACGACGTTCATCGCCACACCGGAGGTCATCGAGGGGCTGTAGAGCAGCAGTGCCAGCACCGTGCGCGGGCCCTTGGTGATCTGGCTGAGGCACCAGGCGAGGAAGAAGCTGAGCATGTAGCCGCCCGGACCCACGATCACCGCAAAGAGGATGGTGTTGGGCAGGACATACTGCATGAAGATCGAATCGCGGGTCAGGAGGTTGATGTAGTTCATGAAGCCCACGAAATCGGGCATCTGAATGGTGTTGAAGTTGGTGAAGCTCAGGCCGATGGCGATCACCACCGGCACGATGATGAACAGCGTGAACAGGATGATGTAGGGTGCAAGGAACGCCCATGCGATCTTCTGATCCTTCGGGCCATGCTTCCTGGCAGCAGCCGATCCGGTCATTCCAGCCACTCCTTTACTGTATCGATGTCCGGCACGATGAAGGGCTGGGTCATCTCGCCATTGACCAGACGCCCGAATTCCTCCAGCTTGCGCTCCAGCTCGCGGTCGATGCGCTTGATGGCCTCATCCAGCGCCGCACGCAGGTTCTTGCCCTCCAACGCCACGGCGTTCACCGCGTTGGACAGCTCGCGCTCCACCATGTATGCACCGGGGTTGCGGGGTGTTTCGTAGATCCAGTTCATCTGCTCGGCGATGACCTGCTTATGCTCGGTCGGCCAGGGCGAATTGAGGAAGGCCGCCACATTGGCGCTGTTCCACATGTATTCGTTGCCCAGGGTGCTTTGCAGGATGTAGGCGAATTCGGTCTGCGTCTCCTCGCTCATCCACCAGGACAGGAACTGCCAGGATTCCTCCGGCATATGGGTGGTGGAGAAGATGAAGCAGCTCTGCTCCGCGCCGCTGGTCCAGCGCTGGACGGTGCCGTTTTCGTCCGTCAGGCCGGGATAGAGCGCGATGCCCCACTTGTCCGCCAATTCGGGCGCGGCGTTCATCAGCAGGTTATACATGCCGTAGTTGGATGTGCCGATGGGCAGCGTGCCATCGCGGAAGGACTGGTAGAACGAGTTGATCTCGTAGTCCATGTCGTAGATGGTGAAGCTGTCCGTCATGACCTTCAGGCCGCGAATGGCTTCCTCGGTGTCCAGGCGGACGTGGAGATCGCCCGATTCGTAGAGCACCGCACCGGCCTGATACAGAAATGGCGTGGTGATGGCGAAGGCCTTGTAGCCGATGGAATTGGCCACGAAATTGTTGTAGTTCAGCCCGTAGCGATGCAGCGTCGGCAGCATCCTCAGCACATCCTCGTAGGAATCGGGGATGGTCAGGCCGATGGAATCCAGAATGTCCTTGCGGTAGAACAGGACGTAGAAGTTGAACGTCTCCGGGAAGGCGTACATGCCCTCATCACAGACGGCGGGCATCAGCAGACCCACCGGGAAGCGCTTGCCCACCTCGCCGAAATCGTCGTAGCGGCGCAGATCCATCAGCGCACCGCGGACGGCCAGGTCATACACGCGGGTGGTGGACACGCCCAGCGCCACGTCCGGCGCAGTGCCGGAGGCATTGGCGAGGACGAGCTTGCTTTCGTCCGGCATGATGGAGAAGTCCACCGCGATGCCGGTCTGCGCCGTGAAGGTCGTGTCCGCCATGCGCTGCATGATCTCCAGATACTGCCGGGGGCGGTTGACCCAGACCTGCAAGCGCGTGTCGTCACCCGCATCGGCCACATAGCTCTCATCGGTGAAGGAGGACACGAAGCGCTTTGCGGTGGAGGACGTGCCCTCCAGCCAGCTCATGCCCCGGGGCAGAAGGGACGCATCGGTGTAGAGGCAGATGGCATCCAGCCCCATGGGACTGGTGGACAGCTGCTCGACGGTGGTGACGAGGAAATTCCGCGCCGAGGACGAGCCCTGCGAAAACAGCGTCAGCTTCTTGGGCAGGTCATTGGGCTTCTCCGCGAGCTGCTGGAGCAGCTGGATGCTCATGTTCAGGTTGCTCAGCGCGCCGATGCGCTTGTCCGTGTCCGCCAATGCGGCGAGGGAATCGCGCACCAGGGTCAATTCCGCCTGCCAGCGGGCGAGGTCATCGGCAATGTGGAAGTCGAACTCCTCCAGGCTGAAATCGCGGAAGAAATCCGTGTTGCCGCCGGTGATCTTGGTGATCTCCAGCGCCAGATCCGCCATTTCGCCGGACACGACCTCCAGCATTTGCAGCGCCGGGCGCACGGGGTCGAGCGTGGTCAGGAGGGTCAGCGTGTGCTCGCCCGCGCTCAGGTACATCAGGGCGGGGTCACCGTTTTCATCGGTGATGGTCTGGTTTTCGAAATTCAGGCAATAGGCGAATTCCGCCGTATCGAAGGCCGCACCGGGGATCACGCCGTCCACCAGAACGGTGCGGTACACCGGGAAGTTCGCCAGTTCCGCCTGACGCAGCCGCAGCGCCATGGCATACCAGCCCGCCTCCTCCACGGTGAAGGTGTAGGTCAGCGTATCGCCGGCGTACTTATAGGAGATGTCCTCAATATAATTGATGACCTTCTTGCCGCTGGAATAGGGGGTCAGGCGGGTATCATAATCCGCTGCGGGGCGGATGTTGGGGTTGTTGCGGCGCTGCACCTGCTCCGCCTGGAGGGTGATGATGCGGCTGCCGGACAGCTCGCCGTCCGCCGTGTCCGCCACGGGGCGCTCGCCCTCCAGCGTCAGGCCATAGAGCCGGAAGGGCCCTTCCCGGCAGAGGATGGTGATCTCATGCTCGCCCGCGGCGAGGTACAGCCCCATGCCGTCGGCGTACAGCCCTGCCTTGCCCATCAGGCGGCAGGTGTTCACGTCGTAGGACTTGACCGGCATGGACACGACCTCATTGCCGTAGCGATCCTTCTCGAACACGCCCGTCTGCGTCCAGATGCTGTCCAGGGTGAGGGACGCGCATTCGCTGTAGGGGGACGCGCCGTCCACCGTCAGGCTGAACACATTGTCGAGGATGTTGCTGTCCGTCATGGCGTAGGTCAGCGCGGGATAGCCGAACACATCCTCCGCCACGCTGACGTGCAGGGTGATGCGCTGCCCCTCGGCGAGCGCCTCCCCATCAGCGGACGCATACAGCGTCACGGGCTCTGCGACGGCCGCGCATTCCCCCAGCGCATGCAGATACGCAGCGTAATCCCCGCCATCGGTGCGCGACAAATACAGCTCTGTCAGCTCATCGGCTGCCGCCACCAGCGGCAGGAGCATCAGCAGCGCAAGGATCAGGCTCAGTTTCTTCACCACGCGGCTCACGGCAATCCCCCTCTGTTTCATATTCTCATTTCACACCTTTGTTTCCACTCATCTGAATTAAATCATATTTTTCCCGTTATGTCAATGCCTTTTGCTATGTTTTTGTGTTATCTGACCACTTTTTTACCTTTTATTGCAGAGTTCTACCGCGTTTTTTCGAAAAAAAGCCCTTTCATTTGCAGTATAATCTGAAACAAAAGGGTTTTCGCCGCGTTCGGCACGAATATTCCACTTTTTCCGAAACATAATATCCCCCATGCCTTCATCGGGCACGGGGGGATCGATCCGATTCACTTCACATCAGCAGCCCTTGCGTCCGCCGCGCTTCGCACGCGCCTCGGCCATGGCCTCCTTGCGGTCGCGGATGACCTGGAGCTGCGCCTCCACGTCCACCGGCGGGTAATGCAGCCCGCAGAGCAGCGCCTGCTCCATCTGGGCGGTACGGCTGCGGATCTTGTGCTCAACGCCGTCCCGGATGAACACATTGCCCGTCTGGCCGAAGATGAGCTGGACATCGTGCTTCACGCAGTCGTCATAAACACGCTTGACCCATTCGTAATGCAGCGGACGCGAACCCAGGTAGTTTTCGCCGCCCGCCAGAACCGTCTCGATCTTGCCCGTGGCGAGGTACTTGTCCAGGTCGACCTCGCCGATGAAGGGCTTGATGCTGATCCAGCGGTGCTTCGTGGGCACATCCAGCAGATACGGGATGCGCTCGTCCACGCGCTGCTGATTCTCCGCCGACACCGCGAAGGTCACATGCTCCCAGCCGTCGCCCCAGTCCGGCGGGAGGCATTCCCTGATGCGGTGCGCACGCTTTGTCAGCAGGGAGAAGGTCACGTCCCTGCGGCGGCGGATGATGCTCCAGGCCTCGTCGCGCCAGGCGTCCGCCTCCTCCAGGAAAAAGTCGCTCGTCATGCACACGCGCACAAAGGAGCCGCTCTCCAGCTTGTAATTGCCGTTGCGGTCGCGCTTGATGGGGTCGTCAAAGGTCGTGGCGTTCCGGCCGACGATGCTCGTGTCGCGGCCATAGCGCTTGTCCAGAAAGTAGGCGTAGCAGTTCTGGCAGCCCTCGCTGCACTTGTGGCAGCCATGCCATGGGTTCCAGGTCTTATCGTTCAAGTCCATGGATGTATTCCTCCAGAATATGGTTGGTTCGGGTCACAAGGGACACCAGTGTCTCGAAGTCCTCCTCGCCCAGGGCTTCCTTCAGCCTGCGGAGCTGCGCATCCGTCTCTGCCTGCACGGCGGACACCAGCGCCCGCGCCTTCTCCGTCGGCAGGATATACGCCGCGCGCCCATCCGCCGGGGAGGGCGTTTTGGTGACATACCCCGCACCCGTCAGCGCGGTGATATGCGCCGTGACCATCGGCTTGGACACCCCCAGCAGCTCCGCCAGACGCACCGAGGTGTGCGGCCCCTGCGTCTGCACGAGGATGTTCAGCACGCCCATCTCACTGGGGCGGATGGGCAGATCGCGCTTCAGCTGCATATAGCTGCGGCTGAATTTGGAGAATTCGGCATTCGCCATCAGAAAGGGGGACATACCTTCACCTCTTTTTTCGGCCTGTGTCGGGGTAAACCCCGCCCCAGGCTTCGCTCTGCCAATGCAAGCATTGGCTATCGCTCGTCGCGCA
>CAZJOA010000004.1:0-12435 GCA_964547515.1 uncultured Faecalibacterium sp.
CGGTCGGGCGGGGCGTTTTCCGTAGCAAAATCCCATTTTGCGGAGGAAAACATTCTGCAGCGATCCTCGAAAAAGTGACTTTGCCACTTTTTCGACACCCTCCAGGGGCTTTCGGCCCATTTTTTCCGCATCATTCGCGGGATGAAGGGCTTTTGGCCTATTCTCGTGATGAATCTTCCAGGTACTTCTCCAGCTTCCGCTTCACGCGCTGGAGGGCATTGTCGATGGACTTGACATGCCGTCCCAGCATATCGGCGATCTCCTGATAGCTCTTGCCGTCCAGATAAGCGGCGAGCACCTCCTGCTCCAGCCCGGACAGCACCTCGTCGATCTTCTCATGGATGCCGCGCAGATCCTCCTGGGAGATCAGCAGCTCCTCGGGATTGGCGCTGTGCCCCTCGACGCACACATCCAGCAGCGTGCGGTCGCTCTCCTCATCGTAGATGGGCTTGTTGAGCGAAACATAGCTGTTCAGGGGGATGTGCTTCTGACGGGTCGCGGTCTTGATGGCGGTGATGATCTGCCGGGTGATGCAAAGCTCGGCGAACGCGCGGAAGGAGGACAGCTTCTCCGGGCGGAAATCGCGGATGGCCTTGTACAGGCCGATCATGCCTTCCTGCACGATGTCCTCATGATCCGCGCCGATGAGGAAGTAGCTCCGCGCCTTGGAGCGAACGAAGTTCTTGTACTTGTTCAGCAGGTACTCCACCGCAACGGCATCTCCCGTGCGGCACAGCGCCACCACCTCTTCGTCCGTCAGCGCCTGATAATCAGGGCTTTCCGGCACGTCAAGCGGTACGGAGGGCAGATCCGCCTCCGCATGAGCGGGCAAATCGGTGTAATCCATACGGTCGTCCATGTCGATCATCCTGCCTATGCGTTATTGACCCCTGCGGAGCTTTTCCAGCGCCTCCTGCACATCCTGGGGCAGGCGGGAGGCAAGGGAGGAACGATTCAGCGTTCGCGGACTGGCATGCGCGTCAAAGCCGCTCTGACGAAGCTGACGCAGCTCCCGCAGCAGCTCCCGTGCCGTCATGCGCGTCGCCCCCGAGCCCAGCACCATCGCCTGCTCTGCGCCGTCGCTGGTCGCCACTCGCGCCTCGCGGTACTTCGGCTTCTGCGCAACCATGCGCTCGATATATGCGTCCGCCGTTTCGCCATGCTTGGTGAAAACGAGGGTCAGGTCGCCATGCTTTTCCTCGGTGGTGATGCGCTTGTCCGACTGATAGCCGTCGAACACCAGCACCACCTCGTCCCCCGTGTAGCCGCTGTAATCCTGGAGGAGGTGCTGGAGGCGATCCCGCGCTTCATCCATCGTCCAGCCGTGCCTGGCGGCCTCCTTCCACGCGCCGATGACATTGTAGCCATCGACGATCAGCAGCGGCTTCATGCCTTGCGGGAGGACAGCACGCGGTACATCATCACGCCCGCGGCGACGGAGGCGTTCAGGCTGTCCAGATGTCCGGCCATGGGGAGGCTGACCTTCTGGTCGCAGTGCTCGGCCACAAGACGGCTGACACCCTCGCCCTCGCTGCCCACGACCAGCGCCACGCCGCCCTTGAAGTCCACCTTTTCGTAGTCCACACCGTCCATATCCAAGGCGTATGTCCAGATATTGTGTGCCTTCAATTCGTCCAGCGTGCGGGTGAGATTGGTGACGCGCGCGACCTTCATGTGCTCCACCGCACCGGCGGAGGCCTTGACGGCGGCGGGGGTCAGGCCGACGCTGCGGCGCTCGGGCACGATGACACCATGCGCACCGACGCATTCCGCGCTGCGGATGATCGCGCCCAGGTTGTGGGGGTCGGTCACGCCGTCCAGCAGGATGAGGAAGGGCGCTTCGCCCTTTTCGGCGGCATCAGCCAGCATGGCATCGACAGTGGAATACTGATAGGCGGATGCAAAGGCGATCAGCCCCTGATGGTTATGCGCCAATTCGTCCAGGCGAACCTTCTCGACCTCCTGCACGACGATATGCGCCTCCCGCGCCATCTGGACGATCTCACGGGCTGAGCCGGACAGCTCGCCCTTGAGCACGAGCAGCTTCTCGATGTCGCGACCGGCACGCAGCGCCTCGCGGATGGGATTCCGGCCGGCGAGCAGGTTCTCGTTGACCATGGTCTCCATCACTTCGATCGGGGCGGGGGCGGGCGCAGCGGGGCGGTACTCCGCGTCGCGGTAGCTGGGTGCGGGCTTGGGCGCGGCGGGCTTGATGTCGCGGCGATCCTCCCGGCGGAAATCGCGGCGATCGTCCCGCTTGAAGTCGCGTCGGCCGTCCTTCTGATAGGGCTTGCGGTCGAAACGACCCTCCTCCCGGCGATCCTCCCGCTGATAGGGCTTGCGGTCGCCATTGGCGCGGTTGCCGTAGGGGCGGTCGTCACGCTTGGCATAGGGGCGCTCCGTGCGGTCGCCCTCGCGCTTCGGGCCGAAACGGCGGCTGCCGGTATACTGGGTGCCTTCGTCCGCCCAGGAGCCGGCGCTGTGGTTCTTCTGGGGCTTGCGTCCCGGTGCGTCATTGTAATAAGCCATGTTGATTTCTCCTATTCTCTATCGTCAGTCGTTGTGTTCGTTGTTCAGCTGTTCCAGCCAGGCCTTGCGTTCCTTGCGGATGTCAGCCGCCCTCCCGCAGGACTTCTCGCCCTCGGGGCATGCACCGCGCAGGCATCCCGGCCCGGCATCCTCAAACAGCGCCGGTGCGACCTCCATGCACAGGCGGTGCATCTCCTTTGCCAATGCGCGAATCTCCCACTGGGCGCGGGAACACATGCGCAGGCTGAAGAAATGCCGCAGCTCGCGCACATTCATCGTGACCATCATGCGGGTCTCGCATGCACCGGGGAGGACAAATCGCGCGTCCTCATTGCCGCCCTCGCCCGTGCCGAGCTTCTCCTGCCACTGCGTGTACCATTGGTGCAGGATGTCCATCTGCCGGGTGAATTCCGTGATGGCCTCCTCGCCCAGCGCCTCGATCTTCGGCGGGACGATATAGCCAAACCCGTTCTCATAGCTGACATAGCGCTGACTCTGCACGCTGAAGCTCGCCAGGCGATGCCGGGTGATCTGCGCCAGCAAAACACGGCTGACTCCCTCGATGCCGAAGGTGAACGTGGCATGCTCCAGCACGGAATCATGCCCCATGTGCATGATGCGGTGGACGAATTCCGTCTGGTCGCGCGCTTCGACCCGCTGCAGCAGGTCATCCACCCGCGCCCTGGAATAGCACAGCCGCGCACCCAGCGCCACGACCTCCTCCGGACTGAGGGTATGGCGGATCAGCGCCACCTTCATTTCACTCCTGGGCATTTGCGTCCTCCTCCTGGCTGCGACGGAACAGCGTCATCAGCCTGTCCTCCTGACCGGTCAGATACAGATAGCCCACCAGCGCCTCCAGGGCAGTCGCGGCACGGTAATCCGCCGCATCCTGATTTTTCGGCGCGGGATGATGGGCATGGGCATTGCGTCCCCGGCGGGCGACGTCCGCCTCGGCCTCGGTCAGCGCGGATTCGATCTTCCGCAGCGCCACGGCCTGTGCATGGGCATTCACGCAGGCCACCGCGTCCTTGTGGACATGCCTTGCGCTGCGCCCCCGATAGATCACGCGGCTGCGGATGAGCAGCTCCCACACGGCATCGCCGATATAGGCCAGCTGGAGCGGATTGAGCATCCGCGCACGGGTCTCCTCCATCGGTGCAGACTCCCGAAGCGTCACCGGATCAGCCTCCTTCTGCGGGGAAGGTGTATCCTTCCAAGCGCATACATAGTGTATTATAACATAATCAGCACGCTGAGAAAAGCCTTTTCCGCCCCAAACTTTCAATTTGGCGGATTTTTTCTGCCGTGGCAGCGGTTTCTCCACGAAAAAGGGAGCATGCCTGCCTTGCCGGAAGGCAGCTGCTCCCCCTTGCCTGTCATTCGCGGACGGTCTCGGTCTCCTCGAAATCCGGATCGGCCTCGGGCATATGATCGCAGACCATAATGAGCGCGTCCTCATCGTTGTCCTCATAATAGCGCTTGCGCACGCCCAACTTGATGAAGCCCAGGGACTTGTAGAGGCTCTGGGCGATCTCATTGGACTTGCGTACCTCCAGTGTGGCATACGCCGCACCCAGATTGGACAGGTACTGTATCAGCCCGGCGGTCAGTGCACGGCCGATGCCCCGTCCGCGTTCCGACTGGCGGACGGCGATGTTGGTGATGTGGCTCTCATCCAGGATGATCCACGCCCCCGCATAGCCGATGATCTGCCCGTCCTGCTCCGCGACGAGGTATCGCGCGGCGACATTCTTCATTTCGCTGACGAAGGCTTCCCTGCTCCACGGGGTCGGGAAGGTCGCCGCTTCCACCTCCGCCACGCCGTCCACATCGGACAGCGTCATCCGGCGGATGATGCACTCACTGCCCATGGTTCAGACCCTCCGTCAGCTTCTTGTTCAGCGCGGCATTGGGCGCACGCAGGTAGAGCGGCTCCAGGGCGAGGTAATCGACGGTGTCCGCCGCGAGGGAGGCCAGGTGCGCCACGGACGCGGGGCGCAGGAACGCCTGCTGGGGCTTGGCGAACACGGCAGCATCCCCCAGCAGCGCCGTCAGCCTGGCACGATGCACGGGCATGCCGTCCCCCAGAAAAAGGAATCGGTCGCCGATGGCCTTCAGCCCCTCGGCATAGTCCTCCAGCTTGATGGGCGTATCGTCCATCAGCCGCTGAGGGCGTTCATCCCCTGCGACGAACGCAGCGCCGTACACCTGACCGGCGCGGGCATCCTGAATGGGGCAGATCACGCCGCGGAACTCCCCTGCCCCGGCGGCCATGGCTTCCAGGGCATCCACCGGGACACAGGGCGTATGATGCGCATGCGCCAGACCCTTGACGGAGCTGACGCCGATGCGCACGCCGGTGAACGAACCCGGGCCGACCACCACGCCGATGCGGTCGAGGTCGGCGATGGTCAGTCCGGCGGACTGACAGGCGGTGTCGATCATGGGCAGCAGGTTGACGGAATGGGTCATGCGGTTGACGGCGCTGGCCTCGTAGACGATGGCAGTGTCCTTCATCACGGCCACGCCGCACACCGGGCCGGAGGTGTCGATTGCAAGCAGGTTCAGGGTCAGCAGCTCCTTTCCAGCAGCAGTTCGCGGAAGTCCCCCATGGGCGTGATGGTCACTTCGCGGGCATTGTCCCCCACGGGGGTCAGGCGGATGGACAGATGCGTCTCCGGGATGGCCTCCGGGCACTGGCTCGGCCATTCCACCACTGCGATGCCCTCGCCGCCCAGGTATTCGTCCATGCCCATTTCGTACAGCTCGTCCACGCTGTTCAGCCGATACCAGTCAAAATGGTACAGGGGGACATTCCCCTCGTCGTACACATTCAGGATGGTGAAGGACGGGCTGGTCACGGGGCTGGTCACGCCCAGTCCCTCGGCGATGCCGCGGGTCAGTTCGCTCTTGCCCGCGCCCAAGTCCCCCCAGAGCAGCAGCACATCACCGGGACGAAGCTGCGCGGCCAGGCGACGACCCAGCGCACGGGTGTCGGCGGGAGAATTCGTCAGCATATCGGACTCCTTTTGTCAGCGGCTCCCATGCAGGAAGGGCGACAGCGGCTTATACACAAAGTAGGTGATGGCGCTGATGACGACAGCCTTCACCGCGTTGAACGGCAGCGTCGCGGTGAGGATGAACTCGAACGACGGGACGCTCTTGGTCAGCGCCGGGAAAAGCAGGAAGGCATTCACCAGCGCGGCAACGAAGATCATCGCCACCGAACCCACCGTCAGGCTGATGAGCGCGCCCCTGCGGGTCTTGTTCCGGCGGTAGACCCACACGGACGGGATGAGCATCGCGCAGGTCATGATGAAGTCCGCCAATTCGCCCACACCGGCCGTCCCGCTGTGGGTCAGCCCGATGAGATCCTTGATGGCGACGATGAACACGCCCGGGCCGATGCCCATCGAGAACGCGCCCAGCAGCACGGGCAGCGTGCTGAAATCCAGCTTGTAGAACGGCGGGATGATGGTGATCTCCGGCCACATGAAGAGGACGGCGGAAATCGCGCCCAGAATGGCGATCCGGGTCATGTTGGGGGTGGACAGCACCCTGTTCTTCCGATTCGACATGGCAAAGCCTCCTTCGAAAATGCACACAGCCCCCTGAAGCTCATTCGCTCCAAGGGGGCAGCTCCGGTGCATCCGAGGAGGGATGCGCTCCATATGCCGCTTCCTTCTCTCATCCAGACTATACTGTCGGCCCTGGGATCACACCAGGTCGGCGGCCTTGCCAATGGCGAAGGCCGTTCGCGGGCTATACCGCCGGTAGGGATTCTCACCCTGCCCCGAAGAAGCTGTCAAGTGACTTGTTTGATTGTATACAGGCAAAGACCGCCTGCGCATTTATGATAGCACAGGCGGCCTGTTCTGTCAACACATACCTTACAGCTTGACCACCGCAGGGCCTTCCGGGCGGATGTCCAGCACATGGCAGCAATGCTGACCAAAGGCGGCCTCCATGTTCTCGATGAAGTGGCTCAGCTGGGCTGCGGGAACGAAATTCAGCGTCGTCCCGGCGAATCCGCCGCCGTGGATGCGCCATGCGCCGTCCTTGTCCGCCAGCATGTGCTCCGCCAGCGCCAGCGCCAGGGACAGGCTCTGATCCTCCTTGCGGGCGTACACGTTTTGCAGATACATATACGACGAACGCCCGGAGCAGATGATCTCCCACATGAACGCGAACAGGTCGGCACGATCCAGCGCGGACACCTGACGGACGACGCGCTCGTCCTCCTCAAAGAAGTGCATCGCGCGCAGCAGCGCACGGTCGCTGACCTTGCCGCGCAGCTTGGGCAGCGCCTGATAGAATTCCTCGGGGCGGACGCGCCGCAGGTAGGGTTCGCCAAAGCAGGCGGCGACTTCCTTCATTTCCGCTGGGATGGCGGCGTAATCGTCCGTCAGGTCGGCATGGGAGCCGCCCGTCGCCACGACCACCAGCGCATAGCCATACTTGGCGAAGTCGAAGGACATCGCGCGGACTTCGGGGTCTTCGTTGCGGAAGTCCACCGTGACCAGTCCGCCGGCGGAGGACGCCATCTGATCCAGCAGGCCGGAGGGCTTTCCGAAATAGACGTTCTCGGCATACTGGGCGATCTTGGCGCGGGTGACGAAATCGATGGTGAAGCCATTGTAGAGCTGATCCAGGATGGCGCAGGTCATGACCTCGAAGGCGGCGGAGGAGGACAGACCCGATCCGGATGCCACGGAGGACGTCACCGCCGCATTGAATCCGCCGATCTTGTAGCCCAGCGCCTGCATGCGTGCCGCCACGCCGCGGATGAGCGCAGCGGTCGTGCCCTTTTCGGCCTCAGCCACGTCCAGCTGGCTCAGGTCGAGCACCAGGGGCGCATAGCCGTCGGAATAGACATGCACCTGCATATCGTCACGGGCGGAAACGGCAGAGAGCGTATCGAGGTTGACCGCTGCCGCCAGGACACGTCCGCGGTTATGATCCGTGTGGTTGCCGCCGATCTCGGTGCGGCCGGGGGCGCTGATGAGCAGGATTTCCTTGTCCTCCTCATGGAAGAGCTCCTCATGGCGCTTGAGGATGCCAATGTACCGGGTGGTCTGCTCCAGGAGCATCCCGTCCCTGTCGCCGTAGAGGTGCATCAGGCGCTGTGTACCCTCCGGGGATTTGAGGCTGCGGATCATGTTCGCGTACTGGTTCATCATTGTTTCCCGTCCTTCCATTCTTTATCTGCAACTCTGTATGTTCATCTTTGTTCGTCCGCCGCCGTCTGGAAGATGCTGACCATCTCCGCAGCGCCCAGCGCATCGACCTGTTCGCAGAATTCCGCCCAGGTCTCGTCCGTCAGCGCCACATCGCCCGCCACGAACCAGACCATCTGCTGCTCGGCGTATGGGCCGATGGCACCGATCAGCTCACTCAGCCGCGTCTGCTGCGCTTCGGTCAGGTAGACCAGCGGGTAGGGCAGGCTGTCGAAGGATTTCAGGCGCAGCAGCTGCTCCACCACATGGGCAGTGGCGGCATCGTCGATCTTCTGCTGGAACGGGATCGACGCATACCCCGGCATGCTGATGCCGGAGCGCATCGTCACCTCGGGCAGGAGCGAGGACAGCTGGGTGCTGTTGGTGGTCTCCCACAGCCAGGTGCCGTCGTCATTCCAGGTGAATTCCTCGCCGTCCTGACCGGCCTCGGCCAGGATGAAGCCCGCCTCGGTGTAGAGGTTATCCACCCAGGCAAGGAGCGCCGCCGGGTCTTCACAGGCGGTGGTGATAGCGAATGTCCCGCGGATGACGTCCCCCGTCAGGTCGCGGTAGACCTGCTTGCCGTCATACACCAGGGGATCGAGCAGGACATAATCCCGCAGGGACGCGGCCGGGACAAGCTCCGCCGGCGTGGAGGACAGCAGCACGCCATAGACGATGTCCGCATCCTCATCGGTGTTGGTGCTCAGGTTGCGCAATCCGCTGAAGCCATTGCCGTCCAGAAGCCCCTCCGTCCACAGCTGATGCAGCCAGGTCAGGAAGGCACGATTCGCATCGGTGGTGAGGATCTCGCTCACCGTGCCGTTCTCGTCCATGGTGATGTAGTAGTCATTGGCGTTGATGCCAAAGGCATGCGCCAGGAAGCGCAGATCCCACAGGCTGGAGAAGGTCAGCGGCACCTCGTCGTTCCGCTTGCCGTTGCCGTTCATGTCCCTGTCCCGGAAGACGCGCAGCACCTCCGTCAGCTCGTCCGCCGTGGTGGGCATGGACAGACCGGCCTTGGTCAGCCAGGTCTTGTTGATCCACATGGCGTTGTTGAACTGGAGCTCGTCGATGGCGGGCAGCGCGGCGATCTCCCCGGTGGGGAGCGTCACGGCCTCCATCCAGTCCTCATGGGACTGGAGCAGCGCCCACAGGTTCGGGGCGTGCTCCGCCAGATAGGGCTTCAGGTCGATGATCTTCCCCGCGTTCAGCCATTCGATGGTCTCCCGCGTGGTCAGATCGGCCTTGAAGAGCGCGTCCGGCAGCTCGACCGAACCGGCAAGCATGCCGTCCTTCGCCGCCTGCCAGGCCGCCTGGGTCTTGTACTGACTGAGTTCAAAATGAACGCCCGTCCTCTCCTCCATGCGCTGGAAGAAGAGGTTCTGCGTCCAATCCCGGCCCGTGTCCTCATGGTCATAACCGGCCATGGTGAAGCCACCCTCGGCATAAGCGCCGCAGATCACCCCGCCCATGAGGAGCAAGGCCAGCACGAAGCTGAGCACTTTACGCATAATGTCCCTCCGTTGATTTGATGGCAAGCAAAAAGAACCTGCCAAGGCTATCTTCTATTATAGTCAATTTTCGACGGTTTGAACAGCCCCAAAAACGCATAGGAAACGTTTTCATAAAAAATTATCCACTTCCATTCCGATTTGAAAGGCCAAAATGCATGATCTCCATCATTTTGGGTGACAATGCTGGGCAGGAAGGAGGGATGCGCATGACATTCCGCCGATGGCTCCAGCCGCTGTGCTGGCTGATCGTCCTATTGGCGCTGCTGGGCGCGGGCATCTGGGGGTATGACCACTTTTCCGTGGCGACATGGCAACGCCTTGACCCGTCCAGGCTGACGAACCTGGCGCAGACCGGGGCGATCTACGACCGGGAGGGGCAATACGTCACGACGCTGGTGGGACGCGAGAACCGCACGGTCATCGATACGTCAGCCCTGCCCGCCCATGTGCGCAATGCCTTCCTGGCGGCGGAGGATCTGCGTTTCTACAAGCATCCGGGCTTCGACGTGACGCGCATTCTGGGCGCGGTGGTGTCCAATGTGCGCAGCGGCGGCTTCGATCAGGGCGCATCCACCATCACCCAGCAGTTAGTGAAGCTCTCCCACCTGTCCAGCCAGAAGACCATCGCCCGCAAGCTGGAGGAGATCTGGCTCGCGGTGCAGATGGAGTCTGCCTACACAAAGGACGAGATCCTCGACCTGTACCTGAACTACATCTATTTCGGTCAGGGGGCATACGGCATTCAGGCCGCGGCGGAGGTGACCTTCGGGGTGGACGCGGCTGACCTCTCCCCCGCACAGTCCGCCGCGCTGGCTGCCGCCATCAAAGCACCGTCCGCCTACAGCATCCAGGCCTCGGCGGACAGCAACCGCGAACGCCGGGAGTACATCCTGTCCGTCATGCGTGCGGAGGGCATGCTGACCGAGGCGGACTACGCTGCGGCGCTGGCGGAGGAGCTCACGCCCCGGCGAACATCGGCGGTACAGACCGAATACGGCTGGTTCGTGGATGCGGTGTTAGACGAGGCGGAGCTTCAGCTGGATGTGTCCGCCGAAATGCTGCTGGCGGGCGGATACCGCATCGAAACCACCCTCGACCCCGCCATGCAGACGCTGCTGGACGAGCAGTTCACCGTCAGCAGCGTCTTCCCGGCCAATGCTAAGGACGGCACGCCCGTGCAGGGTGCTGCCGCTGCGGTGGACACCGCCACGGGGGCTGTCCGCGCCATCGTCGGCGGACGCACCTACGAAACGCGCCGCGGCCTGAACCGCGCCACACACCTGCGCCGTCAGCCGGGCAGCGCCATCAAGCCGCTGGCGGTGTACGCCCCCGCATTTGAGTACGCCGGATGGACAACGGCCTCGGTCATCCTGGATGAGCCGACGGCCTTTGGCAGCTACAAGCCGCGCAATGCGGGCAATGCGTACTACGGGAACGTCACCGTGCGGTCGGCGCTGAAAAGCAGCCTGAACATCCCGGCGGTGAAGGTGATCGAGTCCATCGGGGTGGCATCCGCCCGGCGATACCTGACGGCGGTGGGCATCGAGCTGGACGACCGGGACTGGAATCTCTCCCTGTCCCTGGGGAGCATGACCTATGGTGCGTCACCCGTACAAATGGCAGCGGCGTATGTCCCCTTTGCCAACGGCGGCACCTTCTTTGCGCCGTATTTCATCGAGCGCATCACCGACCGCAGCGGCGTGGTGGTCTATCAGCATCAGGACGGCGGGAATCGCGTCCTCAGCCCTCAAAATGCCTATCTGCTGACCGACCTGATGCGCACCGTCATCACCTCCGGCACGGGCACGCGCCTGAACGCCGTGGGCGTTCCCGTGGCAGGCAAGACCGGCACGGTCAACATGGTCGGCGGCGGCAATCGCGACGCATGGATGAACGCCTACACGGCTGACCTGTCCGTGGCGGTGTGGATGGGCTACGACGAGCCGGACGATGCGCACAGGCTGTCCAACAGCGTGTCCGGCGGGACGAATCCGGCATCGCTGGCGCGGAATTTTCTCAAGGCGTACTACACCGGGCGGAGCAAGCCATCCTTCGCCAAGCCGGGCGGACTGGTGTCCGTCAAGCTGGACAAGAAGGCCATCGAATGGCGCGGCGAACCCATGCTGTCCACGTCCCTGACACCGGCGGCTTACCAGTTCAGCGAGCTGTTCATCGAGGGCACGCAGCCCACGAAAAAATCCGACGTATGGCAGCCGCCCGCGTCCACCAAGTCCTTCTATGTCACCCATGACGGCGAGGGTCAGCCCCAGCTGGTCATCACGGCCAGCGACGCGGCGGTCTACCGCGTCCAGCGGGATGCGGCGGGTGAGAGCTTCATCCTGACCGAAATGCGCGCCGAGGCCGGGCAGACCCTCACCTACACCGACACAAAGGCGCGGGAGGGCGTGACGTACACCTACCGCGTCATCCCCGTGCATGCAGAATTACTGGACAACGGCATCCTTCTGGAGGGTGCACAGAGTGTCCAGGTGGCGCGGGTGGAGCGTCCCAACACGCTGACGAACTGGCTGCAGGGGCTCTTCCGCCGCGAGGAGGAGGACACGGCGGACGACCGCCCCGCGTCCCTCTTTGCCCCATGAAAAAGGCCTGCCGGAGCAAGACCCCGGCAGGTCATTCATGTGCGTTCAGGGCAGGAGCATCGCGCCCGGCTGCTGGAAGTCGGCATACAGGCCGATGGACTGCGCCCAGGCGTTCACTTGATCGGCATTGCGGCAGGCGGCGAGCTCGCCGGGGTGGAATGCGGCGGACAGATAGTACGCGCCGTTTTCGCCCGTCCAGGTGACGACAACGGGGGCGCTGTCCGCATAGATGAGGACGTACAGACCCGTCCCGCTGGCCTCATCATCCGCGAAGATCGTTGCGGTATGCACGCTGCTCACGGCAGACAAACTCTGCATACCCAGCATGGCAACGTCCTGCGTGAGCGCTGATGACGTTACTGCTGCGCTGTCCGTCAGCGCACAGAGGGTCAGCGCGGGCACAGCGCCCTCCTGTGCGGCATATTCCGCCACGCAGGCCTGCACGTCAGCCGACAGATCCAGCATATCCAGATACGCCTCGCTGCGGGCAAGCACCTGCAGCTCATCCGCGACACGAAGGGCGGCTGCATCCAGCGCGGGACGGTCAGCAGCGATCGTCCGGAACGACAC
>CAZJOA010000004.1:12535-45290 GCA_964547515.1 uncultured Faecalibacterium sp.
GTCCTCGACCAGCGTATCGTCCGCAAGGATGCTGCCCTCCATATGCACCGCGCCGTTCTCCGCGAACCAGGCCACCGCCACGGGCAGGGCATCCGCATAATACAGCACCCAAAGCCCCTGACCGGCGGCATTCGGCGCGGCAAAGGTCTCCGAGGCCGAGAGGCGGGCGGACGCAACCAATGCATTTGTCCCTTCTCCCGACATCATCGCCGACTTGAAGGCGATGGGCATTTGCCACAGCAGGTGGGACTGGATCTCCTCCGGCACGTCAGCCAGCAGTTCCTGCATCAGTTCCTCATCGTCCAGCGCCATGACCCGTGTCGGGGCAGTTCTGTCCCCCGCAGCCATGGCTTGCGCCCATTCGAGCACCTCATCATTCTGGGAAAACTGCTCCAGCCTTTCTTCATCGGCGGCCAGGGCATCCAGCGTCCGCCCCATGTCCGTCGCATGGCGCAGCAGGGTCGCTTCTCCGTCCGCCAGGGCAAGGGAGGACAGCATCAGGAGCGTCAGCAGGACGCAGATCAGCTTCTTCATCATATTCACCTCGAATAAAGCAAATAAAGCAAAGAGCGTCCGCTGATCGGGCGAACGCTCCTGAGAAATCAGCTATTGCGCTTCTTCATCCAGACCGGCACGCCGCGGCTGTCCTGCTGGGGCTGCTGCACGGGCTGCTGGGGCGCCATCGGGCCGGTGCTGCCGCCCATCATGGGCTGCTGGGGCGCGGTGAAGCCCGCCTGGAATGCCTGCTGACCGAAATTCCCATAGGGATTGGTGGTCTGGGGCACCTGGGGCTGCTGCTGGAAGATCTGCGGCTGCTGGGGCGCAGCGGGGGTCGGCACGCCCATGGAGGGACGGCTGTAATCCGCCGTGGGCTGCGCATAGGAGGGCGCGTCCGCCCCGTACTCGGCATTGCCCGCATACGCGCCGAAGCTGCCGGTGTAGGTCGAGCCATAGAGGCGCTCACGCTCAAGGTCACGCGCCTTCTTCACCGGATCACGCGGCGGGAACGGGGTCTTCTCGAAGCCGGTGGCGATGACGGTGATCCGCACCTGATCGCCCATGGACTCATCGATGCCTGCGCCGAAGATGATGTTCGCATCGGGGTCAGCGGCCTCCATGATGAGGTTCGCGGCCTCGTTGATCTCGATGATGGAGATGTCCGCGCCGCCGGTGATGTTGATGAGCACCGCGCGCGCACCGTCGATGCTGGTCTCCAGCATGGGGCTGGAGATGGCATTCTTGGCGGCCTGCACCATCTTGTTCTCGCCGTCGCCGTAGCCGATGCCCATATGCGCCATGCCGCCGGACTCCATGACGGTCTTGACGTCGGCGAAGTCCAGATTGATGAGGGCGGGCAGGGCGATCAGGTCGGAGATGCCCTGGATGCCCTGGCGGAGGACATCATCGGCGATGCCGAAGGCCTCGACCATGCTCGTGCCCTTCGAAACCACCTGGAGCAGGCGGTCGTTGGGGATGACGACGAGGGTATCCACGCGCTGCTTGAGGTCGTTGATGCCGGCCTCGGCATTGCGCATGCGCTGCTTGCCCTCAAAGGAGAAGGGCTTGGTGACCACGGCGATGGTCAGCGCACCCTGCTCGCGGGCGATCTCGGCCACGACGGGGGCACAGCCCGTGCCGGTGCCGCCGCCCATACCGGCGGTGACGAAGACCAGGTCAGCGCCCTTGAGCGCGGCGGCGATCTCCTCGCGGGATTCCTCGGCGCTGCGGCGACCCACCTCGGGCACGGCACCTGCGCCCAGACCCTTGGTCACCTTGTCGCCGATCTGGATCTTGGTATGGGCACCGCTCATCTGCAGCGCCTGCATATCGGTATTGACAGCGATGAACTCCACACCCTTCAGCCCGGCCTGCACCATGCGGTTGACGGCATTTCCGCCGCCGCCGCCGCAGCCAACGACCTTGATGGAAGCGAAGTTGCTGGTCATCTGATCATTCTGGAACTCAATCACGTTTGCATCCCCCTATATCACAGGTAATGATATTATATCCGTTTGCGAAAGCAATGAACCATCGCCGTTTAGCCGCCCACCAGGGACTTGAAGAACTCGCCCAGCTTCCCGGCGACACCGCTGGCGGGCTGACGCTGCTGCTCCATGGTGTCGATGATGAGGTCCATCAGGCCCATGGTGGAGGAGTAGATCGGGCTGGACATTTTGACGGTGCGCTTGGGCGTTTCGCGGACGGGTCGACCCAGCTTGGAGCTGAGGTAATCCTTGCCGCCACGGTTGAAGGCCACGCCGCCGCCGGTCAGGTACACATTGGACCAGTTGCCCAGCTTCACGCCGGATTCGTCCAGCGCCTTCCGGATCTCCTCGGCGATCTCGTCCACGCGCGCGGTGATGATGGGCGCGACCTCGTCGCGGGTGAAGGACTGCGCGGGCTGGTCGTTCATCGCGGGAATGTCGTAGGTCTCCGCCGTCGCGGACGCAGAGTACACATAGGGCTGCTTGATCTTCTCCTCGGCGTTTTTGAAGGTGATGTCCAGCTGCTCGGACAGGTCAGCCGCGATATGTCCGCCGCCGATGTCGATGCACTTGTGGAAGATGAGCGCGTCACCCTCCACGGCCATGACCTCGGTGTTGAGGTAGCCGATGTCGATGAGCACCGCCGTGCGGTCACGATCCTCCTCGGGGAGGTAGAGCATGGCCTCGCCTGCGGGGGTGGAGAAGAAGTGCTTGGGCTTGATGTCCATATTGCGCAGGCGCGTGGTGACATCATCCAGGAAGAAGCGATTCCCGATGACGAAGGAGATCAGCGCGGTGAGCTCGCGCCCCTTCAGGCCGACGGGCTCGAGGGTCTTCTTGCCGTCATCCACCCGGAACCACGCCGGGCTGGAGTGGATGATCTCCCCGGGGAGCGTCTCCAGACCCAGGTTCTCCGTCGCCTTCTTGAAGATGGCGCGGACATCTCCGGCCGTCACATGGGGATCGGCGCCGCTCAGGGACACGCGCGCCTCGGTGACATACACCTTCGTGAACGCACCCGGCACGCCGATGTTGACCTCGCGGATCTTGTGATGGCTCTGCTGCTCCGCCTGGGAGATCGCCTCACGGATGCAGTCATCGATCTCGGCGGGGTTGTTCCAGCCGTCCTCAAGGAAGCCGTTGTAGGTCACGATGCCCGCGCCCACAATATCGCAGCGCTGAGCGCCGCTGTTCTCGGCAACCAGGGTCACGATCTTGCTCGTCCCGAAATCGAGGCTCGTTACCGTGGTCTTCATAGTTCAATCATACCCCCTGTTTTCCGGCTTCCGCTGCGCCCCGGCATATCCGCAGGGATGGTCAGGAAACCATTTCTGATGCGGACGAAGCCATCCGCAGTGTAGTTCAAAGGCATGTCCTCATGACCTTGACGGCATGAGAAGCCACTATCCACTATGCCATACTCCATTATAAACGCTTTCCCGCCAGATTGCAAGCATTTTCCGGCATTTGCGGGGGATTTGTCTGCATTTTGTTACAGTTTTCGCGGCGGGTTCGGGAGATTTTCCCATTCGTCAGGGGGAATAGGTGGGACGGCCCGGGTCGGTGACGTCGATCGTGCCGCTGCCATACCCCAGCTCCATCACACGCTCCCGGGTGATGATGAACGCGCGGAGCTTCTCGTGGATGCTCTCCTCGCTGCCCAGGCGGACATAGAAGCCGTCCCGCGTGCCCAGGTATATGCTGTCCATGCTGGACATATCCAATTCACGCAGGAGCGAAAGCCCCTTCATGGCCTTCATTTCGACCAGGATCTGGGTGTAGGTCTCCATCTGACTGGTGGCGTTCAGGCTGATCTGCTGCCCCAGGGCGCACCGGCGGACATCCAGGCCAATGACCTGGATCAGCTCGTCGTTCCCGGCCTGTGCGTCCAGCGATTCCTCCAGCACATAGCCGCGATTGTCCAGCACGATCACCATGCCGTTGTGCCGCATGAACGCGGCGGGGGTACGCTCCTTCACATGGATGATGACCGAATCCCACTGGACATCCACCAGCGTACAGCGCAGGTAACGATTCCCCTCGACCTTGCGCATGATCTTCTCATCGTCGATGGTCATGGAGCTCTGGCCTATCTTCAGCCCGGACAGGCGGATGATCTCCTCGGCGGACACATTCGCATTGCCCACGACGCTGATCGACCGCACCTGGAAGAGCGTGCCATAGAGCACCGCAGCCACCGCCACGACGATGGCCACGATGGCCACGACCTTCTTCACCGTGCCGCTCCCCAGGAAGCGCCGGAGCTTTTGCAGCCCCGTGGCGCTGTCCACCGTCAGCATGCGATCCGTGTCCAGCACATCGGGGTGATTCCAGTAGTTCTCGTCCAGCTTGATGTCCGCGCCGTTTTCGGGTATGTCCACCACCCGCTCCCAGAAGGGCTCGTCACGGCTGTACAGATTGTCGGAACGATCCTCGCGCAGCTCGGGCGCCTGTTCCGGCTCTTCAAACGGCGAATCCGCCGGCACGGTGCGTCCCGTCCCCTGCTTTCTGTCGTCCATGGCTGTTCTCTCCCTTCTGTCCGCACGGGGGATCATCGTCCCCCGGCTGACGGATGCTCATGCGTCCCCGATGCGGCGGATGTCCGCACCCAGCTGTGTCAGCTGTTCCTCCAGGCGCTCGTATCCGCGGTCGATCAGTTCGGCATGATCCACCGCCGTTTCGCCCTGTGCCTTGAGTCCGGCCAGCACCAAGGCCGCGCCGCCGCGCAGATCCCGCGCCGTCACCCGCGCACCCTGCAAGCGCTCCACCCCGCGGACAATGGCCGTCCGCCCGGAGCAGAGGATGCGCGCGCCCATGCGGTTCAAGTCCCCCGCATGGCTGAATCGGTTCTCAAATACATTCTCCACGATCACGCCCGTTCCTTCCGCGACGGACAAAACGGCCATCATCTGCGCCTGCATATCCGTCGGGAAGCCCGGATGGGGCTGGGTTTGCAGCATCGGACAGGCCGTGAGGCGTTCCGGGGCACACAGGCGCAGCACGTCCGCGTCCTCCGTCAGCGTGCAGCCCATCTCCCGCAGCTTGGCGCACAACGCGTGCATCCCGGCCACCGGCGCGTTGGTCAGCTCGACCTCGCCGCCCGTAATCGCCGCCGCACACAGCAGCGTCCCCGCCACGATGCGATCCGGCATGGGCGTATACGCCGCACCGTGCAGGCGCTTCACCCCGTCGATCCGGATGACGGCACTCCCCGCGCCGCTGATGCTCGCGCCCATGGCCGTCAGGAAGCCGCACAGGTCGACGATCTCCGGCTCGCGCGCCGCATTGTGGATGCGCGTCGTGCCCTCCAGCAGGACGGCGGCCATCATCACGTTCTCCGTCGCCCCGACGGAGGGATAGTCCAGATGCACCTCGCCCGCATGCATATTGCGCCCGTCACAGCGGATGACGCCGCCATCCTCCTGCACATCCACGCCCAGGGCACGAAGCCCGGACAGGTGCAGGTCGATGGGACGCATGCCGATCTCACAGCCGCCTGGATATGTAACCGTTGCCCGGCGGAATCGCGAAAGGAGCGGCCCCAGCAGGAAAATGGAGGATCGGATCTGCTTGGAGAGCCGATCGGGCATCTCGCTGCTGCGCATGTCCCGGGCGCACACGGTCATTTCGCGTCGCCCGCGCTGCATCCGGCAGCCCAGCATATCCAATATGTCCGCCATGCGGCGCACGTCCAGTATGTCCGGCACATCCCGCAGGTGCACATCGTCCCCCGTCAGCACGCATGCGGCGAGGATCGGCAGCACGGCGTTCTTCGCGCCGTCCACGCGCAGACTCCCTGCCAGGCGCTTTCCGCCCTGAACGACCAGTTCCATACGCTCACCTCCATCAGGATGGTACAGCGTATGTCATGCGCCGCAGGGGGTGCGTGTCAGCCGTCCATTTTCCCGGCCGTCCGCGAGATGTTCATCAGCACCCCCATGGCCGCCATGGTGATGGACACACTCGTGCCCCCCGCCGAAAAGAAGGGCAGCGGCAGACCCGTCGTCGGCAGCACACCCACCACCACGCCCATGTTCAGGAAGGCCTGCACGGTGATGGACGATGTGATGC
Source organism: uncultured Faecalibacterium sp. (assembly GCA_964547515.1). Lineage (GTDB taxonomy): Bacteria > Bacillota > Clostridia > Christensenellales > Aristaeellaceae > UBA11524. The sequence goes on from CAZJOA010000004.1 coordinate 18,592, forward strand.
CCGCCGCGAGCAGCATGCCGAATTTGTCCCGGCAGGTGACGGCCACGCGATACCCGGCGACCATCAGCGCCACAAAGAGCAGGATGACCGCCAGACAGCCCAGGAGGCCGAAGTCCTCCCCGATGATGGCAAATATGAAATCGCTCTCCGGATAGGGCAGATAGGCGAATTTCTGCCTGCCCTGCCCCAGCCCCATACCGAACACCCCGCCCGAGCCGAATGCGATCAGCGATTGGCTGAGCTGATAGCCCTCGTCGCTCATCATGGCGAAGGGATTCCGGAAGGACAGCAAACGCCGCCTGCGATACGGCTCTGACCAGGCGTAATACGCTCCCACGCCCAGCCCGCCCGTCAGCATCAGCAGGATGTGCCGCCACTTCGCCCCGGCCATGACGATCAGGATGAGCGAGACGATCATCATCAGCCCGGCAGTGGACAGGTTCGGCTGCTCCAATATGAGCAGGAAGGCGATCCCCGGCACGATGAGCACCGGCACGATGCCCGTCCACAGATAGCGGATGCGTCCCCCCGCGAAGGAGAGCGCCCGCGCCATATACAGCACGATGGCGAACTTCGCCAATTCCGACGGCTGGAAGGACACCCCGCCCAGGCTCAGCCACCGGCGCGAACCGTTGATGTACACGCCCACGCCCGGGATGATGACCAGCACCAGCAAAATGGCGGACAGCGCCAGCCCCGTCGCCACGACCCATCCCTGCCGCCAGAAGCGATACGGGATGCGGCTGGTGATGATGCACGCCACTGTCCCCAGCGCCACGCCCGCCAGCTGCCTGACCACCTCGGCATACGGCTTCTCCGCCGCGCTGTAATAGGTCGCCGAAAACAGAACCAGCAATCCCGCGAGCAGCAGCATCACCATGATGGCGATCAGGCTGCCGTCCACAGGATTGCGTCTGCGCGTGAGTATCCTGACAAGCCTCTTTGGTGCGCTTTCCTGTGCGAGCATGGCTGCTCCTTTCCGGGAAATCGCACGCCCTTTCAGCGGCGTTATGTCAATGCGTGAACCAGTTCCTTGAAGATGCGGCCGCGTGCCTCATAGTCCGCGAACATGTCGAAGGACGCACATGCCGGGCTGAGCAGCACATTCCAGCCGTCCGAGGCCAGGGCGCGGCACTGACCGATGGCATCCGACAGGGTGTCCGCCCGGTGAATGGCCGTGAAGCCGTTCTCCCGGCACTGACGCTCGATCTGATCCGCCGTCACGCCGATGAGCACCGCCTCCCGGATGAACGGGCTGTGCAGCATCTCCTGCACCATGGGGGTGAAGTCGCAATGCTTGTCGTATCCGCCCAGGATGATGGCAGTGGGACGCTCCATGGTCTGGATGGCCTTGATGGTGGAATCCACATTCGTGCCCTTGGAGTCGTTGATGTACCGCACGCCGTCCAGCTCCCGGACGAACTCGATGCGGTGCTCCACGCCGCGGAAGGTGCGCAGCGTCCGAGCGATGACCTCCGCCGGAATGCCGCAGAAGGCGGCCATGCAGGTGGCGGCCAGGGCGTTCTCCAGATTGTGCGGGCCGGGGATGTACACCTCATTCGCCGGACAGACGGACGTTTCCACACCGTCGATACGGGTCATGATGATGCCCCCGCGGACGAACGCGCCGTTTTCGACCTCCGCCTTGCGGGAGAAGAGCAGCACGCGCGCCTTCACCTGGGGGATGCAGGGCACAAGGGCGGGATCATCCGCGTTGAAGACAGCCGCGTCGTCCGCCGTCATGTTCCGGAACATGCGCATTTTGGTCTGCGCGTAGTTCTCCATCGTCCCGTGACGGTTGAGGTGATCCTCGGTGATGTTCAGCAGCGCACCGCAATGGGGATGGAAGGTGTCCGCCGTTTCCATCTGGAAGGAGGACACCTCGCAGACGAACATGTCCGTGTCCGCACTGTCGTACCCCGCCGCGCTGTAGGGATAGCCGATATTGCCCACCACATGGGTGGTTCGCCCGGCGTTGCGGAAGATCTCGCCCAGGAGGGTGACGGTGGTCGTCTTGCCGTTCGTGCCGGTGATGGCCACCATGTCCCCCGAGGACAGCTGATAGGCCAGCTCCAGCTCGCCGGTGACGTGGATGCCCATGTCCTTCGCCCGGACGACAAAGCCCGCCGTGTCCGGGATGCCCGGGCTGATGACCAGGGCATCGATGCCGTCCAGGCACTCCCCGGCGGGTCTGCCCAGGGCATGGGTGATGTCCAGACCGGTCAGTGGACGAAGCGCGTCGCCCAGCTCCTCCGCCGTTTTGCTGTCGTTGACGATCACCTTCGCGCCCGCCTTGTGCAGCAGACGCGCCGCCGCCACACCGCTGCGGGCCATGCCCACAACGAGGACGGTCTTCCCCTTGTATCGCTGGATATTGCGCATGACAGCGCCTCCTCAATCGCACGTTTGGTTCGGGATCAAAAGGCCGTATGTTCAAATCAGGATGGACAGCACCGCCAGGGCGCTGAGCACCAGCGTCACGGCGGCATACATCCGCACGATCTGCGTTTCCTTCATGCCGCACATCTCGAAATGATGGTGGATGGGCGACATCTTGAACAGGCGCTTGGGCGTGCCGGTGAGCTTGCGGGTCAGCTTGAAGTAATACCGCTGAAGGATGACGCTCACGCTGGACATGACCATGGTGAAGCCGATCAGCAGCAGCAGGAAAGGCTGACGCAGCAGCATCGCCATGCCGACCACCGCGCCGCCGATGAACATCGAGCCGGTATCGCCCATGAACACCGTGGCGGGATAGTGGTTGAAGCGCAGGAAGCCGATGCAAGCGCCGCACAGTGCCAGCGCAAACACCGCGATGGTGCGGAAATTGGCGATATAGCCATGGAGGGCATCCTCCGTGCCGGCGAGCAGGCCATTGGTCATGCCCAGGCCGAACGAGCCGCCGTTCAGGAAGGTCGTCACGGCGGACGCGGCGATCAGCGCGATGGCCGTCCACCCCAGCGACCCCACCGCCGTCACCGAGGACAGGATGCCGTCCAGGCCGTCCTGCAAATTCGCCGAATTGACCATGAACAGCACCGTCAGCGCCAGCAGCGGGATATAGAAGATGCCCAGATCCCATTCCACATTGAAGAACGGGATGCTGATGACGCTGCCCACGTCCGGGTGGAAGTAGCAATAGCAGGCAAAGCCCACGCATACCACGGCCTGACCGAGGATCTTCTGCCAGGGGGTCAGCCCCTCATGGCGCTTGTGCACCATCTTGATCCAGTCGTCGCCGAAGCCCACGGCCATCGATCCCAGCGCCACGAAGAGCAGCGCCAGCATATGATCCCACGCGCCCAGGCCGGATGCACAGATCACGAACGCCATAACGCAGCCCAGCGCGATGCAGAGTCCGCCCATGATGGGTGTCCCCTGCTTTTTCTGGTGGGACTGAGGGCCAAGCTCATAGATGGTCTGTCCGAGCTTGAGCTTGCGCAGCCAGGCGATCAGCTTCGGGCCGGTCAGCAGCACCACCGCTGCGGAAAGAACGAGGGCAAGTATCATCCTTAGCATAATCCGTACCTCTTTTTTGCGTTATTGCTGCTCGTCAGCCTCGGCCAGCAGCTCTGCGACGACGACCTTCTCGTCGAAGGGATGCTTCACGCCGCGGATCTCCTGATAGTTCTCGTGCCCCTTGCCGCACAGGGCGATGACATCCCCCGGCTGACCGATGCTCAGCGCATAGCGGATGGCCTCGCGGCGGTTCTCGATGACGACGTATTCGCAGGCCGTCTCGCGGATGCCCGCCTCAATGGCGGACAGGATGTCCATGGGGTCTTCGTTGCGCGGATTGTCGGAGGTGAGGATGCACAGGTCGGCCAGCTCGCCGCCGATGCGCCCCATGATGGGACGCTTGCCGCGATCCCGGTCGCCGCCGCAGCCGAACAGGGCGATCAGCCGTCCGCGGGTGAACTCACGGCAGGTGCGCAGGATGTTGTCCAGCGCGTCCGGCGCATGGGCGTAGTCCAGTATGACGCGGTAAGGCCGGCCGGTGGGCAGCATCTCGATGCGCCCGGGGACATTCTCGATCCCCTCCAGTCCCGCGCGGATGTCCTCATGCGATATGCCCATCACCATCGCGCAGCTTGCCGCCGCAATGGCGTTATACACGTTGAACATGCCCGTCATGCGCAGGTGGATGGGCAGGGCGTGCATGCCCTGGAGCTTCAGCTCGAAGGACACGCCGTCCTCGGTGATCTCGATGTCCCGGGCAAAGAGGTCAGCCGCTGCCGCGATGCCGAAGGTCACATGGGGAATGGCCAGGTCACGCAGGATGCTGACGCTGGTCTCCTCATCCGCATTGAGCACCGCATTTTTGACCATGCCGGAGGTGAAAAAGCGCTTCTTGCACTCAAAGTAGTTCTCCATCGTGCCGAAATAGTCCAGGTGATCCTGGCTGAGATTGGTGTATGCTCCCACCTCGAAGGACATGCCGTCCAGGCGGAACATATCGATGGCATGTGCGGAGACCTCCATGACGACGGCCTGTGCGCCCGCATCCGCCATTTCGCGCAGATCACGCTGCAGGTCGATCGGGTCGGGCGTGGTGTAGTTGGACGCGATGTGCTTCTCGCCGATCATGTTGCCCGTGGTGCCGATCAGCCCGACCGTCAGCCCGGCCTGCTCCAGAATGGCCTTCATCATGTAGGTCGTGGTCGTCTTGCCCTTCGTGCCGGTCACGCCCACCAGGCGCATCCCGTCCGCCGGATGACCATAGAACGCCGCCGCCATCCGGGACATGGCCGCACGGACGCTGTTGACCTTCACCTGGGGGACGTCCACATCCACAAAGTGATCCACCACCAGCGCCACGCAGCCGTTCTCCACCGCCTGCGCCGCATATTCGTGCGCATCGAACTTCGCGCCCGGGATGCAGAAGAACAATCCGTCCTTCACATGCTTCGTCTTGCGGCTGTCGGAGCAGAGTTCGCCGATCTCCGTGACCATATTGCCCCGGGTCTCCACCAGGTAGGGCAGCTTCTCAAACATCGTGCAGAGCTTCATCGTGATTCTCCTATCTCATCGCACTGAAAATGCAACATATATCATCATTCGGCGGACACATCGCCGTCAGCTTCCTTCAATATCACATGGACAGTCGTGCCGGGGGCGACGTACTCCCCTGCCGCCGGGGTCTGGCGGACGCACAGCCCCGTCCCCGACATGGACAGCAGCAGCCCCCGCTGACGCAGCAGCCGCGCGCAGTCCACATCCGAACAGCCCGTCAATTCGGGCACGCAGACCAATTCCTCCGGCGTGAGCGCGTCCCCCTGGGACGTATACGCCATCACATGCCCGCCGCGTACCAGCATCGCACCCTCCGGCGGCAGCTGATCGAGCACCACGTCGCCCGCGCCGTCATCCAGCATTTCCAGCCCCGCCTCTGTCAGTGTACGCCTTGCCTGCGAAATCGTCAAGCCCTTTATGCCCGGAACGGCCACATCTTCGTCCCCTTCGGCGTATCTTTCCACCCCCAGCAGCGGCAGCACCTCCTCGAAGATCTGCCGGGCGAAGGGCGCTGCCGTCGTGCCGCCGTAGTCCACCGGCACATGTGCCTCATTGACCACCACCAGCACGCTGACAAGGGGATCGTCCGCCGGGGCAAAGCCGTAGAACGAGCCGATATGCACATCGGAAACGATCCTGCCGTCCCGGTACACCTGCGCCGTGCCGGTCTTGCCGCCGATGCGGTAGCCGTCCAGCCGGGCATTCCTGCCGCCGCCCTCGGTGACGACGGCTTCCAGCAGGCCGCGCAATGTCTCGCTGGTCTCGGCACGGATCGGCGTCGAAACCACCTTCGGGGTGAAGCGCTGGAGGGGCTGACCCATTTCATCCTGAATTTCGGACACGATATAGGGCTGCATCAGCCGACCGCCGTTGATGGCGGCGTTGCAGGCCATGACCAGCTGCAGGGGCGTGACCGCGACGGACTGTCCGAAGCCGATGCGCGCCAGATCGACATTCTTGACATACCGGCTGCCGATGAGGATGCCGCCGGACTCCCCCGGCAGGTCGATGCCGGTGCGCTTCCCCAGCCCGAAGGCCGTCAGGTAGCGATAGAACGTGTCCGTCCCCATGCGCAGCGCCAATTCCACAAAGACCGGGTTGCAGGAGTTCTTCAGCCCCTCGGCCATGGTCTCCGCCCCATGGGCCCGTCCCCAGCAGCGGATGGTATCGCCGTCCACCTTGATCCTTGCGGAGCAATAGAACTGATCCGTCGGGGTCGTCACGCCGCTGTCCAGCGCGGCCGCCGCGGTCAGTATCTTGAAGGTCGAACCCGGCTCATACACATCGGAGATCGCCGTGATCCGCATCAGCTCCTTGAGGTTCTCCACATCGGCGCGGGGCGGATCGTTCGGGTCGTAATCCGGCTTGATGCACATGGCCAGAATGCCCCCTGTGCGGACATCGGAAACGATGCAGCACACGGACTGCGCCCGGTTGACCTCCAGGCATTCGCGCATGGCCTTTTCAGCGATGGCCTGGATGGACGAATCGATGGTCAGCTTGAGGGTGCTCCCCTGCCGGGAAGGGATGTACCAGCCCTCCGTCCCGGCGAGGGTACGGTTGCGGGCATCCACCTGACGCAGGTAGCTGCCCGTCAGTCCGCCAAGGACATCCTCATACCGGGTCTCCAGGCCGGACTGCCCCTGCGCGTCGATATTGGTCAGCCCCAGCACCTGACAGAGCAGCGTACCCTGCGGATAGTACCGGCTCGTGTCCTCATCGAAGCTCAATGCGGACAGGCAGGCGCTTGGCGGCGCTTCGTGCTTCAGCGTCCGCAGGCGATCGACCGTCTGACGGCTCACCTGCCGCTTGAGGATCACCGATCCCTTCGTGTTGTCGGAGAGCTTCTTCGCCGCCGCGTCGCGATCCAGCGGGAGGATCGGCATCAGCGCATCCAGAAAGCCCTCGATGTCCGTCACCAGACGCGGATCAGCCGTCACGGTGTACGCTGTGGCGGACAATGCCAGCAGCTGATCGTTCCGGTCGATGATGTTCCCCCGCCGTGCGGTGACGGTGCCAGCCTTTGTCCATTGGGCGATGCCCCTTTGGGTCAGCGCCGCCGCGTCGCGTATGGTCAGCGTGGCAATGCGCCCCAGCACCAGCAGGAACAGCCCTGCCAGCACCAGGGTCATCAGCCAGATCCTCTTGCGTACCAGCAATTCAGGATGCAAGCGTTCTCCTCCTGATGGTGCGCATATTCCAAACGGGGGACCGAAGGGCCTGACCCCCAGTCCCCCGTGATGGGCATGATATTCGGTTGGTCACTGCCCCCAGATGGCGGCCAGCGACGCAATGACGGTGCTCTCGGGCATGGAGATCACCGCATCGGCGGGCACCTCCAGATACTCCACGGCCACGCCCTTGGAGCTGATGAGCCCCAGGCGGACGGCCTCCTGACGGATGTTGACATCGTTGGACTGGCTGGCAATGTCGCGCTCGGTCTGCGCGCATTCCGCCGTCAGCACGGTGATGCGATCCTGCTTGCGGTCGATGGCGCGCTGCACCTGGCCGAGCTGATCCATCTGCATCAGCAGGACGCTGCCCAGCACCGCAAAGAGCGCCATGAGCATGACCAGTGCGGGCATCAGGCGGACGCCATGCTTGTTGATGGCGGGCATGCGCCGGGCATCATCGCGGCGGATGGCGCTGTAGCTCCCCGTGCTGTGCGCGGTGGTGTAGCTGCGGCGGCGCTCCCGGGCCTCGACGGGCTGTGCGTCCGCCATATCGGGGAATTCGCCGGTGAAGGAGAAGGAGCGTCCCCCCGGTCGGCAGAAGGACAGCGCTTCATCCCGCCGGGCCTTGGACACAAAGTCCGCCGGACGGGTATGGCGGCGCATACGGTTGCGCAGCGGGGTGGTCATCACAAACTCCTCCTTCATGCCATCCATGACATATGTATGCCGCCGGACGGCACATCATGCATGACCCTCACATATTTGCCAGAACGGAATCGATGTTGGCGATGAAGTCCGCCAGCTGATCCTCGCACTTCACGCGCACCGCAATGCGCAGATGGTCGCCCGCGCCCATGATGTCCACATCCTTGTCTTCGCCCAGGATGATCTGGCGCAGGCGTGCCGGCAGCAGCACGCGCCCCTGTCCGTCGCATTCCTGGGCGCGGAAGGTGTAGGCATCCAGCCACTGCAGGTATTTCTTTCGTTCGGGATTGGCGTGCTCCCGCAGCGCCCTGTCGTGGCTCTCGCGCATGCGGACATAGGCGATCTCCGGGTAAACGGCGATGGACTTGAAGTCGAACTCCGGCGCGACGGTGAACGCCCCGCCCAGCATATCGCGGAACGCCAGCGGGATGACCATGCGCCCCTTGCCGTCCAGCGTGTGGGCAAAGGTGCCGGTGAATGTGCGGCTGTACTTCTCCAGCAGGAGGCGATCCTCGTCGGTCACGTCCGCCGGGGGAATGGGGGCGGGGGCTGACGTGTTCTGCATGTCCGCCGCGCGATCCTGATCGGCCACCACCATCACCCCCACCTTTTTGCACAAAATAGGTCACAAAAACCACTCAATTTCATTTTATCCCACTTTTGTGCGGATTGCAAGAGGCGGAGCGAATCTTTTGCCGCTGACAAAAACTGCTCCGGCATGCGGTTTTGGCAATGGAAAGTCACGATTTTGTCATAATTGTCAACACGATTTAGTGGTTGAACCGGTGTTCGCCGCTATCGGTTGTACAAAAAGAGCACACCGGACACAATTTCCGGTGTGCTAAATGTTGAACGACGGCTTTTCGTCGCAAAAGTTTTAGATTTAATTCATTTCTTGTAACATTTTGTCGTCCAGCGGGATCTCCGCAAGGGCGAAGTCCAGGCTGTCGCAGGAGCAGAGCCGATACCGGATGCCCCGATGCATGCCGGTGAAGCCGCCGCGGATGCCCGCACCATGGAGATGGCCATAGACCACGGTATGCACGGGGTACTTCTCCATCAGCCGGGTGAAGGGGGTGTCCCGATCCTGGGCGTAGAGCGGCGGATAATGGAGCATCACCACCACCGGACGCCCCTGCGCCATGGGGACGGCGGCCTTGAGCGCCATTTCCAGCCGGAGGAGCTCACGGCTGAAGATGCGCTCGTCCTCCGGGGTCAGCGGCGTGTTCCCCGTGGGATAGACCCAGCCGCGCGTGCCGCAGACGACCGCGTCCCCCACGTCCAGCGCGTCATGCTGGAGGGCATGCATCCCCTCGGGCAGGATGCGGCGCACCTGTCCGATGCCGCCCCACCAGTAGTCGTGATTCCCCTTGATGATGAGCTTCCGCCCCGGCAATGCGCCGATGGCCGCCAGATCCGGCAGGGCAGCCTCCAGCTGCATCGCCCAGGAGGTGTCCCCGGGGAGCAGCACCGTATCCCCATCGCCGACGCGGCTGCGCCAGTCCTGCGAGATGCGCGCAAAGTGGTTCTCCCAGTGGTCGCCGAACACCTCCATCGGCTTCTCATCGCCGCCGGGCAGGTGCAGGTCGCCGATGGCGAACATGCGCATGGGGTCTTCCTCCTTTTCCGATCGCTTCAATAGAAAAACCGCAGGCCATCGGTTCGGTCGCCTGCGGCAAACGGACGGATCACAGCATGTCTTCCTCGTCCTCTTCGTTCTCGTCGTCCTCCGCTTCCTCCTCGCGCATGCTCTCCAGGGAGGAAATGCCGCCCGTCATCTTCTCGAACTCGCTTGCCGGAATGTCGGTGTCCACCTCCGGGATCTCGTCCATGGAGGACACGTCATCCAGGTCGGTCAGCGCACGGGTGTTGACCGGCTCTTCGCTCTCGTTGGTGTCGTCATGGGGGGTGGTGGCGGACGCAGCCTGGCTGTTCATCTCCTTCAGGCAGAACAGGCAGATGTCGCGTCCGGGCAGCACGGGGTTCTCGCTGCACACGGAGCACATCTCGATCTCATCGTGGATGTTGTCGCCCTTCATCTCCCGCAGGCAGACCTTGCAGTACTTCTCGGTCGCGGTGATGTAGTTCAGGTCACAGCGGGGGCACTTTTGGAAAATCATGGTGGATTCCTCCTCAATATTCGATCCGGATCGCTTCGGATGATCGCATGGTAACGCTTCCCATGGAAGCATGCTGACAGTTCGCTTGACCAGCGGCGGCGGTTTGTATTACGCTATTGTTACGGTGGACAAAAGCACCGATCTGCCACGGAGGTGAACGACCTTGTTCAAAAAGTACGCCGCTCTCGCCGCAGGGATGCTGCTGCTCTCAGCTTTTCACAGCGCTTTGGCTGAACACGCCGCGCCGCGCACTCTGGATGCCCAGCGTCCTCATGTTCAGCAAAAGGGCTGCAATGCCACTTCGATTGCCTATTACCCCACAAAAAGGGGATTCCATGCCACCGCACCGCTCGGAATCGCCACAAATCAGGGATCAGCCCCCACTTTCGTTGCCAAGGTGGACATATTCCCCACCGGCGGTGCCATGCGGGGGTATGCCCTGCTGGTCAGCGGACAGGGCGAAATGTCAGCCGTATCGCCCTCTCCGGGGGATGATTATACTACACAGACCCTTTCTGCGCAAGAGGAAATGATGGCAAATTTGCTCAACGAGGATCGGCAGCGCTATGGACTGTCCGCCCTGCCCATCGATGCGGAGCTTTGCCGCATCGCGCGGATCAAGTCCGCCGACATGCGGGACGAGGGGTACTTCGCGCACGAATCCCCCACCTACGGGGATGTGCGCGCCATGCTGCGCCGATTCGGATACGCCTTCGCCGCCGCCGGGGAGAACATCGCTCACCACGCCAATGTGGACAAGGCGCAGGCGGCATTCATGTCCTCCCCGGGGCACAGGGCAGCCATCCTGTCCTCCGCCTGGACGAAGGTCGGCATCGGCATCGTCACCGATGCCAACGGCTTCGTCTACGCCACGCAGATTTTCGTCAGATAAGCGGTACACGCCGGACGGTTCGCAGGATCGCCCGGCCGGCCATCGATCCGCGGCGCACCACGGGCACGGCGGACACCTGCGGCGCAGGCATGGGGCGATAGACCTTTTGGTCCGGCAGGAGCAGATTGCGCGGCAGTGCCGTCCGCCGGGCGGGAAGCGCCGGGAGCATCGCCGCTTCGGGCAATGATAGCGCCGGTACATGAACTGCGTATGTCGCCGGTGTGAACATGGGGCATTCCTCCTCATCAGGAGGATATGCATCAGCCTGAGCGGCGGTTCACCCTTCCTCGTAGCGGATGGGTGCACCCTCCTCCAATTCCTCCATGGAGGGGGAATCGGCAATGTCCTCCGGCTCGGCGAGCACCTCGTCCAGCAGCTTCTGCACCTGTTCGCGACCCGTGCCGTCCTCGCTTGACCAGCAGATGACCTCCCAGGGCTGCACCATCAGCGCACGGCAGATGGGCGCAAGCTGCTTCTGACGCGCACCCCGGCTGATCTTGTCCGCCTTCGTGGCGATCACCGTGAACGGGATGCCCATCTGCCGCAGGAAGCTGTTCATCTGCTTGTCGTCCTCGGTGGGCTCATGGCGGATGTCCACCAGGCAAAAGACATGGCGCAGCTCCTGCGAATCCTCGAAATAGTCCTGCATCATCCTGCCCCAGCGCGCCTTCTCGGCCTTGTCCACCCGCGCAAAGCCATAGCCCGGCAGGTCGATCAGGTGGAACGCGCGGTTGAGCAGGAACACATTGATGAGCTTTGTCTTCCCGGGCGTGGATGAGGTCTTCGCCAGCTTGTTGCGGTTGCACAGCTTGTTGATGAGGCTGCTCTTGCCCACGTTGGACTTGCCCGCCACGGCGATCTGCGGCAGACCCTTTCCGGCGAAATTGCCGTATTCCGCCATGGAGGTCACGAATTCTGCTTGCTTGATTTCCACTTAATCCGACTCCTGTTCTGTATTTGACATGCGCACCAGCGCTTCCTTCAGCACATCCTCGATCACCTCTGCCAGCACGATGCGGAACTGGCTGAGCACATGGGGCGGTATCTCCTCCAGGTCCTTCTCGTTCTCCTTGGGGATGATGAGCGTCTTAATGCCCGCGCGATAGGCCGCCAGGGACTTCTCCTTCAGGCCGCCGATGGGCAGCACGCGCCCGCGCAGGGTGATCTCCCCCGTCATGGCCACATCCTGACGGACGGGAATGCCCGTCAGCACCGAGGTCAGCGCGGTGGTCATGGTGACACCGGCGGACGGGCCGTCCTTGGGGACAGCGCCCTCCGGGACGTGGATGTGAATGTCACGATCCTTGTAGAAGTCATCCGCCAGACCCAGCATGGCCGAATGCGCCCGCACCCAGGTGAAGGCGGCTTCGGCGGACTCCTTCATCACGTCGCCCAGCTTGCCCGTCAGGTGCAGGCTGCCCTTGCCCGGCATGGTCAGGCACTCGACCTCCAGCATTTCCCCGCCGACGGTGGTGTACGCCAGGCCGTTGACGATGCCGATGCGCGGCTCTTTTTCGGGCGCTTCCCGCGTGTATCGCGCCGCACCCAGATACCTGCGCAGCACCTCCGGGGACACGGACACCTCCGTCACGCCGTCATCCAGCATGGTCACGGCGGCCTTGCGGACGACCTTGGCCACCGTGCGCTCCAGTGTGCGCACGCCCGCCTCGCGCGTGTAGCCCTCGATCAGCTGGCGCAGCACCTTGTCCGTCATCCGGACGGACTTCGCCGGGAGACCATGCGCCTCGATCTGCTTGGGCAGCAGGTGTCGCTTGCTGATTTGCAGCTTCTCCTCCTCGGTGTAGGAGGGCACCTCGATGATCTCCATGCGATCCAGCAGCGGCCCGGGGATGGTATCGACGCTGTTGGCCGTGGTGATGAACATCACGCGGCTCAGGTCGAAGGGCAGCTCCAGATAATGGTCGCGGAAGGCGCTGTTCTGCTCGGCATCCAGCACCTCCAGCAGGCAGGACGCCGGATCGCCGCGATAATCGTGGCTCATCTTGTCGATCTCGTCAAAGAGGAAGACGGGGTTCATCGTGCCCGCCTGCTTCAGGCCGGAAATGATGCGTCCCGGGATCGCGCCCAGATAAGTTCGCCGATGGCCGCGAATCTCGGCCTCATCGCGCACGCCGCCCAGGGACATCTGGACGAATTTGCGCCCCACGGCCTTGGCGATGGCGCGGACGATGGACGTTTTGCCCACGCCGGGCGGGCCGACAAAGCACAGGATCGGGCCCTTCATGTCCTGCTTCATCCGCAGGACGGCCAGATACTCGACGATGCGCTCCTTGACCTTTTCCAGCCCGTAATGATCCTGTGCGAGCACCTTTCGTGCCCGCTTGAGATCCAGGTTGTCGGGCGTGGTCCTGCCCCAGGGCAGATCCAGTATCCACTCGATGTAGGTGCGCGCCATGCCGACCTCGGGCGTGCCGGGTGCCATGCGGGATAGCCGCTCGATCTCCTTCTCCACCCGCTGACGTGCCTCGTCGTTCAGCGGCGTATTCACCAGGCGGTCGCGCAGCTCCTCCACATCGGTGGCATCGGTGTCGCCCAATTCGGTCTGGATGGCCTTGATCTGCTCGCGCAGGTAGTAGTCCTTCTGATTCTTCTCGATCTGCTTCTTGATGCGTGCCTGCACCTGCTTTTCCACGCCCACCAGCTCGATCTCCCGGGCGAGGATGCCGCAGAGAATGTCCAGACGTCGGCTGACATCCGGCTCTTCCAGGATGCGCTGACGATCCTCCACCTTTTGCAGGACATTCGCCGCGATGATGTCGGCGATCTGGTCGGATGCGTCCACCTCGCGGATGGAATTGACGATCTCCGGGCTGACACGCTGACTGGTGCGGCCGTACTCCTCGAAATAGTCCTTCGTCGCCCGGACGAGCGCGGCCAATTCCACCTCGCTGGCGGCGCATTTCTCCTCCAGCCGCTGCACATCGCCGCAGAGCCACGGCTCTTCCTGGGTGATCGCCACCACCCTGGCGCGGTATTCGCCCTCCACCAGCACGCGAAGGCTGTCGCCTGGCAGGTTCATGACCTGCTTGACGGTCGCCACCGTGCCGATGCCGCACAGCTCCTCCACCGTCGGATCGTCGATATCCGCATCCTGCTGCGCCACGAGGAAGACCTTCTGGTTGCCCAGCATCGCCTCCTCCAACGCCGCGACGGACTTCACGCGCCCCACGTCGAAATGGAGCACCATATGCGGGAATACCATCAGCCCCCGCAGAGCCAAAACCGGCATGGACACGGTCGTCTTTTTCTTTGCCATGGAACCTCCTGTTCAGTGCACGGAAGCACCGGTGCCATAACGCAGCACCGGTATGAAATGCAGCACAAATACGCCGGTATCATCAGAATCCAGCATGGTTATTATACATATTCCGGCACATTTTGCAAGCGTTTTTCCTACGATTCTATTTGGGGGACGGCGTGTTCGCCCTGTGCGGCCAGCGGAACGGGCGATTTTCCCACGGCTGACGGCACATCCGCCGCATTTCCGGCGCAGGGCAGGAGCACCGCATGCAGTGCGTCCTCCAGCGTGTCGGCGCTGATGATGCACACGTCCTTGCGGAACACCTCCGGCTGATTCTCCCGGGGGATGAGCACCCTTGTCAGCCCCGCCTGGACGGCGGCATCCACCTTCGCGGGCACACCGCCCACCGGCTTGACCGACCCCTGCACGCCCAGCTCGCCCGTCACGGCGCAGTGACCGTCCACCGGGCGCTCCGTCAGGGCGCTGATGGCTGCAAGCGCCATGGCCACTCCGGCGGACGGCCCATCCACCGGCGCGCCCCCGGGAAAGCTGATGTGCACATCCCTGCCCGTCAGATCCCAGCCCATGCGCGTGAGCACCGTGCGGACATGCTCCGCAGAGGTGAACGCGGTGGACTTCCTGCGCAGGCGATGCCCCTCATGCCCCAATTCCTCCTCCTCGACGATGCCCGTCACCTGCACGCGCCCCGTCCCGACCGTCACCACGGCCTCGATGTCCATCAGCGTGCCCTGATGGCTTCCCTGCACCGCCAGACCATGCACACGCCCGACGCGATCTGCCGTGTCCGCCCCCTGAGCAGGCCGCGCGGCGTAATGTCCGCTGGCGACGACCCAGTTCACGTCCGCCGCGGTGATCCGGTCGCGTGCCTCCATCTGCGCCAGACCGGCGCACATCTGCACGATGTTGACCGCTTCGCGTCCGCAGGCGGCATAGCGCCCGATGATCTCCGCGTCCGCCGGTGAAAGGGCGTATCCGGCGCGTTCCGCCGCCCCCGATGCGATGGCGGACACCTCCTGCGGCGTCAGCGCCCGGAAGAACACCTCCATGCACCGGGAACGCAGCGCGGGGCTGATCTCCTCCGGGCTGCGGGTGGTCGCGCCCACCAGGCGGAAGTCCGCCGGAAGACCATGCTCGAACACATCGCGGATGTGACGCGGCACGCTCATGTCCTCCGGGTCGTAATACGCGCTCTCCAGCATGACACGGCGATCCTCCAGCACCTTGAGCAGCTTGTTCATCTGCACCGGATGCAATTCGCCGATCTCATCCAGGAAGAGCACACCGCCATGCGCCTTCGTGACCGCGCCCGGCTTGGGCTGGGGCACGCCCTGTGTCCCCCAATATCCCGCGCCCTGGTATATGGGGTCGTGCACGCTGCCCAATAAGGGATCGGCAATGGAACGTTCGTCGTAGCGGATGCAGGTCGCGTCCGCCTCGACAAAGGGCGCATCGGGGGCAAAGGGCGTTCCGGCGGATGCCTTCGCAGCCTCCAGCACCAGCCGTGCGGCGCAGGTCTTGCCCACCCCGGGCGGGCCGTAGATCAGCACATGCTGGGGATTCGCCCCGCAGAGGATGGCCTTCAGCGAACGGATGCCCTCCTCCTGACCAACCACATCGGCGAAGCTCGCCGGGCGGACGCGCTCTGCCAGCGGCTCGGTCAGCCGGATCGAACGCAGCCTGTTCAGCTTCTCCATCTCGCGCGGCGACTCCCGGCGCTGCACCGGCTCGGCCTTGCTGTCCTTCCGCAGCTGTCGGAAGAAGTACACCCCCACCACCACCGTCACCGTCAGCTGAATGACCATCAGGACGATCGACATTTGTTCGGCCTCCCTTCCCTTTTCAAAGCGTTCGGCTTTCTCCGTGCAGTATGCCCGGCGGCACGGCGGTTCATGCCCCGCAGGACATGGGTGACATCCGCGCGGCGCTGCATGTTTTTCCACAACATCTTGTGCCCTGTGCGCTTTCTGCCCTGAAATCGGTTGTTTTGTATAATCTGTTCTTTCTGCACGGACGATGAGACCACATCCGCCATGTTTGTCTTTTGAATTTGTGGTTAGATATTTCTAACTTCCCTCTTGCATAATACTACATCTTGTGATACAATGTTCCCGGTTCGTGCGCGATGCACCAACCCGAATCCCCCAACAGCATCATCAGGAGGTTTCAGATGTACCATTTTGCGCAATGGAACGGCTTCTGGGGTTCCAACTGGAAGGAAGAAGTCAATGTCCGCGATTTTATTCAGAACAATTATACCCCCTATGACGGCGATGCGTCCTTCCTCGCCGGCCCGACCGAGGCGACCGATCGTCTCTGGGGTGCATTGCAGCAGCTGCAAAAGGAGGAACGCGCCAAGGGCGGCGTGCTGGACATGGACACCGATGTGGTGTCCTCCATCATCAGCCACGGCCCGGGCTATATCTCCGAGGAGCTGAAATCGCTGGAGAAGGTCGTCGGCCTGCAGACCGACAAGCCCCTCAAGCGGGCGTTCATGCCCTACGGCGGCATCCGCATGGCGGTGGACTCCTGCCGTCAGGCCGGTTATGAGCCCGACCCGGAGCTGATCCGCATTTTCACCGAATATCACCTGACCCATTCCGACGCTGTGTTCCAGGCGTACACCCCCGAAATGCGCGCCGCCCGCTCCAGCCACATCATCACCGGTCTGCCGGACACCTACGGCCGCGGCCGCATCGTGGGCGATTATCGGCGCGTGGCGCTCTACGGCATCGACATGCTCATCGCCGAGAAGGAGAAGGACTACGAGAACTGCGGCGACGGCACAATGACCGACGATGTAATCCGTCAGCGACAGGAGATCCGTCAGCAGATCAATGCCCTGAAGGACATGATCGTCATGGCGGAAAGGTACGGCTTCGACATCCGTCAGCCCGCCGCCAACGCCCGCGAGGCCTTCCAGTGGCTGTACTTCGGCTATCTGGCCGCCATCAAGACGCAGAACGGCGCGGCCATGTCCGTCGGCCGCATCTCCACCTTCCTGGACATCTACATCGAGCGCGACCTGCAAAACGGCCTCCTCACCGAAGCCGAGGCGCAGGAGCTGGTCGATCACCTGGTGATGAAGTTCCGCATGGTGAAGTTTGCCCGCGTGAAGGCCTATCAGCAGCTCTTCTCCGGCGACCCCGTCTGGGCGACCCTGGAGGTCGGCGGCACGGGGCTGGATGGCCGCAGCATGGTCACGAAGAACGACTTCCGCTTCCTGCACACGCTGGAGAACATGGGTCCCTCGCCCGAACCGAACATGACCATCCTCTATTCCTCCCGCGAGCCGGAAGCCTTCCGCAAATACTGCGCACACATCTCCATCGTGTCCTCCTCCGTGCAGTATGAGAACGACGAGGTCATGAAGCCCGTCTGGGGGGATGACTACAGCATCTGCTGCTGTGTGTCCGCCACGCAGACCGGCAAGGAGATGCAGTTCTTCGGTGCACGCGCGAATCTGCTCAAGGCGCTGCTCTACGCCATCAACGGCGGCGTGGACGAGAAGACCGGCAAGCAGGTCGGCCCGGCCTATCGCCCCGTGTCCGGCGAATACCTCACCTGGGACGCGGTCAAGCCTGCCTACCTGCGCATGCTGGACTGGCTCGCCGGCCTTTACGTCAACGTGCTGAACCTGATCCACTACATGCACGACCGCTACAACTACGAGGCGGCGGAAATGGCGCTGATCGACACGGATGTGCGGCGCTCCTTCGCCACGGGCATCGCGGGCTTCTCCCATGTGGTGGACTCCATCTCCGCGCTGAAGTACGCCACGGTGAAGGCCATCCGCGACGAAAACGGCATGGCGGTGGACTACGAGACCAGCGGCGACTTCCCCCGCTACGGCAACGACGATGACCGCGCCGACGACATCGCCAAATGGCTGCTGAAGACCTTCCTGGACATGATCCGCAAGCATCACACCTACCGTGGCTCCGAGCCGAGCACGTCCATCCTGACCATCACGTCCAACGTGGTGTACGGCAAGGCGACCGGTGCGTCCCCCGATGGACGCAAGGCCGGTGCACCCCTTGCCCCCGGCGGAAATCCCTCCTACGGCGCGGAACAGAACGGCCTCATCGCCTCGCTGAATTCCGCCGCGAAGCTCCCCTATCAGTGGGCACTGGACGGCATCTCCATCACCCAGACCATCAACCCCGATGCCCTGGGACACTCCGACGGCGAACGCATCAGCAACCTGGTGCAGGTGCTGGACGGCTACTTCGATCAGCCCTCCCACCATGTCAACATCAATGTTTTCGGCATGGAGAAGCTGCTGGATGCCATGGAGCATCCCGAAAAGGAGGAGTACGCCAACTTCACCATCCGTGTCAGCGGCTATGCGGTCAAGTTCATCGACCTGACCCGCGAACAGCAGCTGGATGTCATTGCCCGTTCCTGCCACAAGCAGATGTGATCCGCAAAGGAGGTCGTCCGCCATGAGTGAACCCATCGGCCGCATTCATTCCTTCGAGAGCTTCGCCCTGGTGGACGGCCCGGGCGTGCGGTGCTCCGTGTTCCTGCACGGATGCGCGCTGCGGTGCAAATACTGCCACAACCCCGACACATGGACGGCCTGCGAATCCCTCACCACCACGACCCCCGAAGAGCTGTACCGCAAGCTGATGCGCTATCGCCCCTACTGGAAGTCCAACGGCGGCGTGACCTTTTCCGGCGGCGAGCCCCTGCTCCAGCTGGATTTCGTCACAGAGACCTGCCGGCTGCTCAAGCGCAGCGGCATCCACACCTGCATCGATACCGCCGGTCAGCCCTTCCGCCCTGATGACCCCGATTGGCTGCGGCGCTTCGACAAGCTGATCGCACTGGTCGATCTGTTCATCGTGGACATCAAGTGCTTCTCCGACCGTCAGCACCGCGAGCTGACCGGGCACGGCAATGCCAATATCCTGGCGATGCTGCGCTACCTGTCGGACAAGCGGGCACGGCTGTGGATCCGTCATGTGCTCGTTCCCGGCGTGACGGATGACGAGACCGACCTGACGCAGATCCGCGAGTTCATATCGACCCTGCATCGCGTCCGCCGGGTGGAGATCCTGCCCTACCACACCATGGGGCGGGCAAAATGGGACAAGCTCGGCCTGGACTACCCGCTGGAGGGCGTGCCGACCCCCACGCCCGAGGAAGTCAAGCGGGCGGAGATCCTGATCGGCGCATTCGCCGGTCGCATGTGACGAAACCGCATACGTCTTGTCCTCCGGATTGCTTTGACCGTCCGGGGGACTTTCTGCACCGCACGAAAAGTCCGCCCGGAAATCACTCCAGGCGGACTTCACTATATCAGGTCAGCGTTCAGCTGACGATGGGCTCAGTGCCCAGCAGGTAATTGCCATCGCTGTCGCGTTCAGCGCGGCGGCTGCGGCTGGTCTTGCGGCGCAGACCATTCTTCAGCAGCGGCTTCTCCTTGCCATTCACAGCGTCCGCCGTGATGGTGCAGGCGTTCACCTCATGCAAGCCGGGCAGCTCGAACATGGTGTCCAGCATGACATCCTCGATGATGGCGCGAAGGCCGCGTGCGCCGCACTTGCGCTCGATGGCCAGCTTGGCAATGGCGCGGACGGCGTCCTCCTCGAAGGTCAGCTCAATGCCGTCCAGGCCCAGCAGCTTCTCGTACTGCTTGCACAGGGCGTTCTTGGGCTGGGTCAGGATCTGCGTCAGCGCGTCCTCATCCAGCGCATCCAGGGTGACGGTGATGGGCAGACGACCCACGAACTCCGGGATCAGGCCGAATTTGGTCAGATCCTCCGGGCGGAGGTCATGCAGCGCCTGGGACACATTCGGGTCGCGGTTGGAGCGGACATCCGCGCCAAATCCGAGGCTCTTCTTGCCCGTGCGGTTCTCGATGATCGGCACCAGGCCGTCAAACGCGCCGCCGCAGATGAAGAGGATGTTGGTCGTGTCGATCTGCAGCATATCCTGATGGGGATGCTTGCGTCCCCCCGTGGGCGGAACGGACGCCACCGTGCCCTCCAGGATCTTCAGCAGCGCCTGCTGAACGCCCTCGCCGGACACATCGCGGGTGATGGAGGGGTTCTCGGACTTGCGGGCGATCTTGTCGATCTCGTCGATGTAGATGATGCCGCGCTGCGCCGCCTCGATGTCGTATTCGGCATTCTGGATCAGCCGCAGGAGGATGTTCTCCACGTCCTCGCCGACATAGCCGGCCTCGGTCAGGCTGGTGGCATCGGCAATGGCAAAGGGCACATTCAGGATGCGCGCCAGGGTCTGCGCCAGGAAGGTCTTGCCGCAGCCGGTCGGGCCGACCATGAGGATATTGGACTTCTGCAATTCCACATCATCCCGGCCGACGGGCTGGGCAATGCGCTTGTAGTGGTTGTACACCGCCACGCACAGGGCACGCTTGGCCTGCTCCTGGCCGACAACGTAGTCGTCCAGCACCTTCTTCATCTCCGCAGGCGTGGGCAGCTTGCCGTTCTGACCGGCCAGCTCGCTCTGCATGGGCATATCCTGGCTGATGATCTCCTGACAGAGCAGGATGCATTCGTTGCAGATGCCCACCTCCGGGCCGACGACGAAGCGCCGCACCTGGTCATAGGGCTTGCCGCAGAAGGAACAGCGCCGCACGGGCGACCTCATATCGTCTTTAGACATGCGTTTACCTCACAAATGATTACTTCTTGGCGCGGGGATCGAAGATCTGGTCGATGATGCCGTATTCCAGCGCCTCCTGGGCGGACATGAAGTGGTCGCGCTCCACATCCCGGCGGATGACCTCCTCGGGCTGACCGGTCATCTCCGCCTTCATGCGGATCATCTTCTCCTTGGTCTTCAGCAGCCATTCCGCGCGGATCTGCACATCCGTCGCCTGACCCTGCGCACCGCCCAGGGGCTGATGGATCATGACCTCGCTGTTGGGCAGGGCGCAGCGCTTGCCCTTCTCGCCCGCCATCAGCAGGAACGCGCCCATGGACGCGGCCATGCCGATGCAGACCGTGCGCACCTGGGGCTTGATGTACTGCATGGTGTCGTAGATGGCCATACCG
Organism: uncultured Faecalibacterium sp.; assembly: GCA_964547515.1. GTDB lineage: Bacteria > Bacillota > Clostridia > Christensenellales > Aristaeellaceae > UBA11524. The sequence continues at coordinate 39,804 of CAZJOA010000004.1, forward strand.
GCGGTCACGGAGCCGCCGGGGCTGTTGATGTACAGGCAGATGTCGGCATCGGGGTCTTCCATCTCCAGGAAGAGCAGCTGGGCGACGACCGTGTTCGCCACGTCATCGTCGATCTCGCCGCCCAGGAAGATGATGCGATCCTTCAGCAGGCGGGAGTAAATATCGTAGGAGCGCTCGCCGCGGTTGGTCTGCTCCACAACATAAGGGATCAAGGGCATGGGGATACCTCCTTGGTTCATGGCGGAAGTCCGCCGTACATATCCTATGCGGGAAAGTGCCGCCGCATTCGGCAGAAAAGCCTTCGCCGTGAAAAGACGCGGAAGGACAGCGCCGCAGGAAAATCCCTGCCTGTTTCCTCCCGCGTGCTTCAAATATGCGATTTACTCTTCGTCAGCCGCCTCGTCAGCGTCAGCCGCTTCGTCAGCCTTGTCGGTGACGGTCGCATCGGCCTTGAGCAGGTCACAGACCTTCTGGATGGCAGCGGTGTCCGCCAAATAGGTCTGCTGCTCCTCGGTCAGGCTGGCCTTGAAGGCCTCGATCTCCTGACCCATGCGCTCGGCCTGCTTGGCGATCTGCGCGTCGACCTCTTCCTCGGTGGGCTCGATGCCCTCCGCCTTGCGGATGGCCTCCAGGGTCAGCTCGACCTTCACGCGATGCTCAGCCTCACCCTTATACTGCTCAGCCAGGCTCTCACGGGTCTGACCGGTGTACTTCAGGTAGTCCTCCATGCGCAGGCCCTGATACATCATGCGGTACTCCATGTCGCGCAGGATGTAGTTGGTCTGGTCGGCGATCATCGCCTCGGGAATGTCCATCTGGGCATGCGCGACGGCGGCCTCGACCAGGGCATTCTCCACGGTCACGTCGTAGTTGGTCTGGGCGCGCTCGTTCAGCTCCTTCTCCACATTGGCCTTGTAGTCGGCGAAGGTGTCGAAGCCATTGTCCTGCGCGAATTCGTCATCCAGCTCGGGCAGCTCGGTGACGGTGATGCCGTTGACCTTCACATGGAAGACCGCGGCCTTGCCCGCCAGCTCCTCGGAGTGGTACTGCTCGGGGAAGGTCACGTCCAGATCCTTCTCCTCGCCGACGGCCATGCCGACCATCTGCTCCTCGAAGCCGGGGATGAACTGGCCGGAGCCGATTTTGAGGGTCTGACCCTGCGCCGTGCCGCCCGCGAAGGCCACGCCGTCCACCGTGCCGGCGTAATCCAGGTTCACGGTGTCGTTGTAATCGACGGTGCGGTCGGTGACATCCAGGGTACGGGCACCCTTCTGCTGATCCTGCTTGATGCGCTCGTCGACCTCGTCCTCGGTGACGACGTGCTTGGGCGCGACCTCGACGGTGAGACCCTTGTACTCGCCCAGGGTGACATCGGGGCGGACGAAGACCTCAACGGTGAAGGTCATGTCCTGACCCTTGACGTACTCGCCCATGTCGGTCATTTCGGGACGATCGACGGGCTTGAGGTCATTCTCCTCCAGCGCGGCGGTGTACATGTCGGCGAAGACGATGTCCATTGCGTCCTCCACGAACATGAACTTGCCGAATTTATTCTCAATCACCTGGCGGGGAGCCTTGCCCTTGCGGAAGCCGGGCACATTGATCTTGCCGCGGTTCTGGAGATACGCCTTGTTCATGGCAGCCTCGAACTCTTCGGCGGGCACGGTGAAAACCAGCTTGGCCTTATTGCTGGAAACCTTCTCGTAGGTGGTCATCGATGATTCCTCCTGAAACTCTGCCGGGCTTTCGTCCGGCCTCCTGTGGGCGCAATTCGCCCCTGATGCGATACATCTATTACGCACGCGCTATAGTTTACCACAGTTTTCACGCAGATGCAAGGGTTTTGCGGACAATTCGGCGGTTTTTGTGCGCGAAGGGCGCACGAAATGCCCCGTCTGACGCAAATATCCCCCGGAAGCGCACCTCCGGGGGATGGATCAATGCTTCTGTGTGCCGCTGACGATGGCGTAGTACGCATTGGACGTGATCCGGTACACCACCGCGTACATCAGCCCAAACCCGGCAAAGCAGCACAGCGTCACCAGGATCATCAGCGTCTGGTCGTTCAGCATGAACATTTGCAGCAGCTTCCACACCAGCGGGAAGGCAAAGGTCAGGTGCAGACCGGCCAGGAGCAGGGGCGCGAAGAACACCGTCAGCACCTGCGAATTGATGGAGCGGCGGATCTCCCGCTTCGTCATGCCGACCTTTTGCAGGATGGCGAAGCGCTTCTGATCCTCATAGCCCTCCGACAGCTGCTTGTAGTAGATGATGAGCACTGCCGCCGCGATGAACACGATCCCCAGCAGGATGCCCAGGAAGAACAGTCCGCCGAAGGTGCCGTAGAATTCCGCGCGCTCATGCTCCCGCACGCCGAGGTCAAAGGAGTATCCGCCCCTGTCGCCGCGCGGGAGTGCCAGCTCGCTCATGTGCAGCATCAGCGTGTCGTACATGGCGTTCTTCTCCTCCGCCGTGCCGGGCATGTCGAAGGCGTACATCCAGTACAGCGACATCGTCAGCCCGGCCTCACCGTTGTAGGTGTTGGTCAGGTGGGCGGTGACACCCTCCAGATCGGGGGTGATGAGCGTGATGGTGGCGAACATGAGGTTCACCGTGTTGCCGATGCCCAGGGTGTCCGGGCGGACTTCCCTGACCCGCAGCGGTTCGCCGCCCTGGAGGGTGAAGGTGTCGCCGGTGAAGGAGGCATTGCTGCAAAGCAGCAGGCATTCGTCCTGCGCCAGCGTCAGCCCTTCGCCCGTCAGCCGATTGTAATCCGTCAGGGACAGGATGTTCAGGTAGCCCACGTCGTCATAATCCACGCCGCTTTGGCTGACGCTCCGCACGTCGATGGTGATGCCCGCGTCGGTGAACATGCCCGTGACCTCCGCCAGGACGTACTCCCGCACGTCGGACTGTTCGGGTGCAAGCTCTTGCAGCAGCGCACGGCGCGGGGCGAAGCTCTCCTCGGTCAACAAAGCCCTGTCCGCGCCGGAGGTACGCAGGGACACGTCCTGCGGATAGCGCGACAGCAGCGAATCCTCCACGCCGATGTACAGGCTCAGCACCGCCGAGAGCATGACCAGCACCATCGTCAGCAGCACGCAGATGGAGGCCAGACCTGCACCGTTGCGCTTCATCCGGTAGACCATGGTGCTGACGGACACAAAGTGGTTCGGACGGTAATAATAGTGCTTGCTGTGCTGCATCAGCCGGCACAGCGCCACCGAACCGGATATGAAGAGCAGGTAGGTCGCCACGATGACCATGACCACCGCATAGAAGAAGGTCGTGAGCGCCTTCAGGGGGTTGCCGATGGTCACGGCATCGTGATACGCCCAGACCAGCAGGACGATGCCCAGCAGCGCCATGAGCCAGTTGGCCCTGGGCGGCTTTTCGCCCGTCTGCGCCGAACGCAGCAGCTGCAAGGGGTTGCTCTTCCACGCCTTCCCGACCGCGCTGAACAGGATGATGAGGTAGATGACACCGAAGCCCAGCAGGGTCTTCCTCATGCTGTTCAGATCCAGGTGGATGGCGTAGTCCGCCTCGGTGTTGATGAGCCGCAGCATGCCCAGCTCGGCCAGCTTCTCCAGCGCCGCGCCCAGGAAAAGTCCCACCGCGATGGAGATCAACGCCGTCAGCAGATTCTCCACCAGCATCAGCCAGGTCAGGTTCTTCTTGCCCATGCCCAGCACATTGTACAGGCCGAATTCCGCATTGCGCTGCCGCAGGATGAAGCGGCTGCAATAAAATAGGAAGATCAGCGCGAAGAGGAGCACCACATCCGCGCCGAAGGGCAGCATGGTGCGCAGCGTTCCGCCGCCCTTGATCTCGCGCAGCATCGGATGGGCGGACAGCGTGCCCAGCAGGAAGTGGATCATGACCATCACGCTGCCGATGAGCACATAGGGGATGTAGAGCCGCCGGTTCTTGCGAATGCCGTCCAGCGCCAGCTTCAGGTAGAGCTTCATGCCTGCTCACCGCCCGTCGCCAGCAGGGTCAGCGTGTCGCTGATCCTCTGATAGAGCTGCTCGTTGGTGGCATCGCCCCGGTAGAGCTGGTGGAAGACCTCGCCATCCTTGATGAACAGCACGCGGGAGGCATGGCTGGCCGCCTTGACGGAATGCGTCACCATGAGGATGGTCTGCCCCAGTGCGTGCAGGTCGCTGAACACCTGGAGCAGCTCGTCGCTGGACTTGGAATCCAGCGCACCGGTGGGTTCGTCCGCCAGAATGAGCTTGGGCTGCGTGATGAGCGCACGGGCGACGGCTGCGCGCTGCTTCTGTCCGCCGGACACCTCATAGGGGTACTTCTTCATCAGCTCCCCAATGCCCAACTGACTCATCACCACCGCCAGACGCGCGCGCATCTCCGGATAGCTCATCCCCGCCAGCACCAGCGGCAGGAAGATATTGTCCTCCAGGGTGAAGGTGTCCAGCAGGTTGAACTCCTGGAACACAAAGCCCAGATTGTCCCGGCGGAAGGCCGCCACGGCGGACTCCCGGATGTCCCCCAGACGCTGTCCGTCCAGGGTGACACTGCCGCCGGTGGGCTTGTCCAGCGCGGCGATGATGTTCAGCAGCGTCGTCTTGCCCGAACCGGATTCCCCCATGATGGCGACATATTCGCCCTCCTCCACATCGAAGGTGACACTGCGCAGCGCCTCCACCTTCGCACCGCCCAGACGGGTGGTGTAGACCTTCTGCAAATGCTCGACCTGAAGCATGCTCATATCGTTTGCCTCCTTGCTTGTCTGTGTGACCTTACAGAAGCCATGATAGCAGAAAGGGAAACTGCAAGCCATCGAATTGCCTTACAATTTCCCCATCAATTCTTTCGGTTTTGTAAGATTCGCTCATTCCGCGCCGATCTTGCGCTGGGACAGGTCGATGCGCAGGGTCGTGCCCTGCCCGGGGGCGGATTCTGCCGTGATGGTGTGTCCCAGATTCCGGCACACCCTCCGGCACAGGTACAGCCCGATGCCGCTCGCCTGACGTTCGCTGCGGCCGGTCGCACCGGTGTAACCCTGCTCGAAGATGCGGGGCAGGTCCTCCGGCGCGATGCCGATGCCCGTGTCGCGGATGCACAGCGTCGCTGGGGCTTCCGCGTAGATGCGGATGCTGCCGTCGGGCGTGTATTTCAGCGCATTGGAAAGCACCTGCTCGATGACGAAGCGCAGCCACTTTTCGTCCGTGATGGCATGCAGTTGAAGCGGCTGATAGTCCAGCGTCAGCCTGCGGGCGATGAATTCGCCGGCGAAATGCTTCACGGCCTGTCGGATGATGCCGTCCACATCGTATTCGCGGATGACATAGTCCGTGCTGTCCGCATCCAGGCGGAGGTAGGCCAGCACCATGTCGGCATACTGCTCCACGCGCATGAGCTCGGACAGGAGCGTGCGCGACAGCGGTGAGTCCTCCTGCTGCAAATGGAGGCGCATGGCCGCGATGGGCGTCTTGATCTGGTGCGCCCAGACGGTGTAGTAGTCCA
>CAZJOA010000005.1:0-43121 GCA_964547515.1 uncultured Faecalibacterium sp.
CTCGGCGTTCAGCTGGGGAACCTTGCCTATATCCTTGAGGTACTTGCGGACGGGGTCGTCGATGCTGACACCTTCGGGGGCGGACATATCGGACATGTCCTCCTGCACGGCAGGGGCGGGGGTGGGGGCAGGCTCATTCTCATTGATGACCTCAACGCCCAGTGCTTCGAGGTTTTCCAGCACCTTGTCAAGCTGGTCGGGATCCATGTCCATTTCCATCAGGCGATCCATGATATCCTTGTAGGTCAGGGAACCCTTCGTCTTGCCGTACTCATAAAGCTCATTCAGCTTCGCTTGACGGGCATCAGGTGAAAGCGTCAAAGAAATCTCTCCTTCTCAATCGTCAGCAGGCCGACGCCTTATCGGACCTGCACGCCGGGGAATGCGCCGGCGCTTTGTCTATATAAACAAGCCCTGAAGCATCAGGGGTTGCGTGCGCTGTGTCTGCTGAGCTGTGCGGACAGCTGCTGTGCCCGCTGGAGCGCGGCGATGCGGTCATTGCCCGTCAGGGTGGGGAGGGTGGCCTCCAGGGCGGTCAGCTCGGCGCGGCTGCGCTTTTCGCGGTTGCGCGCCAGGCAGTCCTTCGCCATGCGGATCAGCTGATCGGTGTCCTCCGCCGGGGGTGTCAGCAGCAGATGCGATACCCTCGCGCGGGTCGCCTCTTCGGACTGCTCTTCCGCCAGACTGGCAGCGGACGCACCCTCGCAAAGGCTCAGGTACAGGTTGCGCAGCAGCGGATCGTGGAAGTCCTCCTCGGTGGCGATGTCGGTGGGGATGCGTCCCGTGCCGAAAATGGAGATCAGCAGCTCCTCATCGCGCACCTCATCAGTGGCGGCAGGGGAATTCCGGTTGGGGGAGAAGCGCTGCTTCGCGATGGGGGAGGAAGGCGTGGGGGGCTTGCCTACCGCCGGTGCATCAATGCCGATCTGTGCCAGAAGCACGTCCCGGTTGAAGCCGGTCTGGAGCACCAGCTCCTGCAAATAGACCTCGCGCTCCACGGGCTCGAGCTTGCGGAGGATGCCCGCGCAGGCCTTGGCGTATTCGGCGCGTCCTTCCACGGTGGACAGGTCGTGTTCGGCGCGCAGCCGTCCCATGCGGTAGCTCTCGGGGGTCAGCGCGGGGAGCTTCTCGAAGCCCTCCAGACCATCGCGGCGGATGAACTCATCGGGGTCGAGCTTGTCCGGGAACTGGAGGACACGCGCGGGGACATCGGCCTCCTCGAGGATGGTCAGCCCCTTCAGGATGGCGTTCTGACCGGCGCTGTCGCCGTCGTAGCTCAGATACACCATGGGGGCGAAGCGCTTGAGGAGCTTGGCCTGTTCGGGGGTGAGGGCCGTGCCGAGGGTGGCGCAGACACCGGTCACGCCGAACTGTGTCAGCGAGACCACGTCCATATAGCCCTCCACGAGGATGACCCGCTGGAGGTGGCGCTCCTTGCGCAGGAGATTGGCGGCATACACGCCCAGACGCTTGTTGAACACGGGCGTATCGGACGTGTTGAGATACTTGGGCATGGCGCTGCCCAGGGCACGTCCGCCAAAGGCAAGAACATTGCCGTATTGGTCGATGATGGGGAAGATGGCGCGCTCGCGGAACATGTCAAAGGCGCGGCGGGGCTTGGCGGGGCGTTCCTCGCCCGTGTCGGGATCGACGTGGGCAGGCTCGGCCTCTTTGATGATCGTCAGTCCGGCCAGATGCAGCTCCTCCAGGGAGAAGCCCTTGTCCTGCAGGTATTTCGTCAGCGTGTCCCACCCGGCAGGAGCAGCGCCCAGGCCGAATTTGCGGATGACGCTATCGGTCAGTCCGCGGCGCTTGAGATAGTCCAGAACGGCCTGTCCCTGGGGGGTGAAGAGCGTCTGGTGGAAGAACCGCGCGGCCTCCTTGTTGGCCTCCAGGAGGCGGTCACGCTGGGTGCGGCGGCGCTGATAGTCCGGATCTTCCTCCATGGCGGGGAGGGGCATGTGCAGCTGATCGGCCAGATGCTTCACGGCCTCGGGGAACTCCAGCCGCTCGATGTCCATCACGAATTGGATGACGCTGCCCCCGGCCTTGCAGCCGAAGCAGTAGTACATCTGCCTTTCCTGATCCACGGAGAAGGACGCAGTCTTCTCACCGTGGAAGGGGCACAGCCCCCAATAGCGATGGCCGTTGCGTTTCAGGGGGACATATTGGCTGACGACCTGCACGATGTCCGCGCGGGAGCGCAGTTCATCAAGCCATGCGGCAGGGAATCTCGCCATGCTGTGTCACCGCCCTTCCGTCGTTCGTCCCATGGGCGGTGCAAACCGCTCTGCCGATCCATCACGAAACGTAATTCGCCATGTTCTCGCTTTTTCCTGCTTGAATAAGCAAGTGGATTTTGGTTTGTTCTGTGAAAATGCATTTTCTCTGTCAGAACAGGGCAAAACCGGCAGGCACGAAGAGCTTCTGATACTGCCTGATGGCGTATCGGTCGGTCATGCAGGAGAGGAAATCGCACACGGCGCGTGCGGTGCCCTCGCGGTAGCCGATCAGGACAAACTCCTCGGGCATTTCGCCTGGATGCTCGCTGTAATAGCGGAACAGCCCCTTCATGACGTGGTCGCAGCGGCTCTCCTCGGCGGCGCGCCATTCGTCGCGGTAGACCTTTTCGAACATGAACTCGCGCAGGCCGTCCATGGCGCTCTGCATCAGCGGGGACATGGTCAGGTGCTCGGTGTCCTGACTGCTGTCCACCACATCGGCGATCATGCTGTTGATCCTTTCGCCGTGGGTCGCGCCCAGCACCTTCAGGCAGTCCATCGGCAGCTCAAAGGGCTTGAGCACACCGCCGCGCAGTGCGTCATCTAGATCGTGATTGAGGTAGGCGATGCGATCCGCCCGGCGGACGCATTCCCCCTCCAGCGTGGCGGGGAACTGCTTGCCGGAGTGGCAGAGGATGCCGTCGCGCACCTCCCAGGTGAGGTTCAGGCCCTTGCCGTCGTTCTCCAGCACATCCGCCACGCGCAGGGACTGCTCATTGTGGCGGAAGCCCTCGGGCATGGTGTCGTCCAGGGAGCGTTCGCCGATGTGGCCGAAGGGGGTGTGTCCCAGATCATGCCCCAGGGCGATGGCCTCGGCGAGATCCTCGTTCAGGCGAAGGCATCGGGCGATGGTGCGGGCGATCTGCGCGACCTCCAGCGTGTGGGTCAGGCGCGTGCGGTAGTGGTCGCCCTCGGGGGCAAGGAAGACCTGCGTTTTGTATTTCAGGCGGCGGAAGGCCTTGCAGTGGAGGATGCGATCCCGATCCCGCTGATAGCAGGTGCGCATGGGGCAGGGGTCAGCCGGACGTTCGCGCCCGCGGGAATGAAGCGCCTTGGCCGCCCTGTCGGACAGGCGGATGAGCTCTTCCTGTTCAAGCTGTTCACGGATGGTCATGCTGTCACCTCCGGTGGGAAGGGTACATGAAACAGCAATGCTGATTTGTTACATATGTTAATACAACGCGCAGCCGCCAAATTCCTTTTTCATCGGACAGAAAAATTCCGGCAGACTGCAAATCTGCCGGAAAAGGGGGGCACTTCTACCGGATGGCCTGTTCGGCGAGCCGGGAGATCTGGTCGTCGCTGAGGAAGGGCAGCAGCGGGGTGATGGCGCGTTCCTTGCGCACCCAGTCGCACAGGAGCTGATTCAGCTTCTCATTGCTGAGGTAGGGCAGCAGCGGCTGGAGGGACTTGCCCTGCGCGTCCCAAGTGTCGGCGAGGCTGTCGAATTTTTCGGTGCTCATGAAGGGAAATAGCGGCTGGAGGGACTTGCCCTGTGCGTCCCATGCGTCGGCGAGGCTGTCGAATTTTTCGGTGCTCATGAAGGGAAATAGCGGCTGGAGGGACTTGCCCTGTGCGTCCCATGCGCCAGCGAGACTGTCGACCTTTGCGGTGCTCATGAAGGGCAGCAGCGGCTGGAGGGACTTGCCCTGCGCGTCCCATGCGTCGGCGAGGGTGTCCAGATAGCTCATGCTGGCGAAGGGCAGGCAGCTCGTCATGGCGGCATCGTCGCCCGCATCCAGAAAGCGCTGCATCAGCTGATCCACCGCGTCGGTGCTGAGGTAGGGCAGCAGGTCGCTGAGGACGGGCTGTCCGTCGGGCGTATCCGCAGGCACATCGGGGAGCTCCAGCAGCTTTTCCTCCAGCGCTTCCATCTGATCGGGCTTGAGCAGCGGCGCGGCCTCGGCAATCTCGCTGATCTGGACATCATGCGCGGCCAGATAGCTGTCCAGGGTGCCTTCCGCGGCGGAGGAGAGCAGGGGCGCATTCCGCCCGAGCAGCTCGTCGATGCTGATGCTGAAGCATTCCGCCAGCTCCGGCAGCTTTGCAATGTCCGGCATGGACTGACCGCGTTCCCAGTTGCTCACGGCCTGAAAGCTGACGTTCATCAGGTCAGCCAGCTCCATCTGCGTCATGTTGTGTGCCTTGCGGTGCCGGGCGATGATCCGCCCGATCTCGTGCATGTTGAAGTAGTTCGACATAGGTGTGCTCCTTTGCGTTTTGTTCACCGGTGCATCGCCATGATAGCCGATGTGCGGGGAAATGTCCATCAAGCGGTGATCGAATGCGGCTCAAGCGCTGCTCGAATGGCAAAGAAATGCCCTCCGCCGCAGGATCGGGCTGCTGACGGAAGGCAAGGGGCTTATTTGCCCAGCATGGCCGCGCCGACGATCCCGGCATCCGGGCCGAGCTTGGCCAGCTCAATACGGGAATGGGGCAGGGTCTTGTACAGGCAGTACTTGGCCGTTTCGGCGCGTACCGCATCCAGCAGGAAGCTGCCCGCCTTGGACACGCCGCCGCCCAGCACGATGACCTCCGGGTCGAAGAAGTTGATGAGGTTGGCCATGGCCTGACCCAGGTTGACGATGTAGCGGTGATAGACCTCACAGGCGACGGGGTCGTTCTCGCGGGCGGCATCGATGACGATCTTGGCGTTGATCTTGACGGAAGAGCCCTCGGCCATCTTCATGATGAGGCTTTCGGGGTGTTCAGCGACGGCCTCGCGCGCCATGCGGATGATGGCCGTGGCCGAGCAGTAGCGCTCCAGACAGCCGCGGCTGCCGCAGGTGCAGGGTTCGCCGCCCATGTGGAGGATGGTGTGGCCGATTTCGCTGCCCACGCCGTGGAAGCCGTTCCAGACCTTGCCGCCGATGATGATGCCTCCGCCCACGCCCGTGCCCAGGGTGACCATGATGGAGGAGTCCGCCCCGGCGCTGACACCGGCGAGATTCTCCGCCAGCGCGGCGACGGTGGCGTCATTGCCCATGTAGACGGGCTTGTCGATGTGCTTGCGCATTTCGCCGGCGAAGTCCACATCGACCCAGCCCAGGTTGGTGCAGAAGGGGATGCGACCCGTGCGGGGGTCGACCACGCCGGGGACGCCCGCGCCCAGACTCTTCACGTCGTCCAGGGTATAGCCGGAGCGATCGAGCGTTTCGAGGGCGCAGTCCGCCATGGCCTTCACCTGATCGGCGAAGGGGATGTCCGTATGGGTGACGGTGCTGCCCTTGCAGAGGATCTCGCCCATCTCATTGACGACACCGACCTGAATGCCCGTGCCGCCCACGTCAAAACCGATATAAACCATATGCATGCCTCCGTTCCTGGTGGTGTTTCGGGATATGTATTCGTGACAAAAGTGGGGTTTCCTTCATAAATGATTGGCCTGATGACAAAAAAACGGGGAATCATTCCTCTTCCTGACCGGCGCGCTTGCGGATCATGTCCTGCATGCGCTTGTCCAGCTCCTTGGCGGCGGAATAGCCCATGCGCTTGAGGGAGAGGTTGCGGGCGGCCACCTCGATGATGATGGCGATGTTGCGTCCGGGGCGGACGGGCAGCGTCTGACTGGGCACCTTCACCCCGAGGATGGTGGTGTACTCCTCGTGCAGTCCCAGCCGGTCGTAGGCCTTCCCGGCGACCCATTGCTCCATGTTCATCACCAGGTCGATGGAACGGCTCTGTGCCACGGCGGACACACCGTACATCGTGCGGATGTCGATGATGCCGATGCCGCGTATCTCCATGAAGTGGCGAACCATCTCGGGGCATTCGCCCACCAGGCGCGTGTCGGACACCTTGCAGATGTCCACCACATCGTCGGCGACGAGCTGATGACCGCGGCGCACCAGCTCCAGCGCGGCCTCGGATTTGCCCACGCCGCTCTCGCCCGTCAGCAGTACGCCAATGCCGTCCACCGACACCAGCACGCCATGGCGTGTCGCCCGGGGCGCAAGGCAGCGGTTCAGGTAGGTGATGGCGGCGAAGGTGAACTTGGTCGTCAGCATGTCCGTCTGATAGACCGCCACATCATGTCGGGCGGCGATCTCCAGCAGGGTCTCCGGCGGACGCATCCCCCGGCAGATGATGACGCAGGGGATGTCGAAGGAGAAGTACTCCTCCAGCATGCTCTGCTGCTTCTCCACCGGCTGTTCCTCCAGATAGGTCATTTCGACCTTGCCGATGACCTGGGGGCGCTCGAAGGCGAAATACTCATAGAAGCCGCAGAACTGCATGCCGGGGCGGTTCAGGTCGGCGGTGCGGATGTCCCATTCCGTCCTGGTGGACGGCGAAAGCAGTGTCAGCTGCAATGCGCGTTGAAAATCAGCGGCCTGGATCATGGTGTGCCTCCATTCATGTATGCTGGGAAAGAACGTGCTCCTCGATGTAGCAGGCGACACCGTCCTCGTCGTTGGTGCGGCAGACGGGGAAGCCCAGCGCCTTCACGTCCGCCCGGGCATTGCCCATGGCCACGCCCGTCCCGGCCGCCTCCAGCATGGACACGTCGTTCAGGCTGTCGCCGAAGGTCAGCAGCTCCTCCATGCGGAAGCCGAAGTGCTCCGCGCACCACTTCAGCGCATTGCCCTTGGTCGCCGCGAGGGGATTGCACTCCAGGAAGTAGGGCTTGGAGCAGGTCAGCGTGGCGCGTCCGGCGAAGAGCGTGCGCGCTTCCTCCAGAAGGGAGGCGATGCGCTCCGGCTCGTCCATCATCAGCAGCTTCGTGACCGGCTGACGGATGAAGGTGGTCAGGTCGTCCACGAATTCCCCTTGCAGCGACGAGGACTGCGCATAGGACACGGCGTACTCGTTGTCGATGCTGTAGAAGAAGCGATCCGGCGTGTAGGTCTGGCAGTACACGCCGCGTTCGGCGGCGAAGCGTGCCACCTCATGCGCCAGGGGCACGGGCAGCAGCTCCTGCATCAGCAGAGGACAATCCGCCCCGCGCGGGATGGCGGGATCGGCGGGAATGCCCCATACGTCTGCGCCGTTGCAGGCGACAAAGGCAGATGCACAGCCGATGCGCCGCACCGCCGGGAGCATGCTGTCCCTTGTGCGGCCGGATGCGGGCAGGATCACGATGCCCTGCGACGCAGCGCGGTGGAGGGTATGCACCGTGCGGTCGGATACGGTCAGGTCGGAGCGCAGGAGCGTGTCATCCAGATCAAAGGCAATGGCGCGAATGGGCATAGGGCGGCCTCCGTCAGCTGCTGCTGTGTATTCTGGCAGCATTATAGCAGAAAACCCGCCGAAACGCAATACGCGACAAATTATGAGGATAAGGGGGCAAATAATTATCATTCTGATGGCAGGATTTCGCAGGGGAAAGGGGGAATATATACCGCAATGATTCTGTCCGGTATCGGAAGGAGAGTATCTGCAAGATGATGAATCGCGAAGAAGCCCGCCGTCAGGCGCATGACCTTGTGTCGCAGATGACGCTGGAGGAGAAGGCATCCCAGCTGCGCTTTGATTCACCGGCGATCCCGCGTCTGGGCATCCCGGCCTATAACTGGTGGAATGAGGCGCTCCATGGCGTCGCCCGTGCGGGTACGGCCACCGTGTTCCCGCAGGCCATCGGCCTTGCCGCCATTTTTGATGAGGACTTCCACGAGGAGGTCGCCAAGGTCATCAGCCAGGAGGCGCGTGCGAAGTACAACGGCCAGTCCGCCCATGGCGATCGGGACATCTATAAGGGGCTGTCCATGTGGAGCCCCAACATCAACATCTTCCGCGATCCCCGCTGGGGACGCGGCCACGAGACCTACGGCGAAGACCCCTACCTGACCAGCCGCCTGGGCGTGCGGTTCATCAAGGGTCTTCAGGGGGACGGCAAGTACCTCAAGACGGCGGCGTGCGCCAAGCATTTCGCGGTGCATTCCGGGCCTGAGGGCATCCGCCATGAGTTCGACGCGCAGACGAGCCCGAAGGATCTGTGGGAGACCTACCTCCCCGCGTTTGAGGCCGCCGTGAAGGAGGCCGGCGTGGAGAGCGTCATGGGCGCGTATAACCGCGTCAACGGGGAAGCGGCCTGCGGCTCGAAGACCCTTCTGGTGGACATCCTGCGGGGCAAGTGGGGCTTTGCGGGGCATGTGACCAGCGACTGCTGGGCGATCCGCGATTTCCACACGAAGCATTTTGTGACCAGCACCGCGCCGGAATCCGCCGCCCTGGCGCTCAGGATGGGCTGCGACGTAAACTGCGGCAATACCTACCTGCACATGATGCAGGCGTATCAGGAGGGGCTTGTCAGCGAGGCGGACATCACCCTTGCGTGTGAGCGGATGTACACCAGCCGCATCCTGATGGGTCTGATGGCGGACGACTGCGAATACGACGCGATCCCGTACACCGACAATGACACGGACGAGAACGCTGCTCTGGCGCTGGCGGCGGCGGAAAAGTCGATGGTGCTGCTGAAGAACAACGGCGTGCTGCCGCTCGACCCGGAGAAGGTCAGGACGGTCGCTGTCGTCGGGCCGAATGCCAATTCCATCTGTGCGCTGGAGGGCAATTACAACGGCACGTCCAGCCGCTATGTCACCTTCCTGGAGGGCATTCGCACCTATGCGGCGGCGCATGGCATGCGTGTGCTGTATTCCGAGGGGGCACACCTGTACAAGGATAAGATGCAGAGCCTGGGTCAGGCGGATGACCGTCTGGCGGAATGCAGGCTCGTTGCGGAGAACGCTGATGTGGTCATCGCGTGCGTCGGCCTGGATGCGACGCTGGAGGGCGAACAGGGGGACACCGGCAACTCCTTTGCCTCCGGCGACAAGAATACCCTCGACCTGCCCGCGTCCCAGCAGCGCATGCTCGATGCGCTCGCGTCCACCGGCACGCCGCTGGTGACGGTCGTGGCCGTCGGCTCGGCGCTGAACATCCCCCAGGGCGATGCGCAGCTTCTGACGTGGTATCCCGGACAGGCGGGCGGCACGGCGCTGGCGGAGATCCTCTTCGGCGAGGTCAGCCCCTCCGGCAAGCTGCCGCTGACCTTCTATCACGGCGTGGAGGAGCTGCCGGACTTCACCGACTACAGCATGAAGGAGCGCACCTACCGCTACTTCACCGGCAAGCCGCTCTATCCCTTCGGCTTCGGCCTGAGCTACACCACCTTCGCGGTGAAGGACTGCGCGGTGGACGCGGCGAACGGCTTGGTGACGGCGACGGTGGCGAACACCGGCAAGCTGGACGGCGAGACCGTCGTGCAGGTGTATGTCCGGGATACCCAGAGCGCCTTTGAAGTGCCGAACACCCACCTGGCCGGCTTTGCGCGCATTGCGCTGGCGGCGGGCGAGGAAAAGCAGGTCGCCGTCAAGCTGGACAAGAACGCCTTCACCGTCGTCAATGACGCGGGCGAACGCATCGCCGACGGCAAGGTCTACGATGTGTACTGCGGGTTGAGTCAGCCCGATGCCGTGTCGGTGGCGCTGATGGGCACAGCCCCCGTCAAGACCACCATCACCTTTGAATAAGCAGATCAGCAGAAATACCGGGCGCTCCCTGACCATCACGGTGGGGGAGCGCCTTTTTGCGCCGCATCGGACTGGCCGCCCGACATTTCACATGGATTTTACATCCCCTGCATTTTGGATTTTACATTCTGCGCCTACAATGGTAGCCGTCCAAGGGAAATGTGAAAGGAGCTTCCGACCATGAAAAAGCTGCTGACTCTTGTACTTCTCGCCGTCCTGACCCTCCCCCTGCTGACCGGCTGCACCGGCAAGACCTCCCATGCTGTATCCACCGACGGCTCGACCTCCATGGAAAAGGTGATCGGCGCGTTGGGCGAGGCGTTCCAGAATGATACCGGCATCACCTTCACCTACAATCCGACCGGTTCTGGCTCGGGTATCAAGGCCGTCCTGGAAGGCCGCTGTGACATCGGGCTGTCCTCCCGTGCGCTCAAGGCGGACGAGAAGGAAGCCGGGCTGAGCGGCATTGTCCTGGCCTACGACGGCATTGCCATCATCGTCAGCCCGGAGAACCCTGTCTCTGATCTGAGCCTGGAAACCATCGCCAAGATGTTCCGTGGTGAGATCACCAACTGGAGCGAAGTGGGCGGCAATGATGCTGAGATCGTGCTGATCGGCCGTGAAGCCGGTTCGGGCACGCGTGACGGCTTCGAATCCATCACCAACACTGCGGAAGCCTGCAAGTACCGTCAGGAGCTGACCTCCACGGGCGATGTCATCACCACCGTTGCGCAGAATCCTGCGGCGATCGGCTATGCGTCCGTGGCCTCTGTGAAGAGCACTGTCAAGGCGCTGACGGTGGACGGTGTGGCTGCGACCGAAGCGAACATCAAGGACGGCAGCTATGTGGTGCAGCGCCCCTTCGTGCTGGTGACGAAGACCGGTGTTGCCCTGAGCGATGCGGCGTTCAAGTTCTTCACCTACATCACCTCGGCTGATGCCTGTGCGATCATCTCCGCCGCCGGTGCTGTGCCTGCCTACAGTGCCGCTGAGTAAGCCACTGACCAACGAGGACGAGTATCAATGAAAACGCAAGCGCATAAATGGGCAAAGTACACGGAACGAGTGGTGCACGCCATCTTCTTCCTCCTGGGGATGATCACGGTGGGCTGTGTCCTCCTCATCACGGTGTACCTGATCCTCTCCGGGCTGCCCGCCATTCGGGAGATCGGCTTGGCGAACTTCCTCTTCGGCACGGAATGGGCCTCCACTGCCGCCGAGCCGAAATACGGCATTCTCCCCTTTATCCTCACCAGCGTCTACGGCACAGCTGGCGCGGTGCTGCTGGGTGTGCCCGTGGGCTTCATGGCGGCGGTGTACCTGTCCAAAATGGCTTCCCTGCGGGTGAAGTCCGCCATGCAGTCTGCCGTCAGTCTGTTGGCGGGCATACCCTCCGTGGTGTACGGTCTGGTGGGCATGCTGGTGCTCGTCCCGGGCATCCGCAAGGTCTTCGATGTCCCGGATGGCGCGAGCCTGCTGGCATCCATCATCGTCCTGGCGATCATGATCCTGCCGTCCATCATCAAGATGTCCATCACTGCGCTGGACGCTGTCCCCCAGGAATACGAGGATGCCTCCCTCGCCCTGGGGGCAACGCCGGTGGAGACCTGCTTCCGCGTGAGCGTGCCTGCGGCCAGGAGCGGCATCGCGGCGGCGGCGGTGCTGGGTGTGGGACGTGCCATCGGCGAGGCCATGGCGGTCATGATGGTCGCCGGGAATGTCGCCAACATGCCGGACTCCCTCTTCCAGAGCGTCAGATTCCTGACCACCGCTGTCGCCAGTGAAATGTCCTATGCCGGAGGACTGCAAAGACAGGCACTGTTTTCCATCGCGCTGGTGCTTTTTCTGTTCATCATGCTCATCAACGCCGCGCTGAACTTCTTTCTGAAGCGGGAAAGGCGGTAAACCATGCTGAATCAACCCTTGTCCCGACGGCGAAAGGCCTATGCCCTGCTGATGAAGACGCTGATGCTGCTTTCTGTCGGCTTGACGGCGGCGTTGGTGCTCTTCCTGCTGATCTACGTCCTGGGGAAGGGACTGCCGAACATCACCTGGACGCTGCTTTCGACCAAGCCCAGCTACCTGACGGGCAGCATCGGCATCCTCCCCGACATCCTGAACACCGTCTATGTCGTTCTGGCGACACTGGTCCTCGTGCTGCCGCTGGGGGTCGGCGCGGCCATCTACCTGACGGAGTACGCCGCGCATCGCAGGCTCGTTTCCGTCATCGAATACGCCGCCGAGACGCTTTCCGGCATTCCCTCCATTATCTATGGCCTGGTGGGCATGCTACTTTTTACCAATAGCATGGGCACCTGTCTGATGGCGGGCGCGCTGACGCTGGTCATCATGAACCTCCCGACCATCATGCGCAATACCCAAGAAAGCCTGAAAACCGTTCCCCAGTCCTACCGTGAGGGGGCGTTTGGCCTGGGCGCAGGCAAGTGGCGCGTCATCCGCACGGTGGTGCTGCCCGGATGTGTGGATGGTGTCATCACCGGGTGCATCCTGTCCGTGGGACGCATCCTGGGGGAGTCCGCCGCATTGCTCTTCACCGCCGGCTTTGCCCATGTGCTCAATGGGGTGATCGACGGCCTGGCGTCCCCCGGTTCAACGCTGACTGTCGCCCTCTATTTCTATGCCAAGGAGCAGGGTGAGTTTGGCGTGGCGTTTGCCATTGCTGCGATCCTGATGGTGCTGTCCGTGCTGATGGACCTGGCGGCGGCAGCGGTACAGAAGCACTTCGCGAAAAGGAGAAGTCTATGAAGCAGATCATCACGGTGAAGGACATGTGCCTGTGGTACGGGGAGCATCAGGCACTGAAGCATGTGTGCATCGACATCCCCGAGAAAAGCATCACCGCGTTCATCGGCCCGTCCGGCTGCGGCAAATCCACCTTCCTGAAGACGCTGAACCGGATGAATGACCTGATCCCGGGGGTGAGGATCACGGGTGACATCCGCTATGCGGGTATGGACATCTTTGCCCGGGAGGTGGACGTGAACAACCTGCGCAAGGAGATCGGCATGGTGTTCCAGAAGCCCAACCCCTTCCCGATGAGCATCTATGACAACATCGCCTACGGGCCGCGCACCCATGGCGTGACGAGCCGCGTTGCGCTGGACGAGATCGTGGAGCGCGCCCTGCGGGGTGCCGCCATCTGGGATGAGGTGAAGGATCGGCTCAGGCGGAATGCGCTGGGACTTTCCGGCGGACAGCAGCAGCGCCTTTGCATCGCGCGTGCACTGGCGGTCGAGCCCCGCGTGCTCCTGATGGATGAACCGACCTCCGCCCTGGACCCCATTTCCACCTCCCGCATCGAGGAGCTGGTCATGGAGCTGAAGGAGAAGTACACCATTGTCATGGTGACGCACAATATGCAGCAGGCCGTCCGGGTGTCCGACCATACGGCGTTCTTCCTGTTGGGCGAATTGGTGGAGTTCGGCAAGACGGACGACATCTTCTCCCAGCCGAAGGATCAGCGCACGGAGGACTACATCACCGGCCGATTCGGATAATGGAGGACAGCATGAGGAATCGTTTTGACGAACAGCTTTTTGAGCTGAATCGTGAGATCATCCGGATGGGCGCGATGTGCGAGGAAGCCATTTCCAGCGCAGTCAGGGCGCTGACGGCGGGGGACGCAGCGCTGGCCGCCCGCGTGAAGGCTGACAGCAGCGCGATCGACCAGATGGAGCGCGACATCGAGGGGCACTGCATGAAGCTCCTGCTGCATCAGCAGCCTGTCGCCCGTGATCTGCGCCTGATCTCCGCCGCACTGAAGCTGGTGACGGATATGGAGCGCATCGGCGACCAGGCGGAGGACATCTGCGAGATCGTTACCTGCATGCATGGGCATACCACCCAGGATATGCAGCTGATCGAGGAGATGGCACGGGAAACCATCAAGATGGTCACGGCCAGCGTCGATGCCTTTGTCAAAAAGGATGTGGCCCTTGCCCAAAAAGTTATCGCGCAGGATGATGTGGTTGATGACTATTTTTCTCGCGTGAAATGTGGTATCATATCCATGATCGGGGCGAAAAGCGCCGATGGCGAATTCGCCCTCGATCTGCTGATGATCTCCAAGTATTTCGAGCGCATCGGCGATCATGCCACCAATATCGCGGAATGGGTGATCTATTCCGTCACGGGCACACACAAGGAGGCATACACTTGATCTGGTATGTGGAGGATGATGCGAGCATCCGGGACATCGCGCTCTATGCGCTGAACGCGGCGGGCTTTGCGACGCGGGGCTTTGCGGACGGGCAGAGCTTCTGGGAGGCGCTGAAGACGGAAAAGCCGGAGCTGATCGTGCTGGACGTGATGCTGCCCGGTGCGGACGGCATCGAGCTGCTGACCCGGATGAAGGCGCATGGGGCGTATCACACGATCCCCGTCATTCTGGCGACGGCGAAGGGGCAGGAATACGACCGGGTGCGGGGATTGGATCTGGGGGCGGACGACTACATCGTCAAGCCGTTTGGCATGATGGAGATGGTGTCGCGCGTCCGAGCCGTTCTGCGGCGCAGTCAGCCGCGTCAGACGGCGAAATGCCTCAAAAGCGGCGGACTGACCGTCAGCCTGGAGGAACGCACCGTCATGGCGGACGGCCACAGGGTGCAGCTGACCTATAAGGAATTCGAATTGCTGCACCTGTTCCTGGCGCATCCGGGGATGGTCTATACGCGCGAGCAGCTCTTTTCACAGGTGTGGCAGGCGGACTATCTGGGGGATTCGCGCACACTGGATGCGCATATCAGCACCCTCCGGCAGAAGCTGGAGCCCTATGGCCGTCGGATCGAGACCGTGCGGAATGTGGGATACCGCTGGGAGGCAGGCGATGACAAGCAAGATTTTTAAGTCAATCCTCCTTGTGGCCGTGGCGGTGCTGATGGCAAGCCTGGTCATCATCACGGGGGTGCTGTACCGGTATTTCGGCAGTTTGCAGGTCAGTCAGCTCCGGGATGAACTGCGCCTTGCGGCAGATGCCGCCGAAGCGCTGGGCACGGAGTATTTGTCGGGGCTTGACTTCAGCCGATACCGCCTGACCTGGGTTGGGGAGGATGGCGCGGTGCTCTTCGACAGCCATGCGGATGTCGCAGACATGGAGAACCATGCCGACCGCGAGGAGATCCGCCAGGCACGTTTATCCGGTGCGGGCAGCAGCATCCGCCGTTCGGCGACGCTGACCGGGCAAACCATCTATGAGGCGATCCGCCTGGGGGACGGCAGCGTCCTGCGCATTTCTGTCAGCCGGGCCACCGCCGTCGTCCTTGTCCTGGGCATGCTCCAGCCCATCCTCATCGTGCTGGTCATCGCCCTGATGCTCTCCGCATGGCTGGCGCATCGCATGGCACGGCGCATTGTCGGGCCACTCAATCAGCTGGATCTGGATAATCCCCTGCACAACGATGCCTATGAGGAGCTGTCGCCGCTGCTGCACCGCATCCAGGCGCAGCGCGCGGAGATCCGGGAGCAGGTGTGGACGCTCCGCCGCAAGCAGGAGGAATTCGACCAGATCACCGAGCACATGCAGGAGGCACTCGTCCTTCTGGATGACACCGGTCGTGTGCTGAGCATCAACCCGGCGGCGCGTCGGCTGTACCATGCGGACGAAGGGTGCATCGGGGCGGACTTCCTGACCATCGACCGCAAGCAGAATATGGTTCAGGCCATCCGGGAGGCCAATGAGCGCGGACATGCCTATTTCCGCACGCCCAAGGACGGGCGGGTGCATCAATTCGATGTCAGCCGCATCGATGCCGAGGGCAGCACGCATGGCATCGTCATCCTGGCCTTTGACATTACCGAGCAGGTCAATGCCGAGAAAAACCGGCAGGAGTTCACCGCGAATGTGTCCCACGAGCTGAAAACGCCCCTGCAATCCATTATCGGTTCGGCGGAATTGCTGGAGAACGGCATCGTGAAGGCGGAGGACATGCCGCGCTTTGTGGGGCACATCCGCCGGGAAGCCTCGCGCCTGGTGACGCTCATCGACGACATCATCCGCCTGTCCCAGCTGGACGAGGGGGCCGAAATGCCCCGCGAGGACGTGTCCCTGCGGGCGCTGGCGGAGGAAGTCCTCTCGACGCTGACCGATGCCGCCCGCCGGAAGAACCTGACCGTCGATGTGTCCGGGGACGAAGGCGTCGTCAGCGGTGTCCGCCGCCTGCTGTATGAGATCGTGTACAACCTCTGCGACAATGCCATCAAGTACAATCGGGACGGCGGGTGTGTCAGCGTGACGGTGCGTGAAACGGCGGAGGGGGTTCGGCTCTGCGTGCGGGATACCGGCATCGGCATCGCCCCGGAGCACCAAGAGAAGGTGTTCGAGCGCTTCTACCGCGTGGATAAGAGCCATTCCAAGCAGTCCGGCGGGACGGGGCTTGGCTTGTCCATCGTCAAGCACGCAGTGATGTACCACCACGGGACGATCGATGTGGACAGCGAACCAGGGCGCGGGACGGCGATCACCGTGCTGTTCGGGAAAAATGCATAATGTATCAGCAAAGGCACGGCCTGTTGTCCCCCGTGCCTTTTGTACAGCAAAAAGGCGGCATGACCGGGATCACGCCGCCGGGGTGTCAATTCGGTTGTGTTCAGCGCCAGTATTTCCCGTCCAGCTCGCGATACTGGATGGCTTCGGCGATGTGCGCGGTCTGGATGCTCTCCGCGCCCTCCAGATCGGCGATGGTTCGCGCCACCTTCAGCACGCGCCCGTAGGCACGCATGCTCAGTCCCATGCGGTCGACCGCCATGTGCAGGATGGTCTCCGCCTCCTTCGTCAGCGCACAGTACTGCCGGGACAGCTTCGCGTCCAGCTGGGCGTTGCAGTGGATGCCGTCCTGACGGTAGCGTGCCTGCTGCAACTCGCGTGCCTTGCGGACGCGCTTGCCCACCGCCTCGGAGGACTCGCCCGCCGTGCCGTTGTTGATCTCCTTCACGGGCACGGCATCCACCTCGATCTGGATGTCGATGCGATCCAGCAGCGGGCCGGACACGCGATCCAGATACCGGCGGATCTCATGCTTGGAGCAGCGGCATTGCTTCTGCTTGCTGCCGAAAAAGCCGCAGGGGCAGGGGTTCATGCTGGCCACGAGCATGAAGCTGGACTGGTACTGCGCCTGATTCTGCACACGGGTGACGGACACCACGCCGTCCTCGAGGGGCTGACGCAGCGCCTCCAGCGCATTGCGGCTGAATTCGGGCAGCTCGTCCATGAAGAGCACGCCATTGTGTGCCATGCTGACCTCACCGGGACGCGCATTGGAGCCGCCGCCGATGAGGCTGGCGACGGATGCGCTGTGGTGGGGCGCACAGAAGGGACGCGCAGCCATCAGCCCGCTGCCGGGGGTGAGCTTGCCCGCGATGGAGTGGATGCGGGTGGTCTCCAGCGCCTCATCGAAGGTCAGCGGCGGCAGGATGCCCGGCAGGCAGCGTGCCAGCATGGTCTTGCCCGAACCGGGCACGCCGATCATGAGCATGTTGTGTCCGCCGGCAGCGGCCACCTCCAGCGCCCGCCTTGCACCGAGCTGGCCCTGGATGGAGGCCATGTCCACCGCGCACCGCACGGAGGACACGATGTCCTGATAGGAGCGCTGACATTGCGCGGGGATGGGCTCCTTGCCCTTGAGGTGGAGGACGACCTGCCGCAGATGCCTGGCCGGATAGACGCGGATGCCCTGGATGCACGCGACCTCCTCGGCATTGCCCTCGGGGAGGATGACCTCTTCGATGCCCTGTTCGCTGGCGCTGATGACCATGGGCAGCGCACCGCGGATGGGCTGGAGCGTCCCGTCCAGGGAAAGCTCACCCAGCATGAGGGTTCGCGAAAGGTCAGCCTGATCCAGCTGACTGGAAGCCATCAGCACACCCACGGCGATGGGCAGGTCAAAGGCAGGGCCTTCTTTTTTCATGTCCGCCGGGGCGAGATTGACCGTCAGGCGGGAGATGGGCATGGAAAAGCCGGAGTTGCGGATGGCCGCGCTCACGCGGTCGCGGCTCTCCTTGACCGATGCGTCGGGCAGACCGATGATCTCCAGCGCAGGCATCCCGTTCGCCGCGTAGACCTCCACCTTGACCGCGAATCCGCTCACGCCGCTCAGGCCGTATCCCAGTGTCCGTGCCAGCATTGCGCACGACCTCCGTTCGTTTTCCTTCGATTGTATCCATTGTACAGCATCTTCCGATAAAATGCAATGCGAACACGCAAAAAGGCCTCCTGCCGATTTTCGACAGGAGGCCGCTGTTTAATGGTGATACACATTGGGGAAGATCGGGATGGCCTCCAGGAATTTGTTGAGGTTCGTCAGGAAGGCATCCTGCCAGTAATCCGGCTTCAGTGTGCTGATGTAGGGGTAATCGCGGATGACATCCATCCACGTCACCGATGTGGGCAGGCCGCTGGCATAGGGGAAGAGCAGGATGAACCAGATCCCGCAGAGGATCAGATAGCCCAGACAGATCCATTTGCCCTCCTTCGGCCAGCGCCGGGTGACGGCATCGAGCATCAGCGTCGTGCCCAGGATGAGGAAGGGCACGCTGGCGAAGTAGTGGTAGATGTACGTCCCGCGGGGGACGAGCACCCAGGGCAGGAACTGTGCCAGCAGGCCGATGAGCACGAAGGCCGGGGCGATGCTCCAGTCCTGCCGTGCCAGGCGGAGCGTGCCGTCCCGACCGGTCAGGCTGTAGCGATGTCCCCTTGCCCATTGCACGGCGGCGAACGCGATGCCCGCCAGGCCGACCAGCCACACCCAGGGGTTGCCGAAGCAGAAGATCGCGTAGGTCTTGCCCTCCGGCTTGAACGCCGCGGACGCATAGTACATCGGCCTGATCATCAGCGGCCATTCGTACCAGGGGGAATAGAACGCATGATCCATGCCGCGACCGGGTTCGCCGTGGTAGGTCAGCATGCTCTCCTGACACTGGAGCACCTGCCTGATGAACGCCTTGAAGGAGGTCAGGTGGAGGTAGGCATAGTGGACGGAATACGCCCAGAGGTAGATCGCCACCGGGATGGCCACGAAGAACAGCAGACACCACAGGCAGAGCATCACGATGCGCCGGAAGGAGGTGTCGGCGCGCTTGTTCAGGATGGCGAGCTCCTCGGGAGTGTGCGGGGTCTTTTCCGTCAGCATGGCCCTAGACAGCTTCTGCAGCCGCATGTGGCGCAGACAGGTCCAGAAGTACAGCACGGCCAGGCCAACGCCCGCATACGCGCCGATCCACTTGCTCGCCACTGCGCAGCCCATGAAGAAGCCGCTCAGCCCCAGGTCGGGCAGGAGCCTGCGCATGTCCTCCAGGACGATGTCCCGCTGCATGAAGCGCAGCATGAACAGGAAGCTCAGCATGATGAAGAGCACCGGGTAGCTGTCGATGGTCGCCAGGCGCGTCTGGGTGAAGTGCATGCAGTCCAGCGCCATGAGCATCATTGCCATGAAGGCCATGCTGCGGCGTTTGGTCAGCTGCTTGGCCAGCAGGTAGATCACCGGCAGCATCATCACGCCGCACATCGCCCCGGCGAAGCGCCAGCCGAAGGGCGTCATGCCGAAGAGGCCGATGCACCAGCTCATGATGATCTTGCCCAGCGGCGGATGCGTCCATTCGTAGGCGGTCGTGCCGTTCAGGTGCTCAAAGGCCGTGCGGGCATGGTAGATCTCGTCGAAATAGGTGGAGTTCCACCAGCTGGGTTCGCCGTCGAGGGTGTCCTGCTCGTCCAGCAGGGCGGACGGATCGGAATACAGCGGCGATGCCTCGTTGGCGTTGTCGCGGCGGACGACCTGCGCCCCGGTGATCGCTTCGCCATTTGCGTCGCGGAAGAGGACCTCGTTGAGGATCAGCCCGGTCTGCCGGGGATCGATGCGGACATAGCGCCCGGAGAGCTTCTGCACATCGGCGAAATCGGCGGCGGACACGAACTGCGTGCCGGAGGTCGATTCGTAGCTGGGGTCGAGGTATTGCCAGGAGAAGCACAGCCCCTCGCGCATTTCCGCCGGATATTCGGCCGTGAAGGCGCTTTCGTCCAGCGTGTTGCTGACGGACACGGCGAAGTTGCTGTAGCTGACCTGCGCGAAATACAGCATGCTGAAGTCATCATAATGCCGTCCCAAGTCGATGTAGACATACTCGTTCTTCGCCGAGGACTTCCAGGAGTTCTGGGGGGCTTTGGTCGAGCCGAGGGTCGTCAGGGTGACCACGGCGTACACCGCCGTCACGACCGCCATGAGCAGTGCGTCCTTGCGCGTCAGGTTCAGGCGGACATCGGGCTTGAAGTTCAGCGGCGTGCAGGGGGACTTCTCATGCGACGGCGCGGAGGTGCTTTCGGCGAGACGCTCCGTCAGGCGGACGGGCGCGTCCTCCGTGCAGATGCGGTGGCACACGCCGATGCTCAGGCATGCGGCAGCCACATTCACCATGGACAGCAGGTTCGCCAGCGTGCGGGTGTCCGCATTCAGATGCCCCATGCTTGAACCCAGGCGGATGGAGTTGTCCAGCACGATGCCCTCGTTGATGAACACCGTGCAGGAGGTCGCAATCAGCAGGAGAAGAATGCGCCTGTCGCGGCGAATGGCGTAGGCCATGCCCAGCAGGAACAGCGCCGGGAACAGGTAACGCTCATGCATCTTGATGCCAAGCACATACAGCAGGATGAACAGCACCGCGCCGCAGAGCGGGAGGCTTTCGAGCTTCCCGGAGCGGATGAACATGGGCAGCACCAGCGCGAAGGCCATCGACATGGCGCACACGCCCAATGCCGTCCAGGAGCAGCCGACGATCCAGAGCACCGCATACGCAACGGCATAAGCGGCCATGAGCGCAGGCTCGGCGAACCACGCCTTCATCTCGCGCGGACGCTGGCGCAGGGCGAAATAGCCGCAGCACACCAGCGACAGCAGCACGAAGAAGCCGCACACCGCCGGACTGGCCGGATTCGCGATGCCGTCCCAGTTGCCGCCGGCGAGATAGTAGAGGTTCGCGGTGTTGACCGTGGCGTAGGGGTACGAAGACAAGGTGTCCCCGTAGAGCTCGAAGAGCCACAGGGGGGACTCCTGATTCGGGCAGAAGGGCAGCACGATCACCAGCGTCAGCGCGAGGGAAATGCCCGCGCCGATGAGCAGCTCCCTGCGCATTTTGCGTTTCTCGTCGGCGGAGGGCAGCTGCATCCAGACCATGATGAGCGCCGCCAGCCCGAGGAAGCCCACCATCAGCGCCTGGGGCTTGATGAGCGCGCTGAGCACATAGAGCGGCAGGACGATCGTCCATTTGCGGTGAATGGCGAAGTACGCCACCAGCATCAGCGCCACGCACAAGACGCTGTCGATCTGACACCAGGCGGCGCTGTTGAGGATGACGGCGGGGTTGAGTGCCGTCAGCAGGGAAAGCAGACCGGCCTGACGGCGGCTGTAGCCGTGCTCCGACGCCAGATGCCCGATGAGCCACGCGCCCGCAAGGTCGCAGAGCATCGGGATGAGCTTGTGCACGAAGGCGGCGCTGACCATGCCGTTCAGCAGACGCGCCACATGGCCGTTCAGCCCCATGACATAGAGGTATCCGGGGGTATAGTCGCACCAGTTGGACTGATAGAACAGCGTCGGCCCGACGCTGGACATGGTGTTGCCCCACGCGGTGAAGCAGTTCACGTCTACCTGATAGCCCTCCACGCGCAGGGCGATGAGGAGCCGCAGCACGAAGGACAGCGCCAGTCCGATCACGGCGAAGCAGGGGAGCCCGGCATGGCTTTTTCCTTTGCCCGCCTCACGGAGCGCCTCTTCCCGGCGATCCAGCTGGAAATGGCGCATCAGCCACAGTGCCGAAACGGCGTACAGCGCCGAGAGCACCAGCAGCCACGGCCAGAAGGCCCGGGCGGTGTCCGTTTCCTCTTCCACGGGGTCGATGACCTCGATGCTTTGCACGGTGTACCAGGCCTTGGCGTACACGCCGTCCGGCAATTCGGTGACGGCCTCCAGGCAGAGGTCGTCAAAGTACGCCAAGCCCTCGCTTTCGCCGCTGTATCCGCCCACCCGGGCGAACACCGTCACCTCGGTCTGGTCGTCGTCCGTCAGGCCGTAGGTCTCCACATAGACCCATTCGCCGTTCGTTTCGTACAGGCTTTCGCTGCGGGCATGCACGCCCTCCACGGAGACGTTCGCGCCGTGTCCCGCATCGCCGATGCCCTCGGCCTTGATCCAGCCGGACAGCCGGTACATGGTGTTCGGCTGGACGCGGACGGTCTGGGCGAAGCGTGCGTCGTTCATGTCGCAGTTGTTCACGCTGACGGCACGAACGCCGGAATGCGCGTCCTCCGTGGACTGATAGAGGGTCACGCCCTCCCGGCGGATGTAGGCATCGGTGAACCAGCCGACGGGGAGGCCGCTTTCGTCGACCTCCTCAAAGCCCGGATTGGTCAGCAGATTGGCGCTTTCTTCCGCCTGGGAGAGAAGGGGCAGCAGGAGCGTGCATAAGCCGATCAGAAGGCAAAGCAAGCGTTTTGACAAAATGGATCACCTCAATAAAGCGATAAAGCGATAAATGAAACGATAAATGGGAAAATGCATGCGGCGGATTCACTCGGCGGCCATAAACGCGTTGGGGATATGAAGGATGCCGTCGCGGGTGATCTCCACCACATCAAAACGAACGGGATGCCCCCAATATTCCCGCTCCACCAGAAAATGCATGGCAGCGTGGGTCATGCGGCGCTGCTTGTCGGGGGTGACGGAGGCCAGCCCCATGCCGGCGCGTGCCCGGGGACGCGCCTTGACCTCCGCGAACACGACCGTGTCCTCCGCCAGCAGGATCAGGTCGATCTCGCCGTCCGCCGCGCGGTATCGGCGGGCGATGACCTGCATGCCCCTGCGGCAGAGGTAGTCCTCCGCCAGCGCCTCGCCCTGCAGGCCGGATTCATACTGTCTCATCGCAGAATTTCCGGATGAAGCTGCGCCGGTGCGCCGG
This sequence comes from uncultured Faecalibacterium sp., assembly GCA_964547515.1. Taxonomy (GTDB): domain Bacteria; phylum Bacillota; class Clostridia; order Christensenellales; family Aristaeellaceae; genus UBA11524. The sequence goes on from CAZJOA010000005.1 coordinate 22,712, forward strand.
ACACGGGCCGAATTCCCGCAGCGCGGCGATGTGCTCGGGCGTGCCATAGCCCTTGTTGCGGGCAAAGCCGTATTGGGGGTACAGCCTGTCCAGCTCGAGCAGCTGACGATCCCGGGTGACCTTCGCCACGATGCTCGCCGCAGCGATGGCATAGGAGGTCGCGTCGCCCTTGATGATGGGGACTTCCAGGCCGTTCAGCCCCAGACCGGTCACCGCATCGATGAGGAAGACGTCCGCCGGGACTTGTGCCGCCGCCTCGCGCATGGCCTGTTTGGTGGCCTCCAGGATGTTGATGCGGTCGATCACCTCCGGCGAGGCCTGACCGATCCCCACATGGCATGCGATGTCCATGATCTCCTGATACACCTTTTCGCGGCGGACCTCGGAGAGCTTCTTGCTGTCGTCGATCCAGGGGAGGACGGGCGACGGGGGCATGACGACGCACGCGGTGACGACATTGCCCGCCAATGGGCCGCGTCCCACCTCGTCGATGCCCGCGACCACGCCGATGAACCGCACATCGTGCGCCGCCAGCATCTGCGCATGTGCCAGCCGATCAATCTTCGCCATGTTCGTTCTCCTTGGGTTCGGCGGAGGCCTCCGCCCTGCCTGCACCGGGGATGCTCAGGCGCGGACGCGGCTTCTGCGGGGTCTCCAGGGTGATGCGTCCCAGCTTGCCCGCGCGGAATTCGTCCAGCACCACGGAGCAGCAGCGGTCGTAGTCGCACACGCCGCCCTTCATCAGGAAGCCCCGCCCACGGCAGACGGCCTCCAGCAGCGCCTCGCCGCGCAGGGGCGCATCCTTGATGCGGAAGCGCTCCGTCACCGCCTCGGGCTTCACGGCCAGCATGTCCTGCAAAAGGTGGATGGTCAGCATGGGCAGATCGACCACGTCGTCCTTCACCGTGCCGATGTAGCACAGGCGGCGCGCGGCGAGCTGATCGTCCAGGCGCGGCCAGAGCAGACCGGGGGTGTCCAGCAGGTCGAGGTAGGGGGTGATGTGCACCCACTGATTGGCGCGGGTGACGCCGGGGCGGTCGCCGGTCTTGGCGATGCCGCTGCCGTGGAGCTTGTTGGTGAAGGTGCTCTTGCCCACATTGGGCACGCCCACGACCATGGCCTTCACCGTCTTGCGAACACCCTTGGCCAGCGCACGCTCCACCGTTTCCTTCGCCGCACGGTCGATGACCGCCAGCGCGTCCTTCGCCTTTCCGGCGGACGCATTGTACGGCGCACAGTCGATACCCTGTCCGCGGAAGTAGTTCAGCCACGCGCTGGTCAGCGCCTGATCCGCCAGATCGGCCTTGTTGAGCAGAAGCACGCGCCGTTTGTTGGCCACGAGCCTGTCCAGATCGGGATTGCGGCTGGAATAGGGGAGCCGCGCGTCGCAGAGCTCCACCACAACGTCCACACGGCTGAGCTGCTCTTGCAGCTGCCGCTTTGTCTTTGCCATATGTCCGGGATACCAGTTGATGTCCAATTCTGCCACCTGCCAGATTCTCTTTGTCCGTTTGTTTTGTCCTGATGATGCTTTTCGGCATTCGCAGAAAGCACCATGCTATTATCTTACCACGAAAAGGCCGAAAAAGGAAGGGCTTGGGCGCAGAATTCATCCGCCCGTCAGCCGGGGAACGCTTTGGGCGGTCACATTTTACAAATAGGGGTGGAAAAAGGGGCGGACTTGTCGTATAATGGGAGCAGGGCAGTCCGTCTGCCCGTGAACGAAATGCGAAAGGAGCGCTCCGCCATGCAGCCGCAGGATCAGCAGCAGCCCTATTATCCGCCGCGTGAGCAGCCCGTTTACCGTTTCCCCCAGAACCGTCCCAGCCAGGGCTGGCAGCCACAGCAGAATTACCCCCCGCAGAGCTACCCCCAGCCTGCACCCGTTCAGCCTGTTCAGCCTGAAGCGCCCCGCGAGGAACGCGGCAAGTCCCGCCGTCCCCGCAAGCGCCGCAGGGTCTTCACCTGGTGGAATCTCTTTGCGCTCATCGGCATCGGCACGGTGCTGGTGGAGGTCATGCGCTATCTGGTCATCCCGCTGCTGATGCAGCTGAATAACCTGACGGGAGGTGCGCTATGAAAGCGATCTTGCGCTGGATCGGCAGCGTCATCGGCGGTGCGCTCACCCTGGTGATGGTGGTGGTGCTCCTGCCGTATGCATCCACATTGGCGGCGAAGCTCATGCCGGATGAGGGGCGCTCGGCCATCAAGGTCAGCGCGGTGCTCGCCAGCCACTTTGCCGAAGCCGCCCGTCTGGAGACCTTCACCGTGGAGGCGGACGGCGTGCTGAACGAGGAATTCAAGGCCTCGTTTGTCGGCACGGTGGGCAGCATTAACCTGCGCTATACCTATCAGGGCTCTTTCGGCATCGACCTGAAAAAGGTCGTATTCCGCGTGACGGGGAATCAGATCACCCTTGTTCTGCCGGAAGCGGAAGTCCTCCAGGATTCTCTGCGCCCCACGGAGGTGCACCGGGACGATTTCTGGGTGCCGGGCTTCACGGATGCGGACTATGAGCAGCTGATCGAGGACGAGCGCATCGCCCGCCGGGAAGCCGTCCTCGCGGAGAACGAGGAGGCCATCTGGCAGGCGACGGTGTCCGCGCTGGAGAGCACGTTCTCCGAATGGCTCAAGGGCATCGTGTCCAACGCGAAGATCGAATATGTAAAGGCTGAACCGGCGCAGGAGTGAGGTCATCCGCCCCAGGCGGCATATGTCCCCGTTCGCATGGCCGCCTGACGCATTCGGCTGAGGACGGCCTGATACTGCGGGCGGCGGATCACGGGTGCGGGCGGATCGGCCGGGGGTGCGTCCGCCGTGACGGCAAGCGGCGCGGGGGACGCAAAGACCTCATCGGCTTTTTCGGCATCGCGCAGGGCGGTGAGCGGCTCCCCGGCCTCCCACAGCAGCCAGGGCTCGGCATCGTTTTGATGGACGAAGGGCGATACGTCAGCAGACAGATGCTTCATGGGGCATGCTCCTTTCCGGGCGTTCTGTCAGCAGGGTATGCGCCCGATACGGCAATGTGCAGAAGCGATTTTGATGCAGGAGGAAAATCAGCATGAACACGATCCAACTTCGATCCGGCAGCACCACGGCGGTCATCCGCACGAAGGGTGCGCAGATGCTCTCCTTCCGGGGCGACGACGGCAGGGAAGTGATGTGGCAGGGTGACCCGGCGGTGTGGGCGAATTCCGCGCCGGTGCTCTTCCCCGTGTGCGGCATGCCCAAGGACGAGCAGGTCATCATCGACGGCGTGGCCTACCCCATGGCCAAGCATGGCTTCACGCGCAATCCGGATTTCCGCGTGGAGAAGCAGGGGGAGGACTTTGTGGAGCTCGTCCTGACCCCCACGGAGGAAAGCCGTCCCCAGTACCCCTTCGAGTTCGTCTTCCATGTGATCTACACCCTGCGCCCGAATGGCTTCCGCACGGATTTCGTCGTCGAGAACCGCTCCGAGCGCGTCATGCCCTTCTGCGTCGGCGGACATCCGGGCTTCATCGTCCCCATGGAGGAGGGCGCGGCGTACACCGACTATCAGCTGGTCTTCCCCCAGGCGGAGGAGGGGCGGAATCTCCTCGTCCCCGGCGGCCGTCTGGTGGATGGAGAGGAGATCATCCCCTTCGACGGCGGACGCATCCTCCCGCTGAACCACGGCCTCTTCGACGAGCGGGATGCCCTGGTCTTCCCGTCGCTCCGCAGCCGCAGCGTCGACCTGGTGCACCGCACCACCGGCAGGGGACTGCGCTTCCGCTATCCGAAGATGGAGGTGCTGGCGGTCTGGTCGATGCCCGGGAAGAATGCGGATTACGTCTGCCTTGAGCCGTGGCACGGCATGCCCGGACAGGTGACGGAAAGCGGCAGGTTCGAGGACAAGCCCTTCGTCACCCTGCTTGACCCCGGCATGAGCCACCAGTGCGGCTATGACGTGGAGCTGATATGATATTGCCCTGATCGGGAGGGCTTATGGTTCTCATCCGTCGGTGCTTCCGGCGGATTTTTTTCGGGAATCGCATTTTTTACAGGCAAATGCAGGGAAAACAGCGGATGAACCGTTCTATGTGTGAAAAACGGAAAGGGGATGTGATCCCATGTTCAGAAGATGGCTCTGCGTGCTGCTTGCGTTTCTGCCGCTGACGGCCTTTGCGCTGACCGGCCCGGGCGGGGAGACGATCCCCGATTCGCCGCCGTGGCAGGGGAAGATCCGCATGGTGACGCGCCTGCGCAAGGTCAAGGACATGAACAGCCGGGATTGGCTGGGCAAAGTGCCGGAGGATGCCCTGCTGGATGTGTACGCCGTGGAGGGTGATTGGTGCATCTGCGGCTATGCAGGGGAGATCGGCTACATCCCCTATGACCGCATGTACCAGTTTTATCGCCTGACGGACGAGGCGCTGCCCGCAGCCAGCGTTGTGGACGGCATTGCCGTTCTGACCCGTGATGCCCTCCTGATGGTGGACGGCTACACCGGCAATCAGCTCCCGGCGGGGACGGCGCTCTGTTCCCGGCGCAGCGGCCTTGTCCCCATGATGCAGACCCATGTGCAGCTCCCGGCGGACAGCTTCACCTTCACGCCCTTCGTCCCTGCGGCGGATGCACAGCCCGGCGACGCGCTCTATGGCTACACGACCTTCTTCAATGATTCCATGGTCGGGCGGTATCCGGCGAACCGCGCGGACAATATCGCCCTGGCGGTGGAGCGCCTGCAAGGGGTCGTCCTCCTGCCGGGGGAGAAGTTCAGCTTCAATGCCCTGTGCGGCCCGTATACGGCGGACAATGGCTACAAGCGCGCCAAGAATGTCTCCGATGACGGCTATGGCTACGGCGGTGGCGTGTGTCAGGTCAGCACCACGATCTTCAACGCGGTGCAGGGTGTCCGCATGCGTCTGGACGAATGGTACATCCACTCCTACTGGGGCGTGAAGTACGTCCCGCGCACGATGGATGCCGCCGTGTCCAGCGTGCGGGATTTCTCCTTCTGCAATGAGGAGGACTTTCCGCTGGTGATGGAATGCTCCGTGCAGGATGGCGTGCTGACCGTCATCCTCCGCAGGGGCGAATGACGAAATGCCGAAAGGGGATACCGATGAAAAAGGCTGCTGCGATTCTGCTGTTCCTGCTCTGCCTGCTGCCGCTGACGTGCCTGGCGCTGGAGAAGCCCGACTATATCGAGGAGGACATCCCGGACGAACCCCAGTGGACGGCGGAAAACCGCGTGCTGACGCGCATCCGCAAGGTCAAGGACATGGACAGCAGGGACTGGCTCGCCCGCGTGCAGGTGACGGAGCGCGTCAATGTCTATTACTGGACGGAGGACTGGTGCGTCTGCGAATTCGCCGGCGACATCGGCTACATGCCCACGGAGCGCCTGTGGAACTTCGTCCAGCTCACCGATGCGCTGCTGCCGGCCTCCACGCCGGTGGAGGGCATCGCCACCATGACGGAGGACGTGTTCCTCTCGGTGGAGAAGTATTCCGGCAATGAGGTCAAGGCCGGACAGATGCTCTGCACCCAGGCCAGCGGTCTTGTCCCCATGATGCGCCTCACCACGACCCTCCCCGAGGGCACGTTCACCTTCGAGCCTTTCGTGAAGGCGGAGGATTCCGTGCCGGGCGATGCCATTTATGGCTTCACGACCTTCTACAATGCCGATCTGGGCGGGCGGTATCCGGAGAATCGGGATTACAATCTCGAATTGGCCGCCGAACGCCTCCAGGGGGTGACGCTCGCGCCCGGTGCACGCTTCTCGTTCAACCAGTTCTGCGGGCCGTACAGGAAGTCCAACGGCTATTTGAAGGCCAAGAACGTCTCCCAGGACGGCTATGGCTATGGTGGCGGCGTGTGTCAGGTCAGCACCACCATCTTCTGTGCCATCGGCGGCATCGACTATACCCTGGATGAATGGCAGCTGCATTCGTATGCCGGGGTGAAGTATGTGCCGCGCAATCTGGACGCGGCGGTGTCCACCTATCGGGATTTCGCGTTCTATAACAACGAGGCCTTCCCGCTGGACATGCAGGTTTATGCCTCTGACGGCGTGCTGACGGTCATCCTCCGCCATGGCGAAGCTCAGTAAGGCACGGCGCTCCTCCCGGGTCCGACCCGGCGGGGCGCTTTTTTTCGTCCAAAACCATTGACCAACACAAAGAAAAATGGTACATTATAAAGTGCGTCAGTCTGTCATGAAGACGATGCGTGTCGAAAGGCAAAGGAGGACTCCCTGCTTGAATTATCAGGAAAAAATCGAAGCGCTGCTGGAGAGGGTGCAGAAAGCACCGCGCTATACCGGCGGAGAGATGAATTCGGTCATAAAGCCCTGGGACGCGGCGTCGCTGCGCTTTGCGTTCTGCTTCCCGGACACCTATGAGGTCGGCATGTCCCATCTGGGGATGAAGATCCTCTACGGTGCGATCAACACCCAGCCGGACATGCTCTGCGAACGCTTTTTCATGCCCTGGACGGACATGAAGGCGCTGATGGAGGCGGAAGGCGTTCCCCTCTTCTCCACCGAGAGCCGCCGCGCGCTGCACGAATTCGACGTGGTGGGCTTCACGCTGCAATACGAGATGAGCTACACCAATGTGCTGGCCATGCTGGAATTGGGCGGCATCCCGCTTTTGCGTCAGGAGCGTGCGGAGGACATGCCCATCATCGTCGCGGGCGGGCCGTGTGCGTTCAACCCCGAACCGCTGGCGGACTTCATCGATGCCTTCATGGTCGGTGACGGCGAGGAGCAGATCATCGAGCTGAACCGCGTCATCCTGGAGGGCCGCAGGGCGGGGGCATCCCGCATGGACATCCTCAAGCGGCTGGCCGGTGTGCGCGGCGTGTATGTGCCCGCGCTCTATGACGTGACCTATCATGCGGACGGCACCATCGCGTCGATGCGGCCCAACTGTCCCGAAGCGCCTGAAAAGGTGCTCAAGGCCATCATCACCGACCTGGACAGCGCCTATTATCCCAAGGAGATCCCCGTGCCCTATACGGAGATCATCCATGACCGCATCATGCTGGAGATCATGCGGGGCTGTACGCGGGGCTGCCGGTTCTGTCAGGCGGGCATGCTGTATCGTCCCGTGCGGGAGCGCAGCCTGGAGCATCTGGTGGAATTGGCGGAATCGCTGGAGAAGTCCACCGGATACGACGAGATCAGCCTGTCGAGCCTGTCCTCGGGGGACTACACCTGCCTGGCGGAATTGATCCGCGAATTGATCCGCCGCCTGAACGAGAAGCGCGTGTCCATCAGCCTACCCAGCCTGCGCCTGGACAGCATCCTCAAGGACGCGCTGGCCGAAACGCAGAAGGAGCGCAAGACCAGCCTGACCTTCGCCCCGGAGGCCGGCACACAGCGCCTGCGCGATGTCATCAACAAGGGTGTCACGGAGGACGACCTCATCGCCAAGGTGCGCGATGCCTTCGAGGGCGGATGGTCGAGCGTCAAGCTGTATTTCATGATGGGTCTGCCCACGGAGACCTATGCCGATCTGGACGGCATTGCCGATCTGGCGCAGAAGGTCGTCGCGGAGTACTTCGCCGTGCCCAAGGCGCAGCGTGCCAAGGGACTGCGCGTGACGTGCAGCGCATCGGTGTTCGTGCCCAAGCCCTTCACGCCCTTCCAGTGGGAGCCCCAGGATACCCAGGAGGTCGTCCGCGCCAAGCAGCAGCATGTGCGCGATGCCTTCAGGCAGATCAAGGGTGCGAATTTCAATTATCATGAGTCCGACCTGAGCTATCTGGAGGCGTGCTTCGCCCGGGGCGACCGCCGGATGGGCAAGGTGCTGCTCCAGGCGTACCGCAAGGGCTGCGTGCTGGACGGCTGGTCGGAGTGCTTCCGGTATGACGCATGGCGCGAGGCCTTCGAGGAGACGGGCATCGACCCTGCGTTCTATGCCTATCGCCGCCGCGGGAAGGATGAGATCCTCCCCTGGGATCATATCGACTGCGGCGTGACAAAGGAGTTCCTCTGGCGCGAAAAGGAAAAGGCCGAGGAGGCCAGGACGACGAAGGATTGCCGCAATGGCTGCAATGGCTGCGGCCTCCAGCGCTTCAAGGGAGTGTGTTCTTTTTGCGGATGATGGCAGTGTTTGAAAAGGGCGAGCGCCTGCGCCATATCGGCCACCTGGACATCCAGCGCGCCGTGATGCGTGCCCTGCGGCGCTCCGGCTTGCCGGTGAGCTATTCCAAGGGGTTCAACCCCCATATCCTGCTGACCTTTGCGTCGGCGCTGTCCACCGGTGCGGCGGGACGCAGGGAGATCATGGAGGTGCAGCTGGGGCGGGAGGTCACCCCGGCGGACTTCGTGTCCGCGATGAATGCCGCCATGCCGCCGGATATGCAGCTGTCCTCCGCGCGCGTGCTGGATGACAGGCATGTGGCGCTGATGGCACAGGTGCAGGCGGCGGAGTACACGATCACGATCCTGGATGAAGCCGCGGCGGACAGGATGATCGCGGCGCTTCCGGCGTTCCTTTGTCAGGAGAGCATCCCGGCCATGCGCAAGACGAAATCCGGCATGAAGGAAACGGACATCCGCCCGCTGCTGCTCGATCTGACGGGCGAAGGGGCTGTTCTGCATGCCCGCATGACGCTGACGGAGCGTCTGGCGTGCAAGCCCAGCATGCTCCTGGAGGCGCTTTCCGCCTTTGCGGGGGTGGATACGCCCCGTGCCATGGTGGTGCGCGAGGGGCTTTTCGGGCTGGATGAAGGCGGCGCATTGGCACCGCTGGAGACGCTGTGATGCGTGAATTGTACCTCCGCCGGGCGGACGGGCTGGACATCGCCGTGGTGGAGGATGGCCGATTGGTGGAGTACCTCCCGTCGGATGCGGATGCGTCCTCCGAGGCGGTCTATCTGGGACGTGTGGAGCGCATCATGCCCGGCATGAAGGCGGCCTTCATCCAGATCGGACAGGAAAAATGCGGCTTTCTCCCCTTGGAGGAGCGCAATGCCCCCGAGCTGCCGAAGCTGCAAACCGGCATGGGCGTGCTTGTCCAGGTGCGCAAGGAGGCGCAGGGGGTCAAGGGGGCTTTCCTCAGCCGGGACATCACCCTGTGCGGGGAGTATGTCCTCTTCACGCCCCTGAGCCGCCGCTGCGGTGTATCCTCGCGCATCACGGGCGACAGGACGCGCAAGGCGCTCAAGCACATGGCGCAGGAGATCAGCGGCGGACAGTTCGGCCTGGTGATGCGGACGGCGAGCGAGCATGCATCGGATGAGCAGCTGCGTGCCGAGACCGATGCCCTCCGTGCCCGCTGGGACGCGATCTGCAAGGCCGCCCCCACCGCGCATGTGCCGAGTGTGCTCCATGCGCCGCGAACCACGCTGGAGCTGGTGCTGGCCGACTATCATCCGCGCGGCATCGACCGCATTTCCACCAATGATCCGTCACTGGCGGACAAGCTGAATGCCTATGCGCCCGTTCGCCTGATGGGGGATGACCTCTTCGACGTGGCAGGGGTGTCCAACCAGGTGCACAAGGCGCTGGAACGGCGCGTCTGGCTGGAGAGCGGCGGCAACCTCGTCTTCGACCCGTGCGAGGCGATGACCGTCATCGATGTGAACACCGCGAAGTTCGTCGGCAAGAGCAGTCTGCCGGACACGGTTCTGCGCACCAATCTGGAGGCCTGCCGGGAGGCGGCGTGCCAGATCCGGCTGCGGAACATCAGCGGGATCATCATCATCGACATGATCGATATGAACGCCCCGGCGCATCGTCAGGCGGTGCTGGGCGCATTGGCGGAAGCCCTCGCGGCGGATCGCGTCAAGACGGTCATCCATGGCTTCACCGCCCTGGGGCTGATCGAAATGACGCGCAGGCGCACCCGTCCGCCGCTGCGGGAAACGATGAAAAAGAAGCAAGTTCAGGAGGAATATTCGGATGGCTGAACGCAAGCCTGTGCATATCACCCCCGAGGAGCTGGCCGAGCAGCGCCGTTATGCCGCGATGGTCAGCGCGCTGGCGGATCGTCCCGCCTCCTACCATGTGGTGACCTACGGCTGCCAGATGAACGCCCACGATTCGGAAAAGCTGGCGGGCATGCTGCGCGACATGGGCATGACCGAGGCGGCGGATCGCACGGAGGCGGACTTCGTGATCTTCAACACCTGCTGCGTCCGGGACAATGCGGAGCGCCGCGCCCTGGGCAATGTCACCTGGCTGAAGGAATGCCGCAAGAAGAACCCCAAGCTGGTCATCGCCGTCTGCGGCTGCATGATCCAGCAGCCCGGCATGGCGGAGAAGATCCTCAGGCAGTACAGGTTCATCGACCTGGCCTTCGGCACGTCGAATCTGCATAAGCTGCCGGAGCTGCTCTATCAGACCCTGCGCAGCGACCAGCCCGTGGTGGTGGTGGAGGACAGGGACAGCATCGCCGAGAATCTGCCCATCAAGCGCCTGCGCAAGGACGCGGCCTACATCACCATCATGTATGGGTGCGACAATTTTTGCAGCTACTGCATCGTGCCGTATGTGCGGGGACGGGAGCGTTCCCGGGAGATGGCGGACATCCTGACCGAAGCGAAAGCACTGCAGGCCGCCGGGGTGAAGGAGATCATGCTTCTGGGGCAGAATGTCAACAGCTACGGCAAGGGTCTGGCGGGCGATGTGACCTTCGCCAAGCTCCTCAAGGCCCTGGATGACATCGGCATCGAGCGTATCCGCTTCATGACCAGTCACCCCAAGGATCTCTCCGACGAATTGATCGACGTGATGGCCGCGTCAAAGCACATCCTGCCCCAGTTTCATCTGCCGGTGCAGCATGGCAACGACGATATCCTCCGCCGCATGAACCGCCGCTATACCCGGGAACAATACCTGGACCGCGTGCGCAGATTGCGTCAGGCTGTTCCGTCCATCGGGCTGACGACGGACATCATCGTCGGCTTCCCCGGCGAAACGGAGGAGCAATTCCAGGATACGCTGTCCATCGTCCGCGAGGTGGGCTACGACAGTGCGTTCACCTTCATCTATTCGCCGCGGACGGGCACGGTCGCCGCAGGTCTGCCCGATCAGGTGGCGGAGGACGTGTCCACCGACCGCATCCAGCGGCTCATTGCCGTGCAGGAGGAATGTCAGCGGAAGGCACTGTCCCGCTTCGTGGGCATGGAGGAGGAAGTGCTGGTGGAGGGGCTGAGCCGCCGCAGCGACAAGGCCGTCTCCGGACATGGCCGCCATGGCGTGTCCATCACCTTCCCCGGCAGCGAGAGCGACATCGGGCAGATCATCCCCGTGCGCGTCACGGCGATGAAGAACAACACCCTTGTGGCGGAAAGAATCGATCATCAGGAGGGAAACGATCATGCGTGACGTGATGATGAAGGCGCAGGCACTGGCCGAGGCCATTTTGCAAAGCGAGGTCTATCAGCGGATGCATCGGCTGGAGGAGCAGGTGACGAAGGACGAAGCCGCGACGGCCACCGTGTCCGCCTATATGGAGAAGCGCAATAATGTGGAATTGCTCCTGCGCGCGCCGGATTTCGATGCCGAGAAGGTCGCCGCTGCGGGCGAAGAGCTCCAGGCGGCGGAAAACGCCATGAATGCATGCACCATCGTCAAGGACATGCGCGATGCACAGGCGGAATTCCAGACGATGATGGACAATGTCAACCGCATTCTCCGCCTGGTCATCACCGGCGAGGTGGAGGACGGCAATGGCGGATGCACGGGGAACTGTGCGTCCTGCGGCGGCTGCGGACAGTAAGTCAGCCGTGTATTTGATGAAACGGAAGGGAACACAATGGCTGGTTTGACACCGATGATGCAGCAATACCTCCGGATGAAGGAAGAAAACAAGGATTGTCTGCTCTTTTTCCGGCTGGGCGATTTCTACGAGATGTTTTTTGACGATGCGAAAACCGCCTCGCGCGAGCTGGAGCTGACCCTGACCGCCCGGGACTGCGGCCTGGAGGAGCGTGCGCCCATGTGCGGCGTTCCGTACCATTCGGTGGACACCTATATCGAGCGGCTGATCGCCAAGGGCTACAAGGTCGCCATCTGCGAGCAGATGGAAGACCCTGCCCTGGCCAAGGGACTTGTGAAGCGTTCCATCACGCGCATCGTCACCCCGGGCACGGTGATCGAGAGCACCATGCTGGACGAGCGTGCCAACAACTTCCTGCTGTCGGTGCATTTTGCTGCTGACCGTGCCGGATTGGCCTTTGCGGATGTTTCCACGGGTGAATTCTACGTCCACGAGATCAGGAATCCGACCGATACCCTGGCGGACGAGCTGGCACGCATTGCCCCGATGGAGGTCATCGTCAGCGACCTGGTGAAGTTCCGCGAGTGCCTCCACCGGGAGGATCTGGCCGTCTCCGAGCAGTCCGCCGCGTGGTATCAGCTGGCCAATGCCACCGAGGCGCTCTGTCAGCATTTCCACCTGAAGGATCTCTCGCCGCTGGGATTGTCGGAGGAATACAGATCGGCGGCCTGTGCGGCGGGTGCGCTGATGCGCTATCTGTCCGAAACGCAGAAGAACGCGCTGGAGCACATCACCGGTCTGCGCATCTATCAGGGGAACGAGACCATGCTGCTGGATCGCAACACCCGGCGCAATCTGGAGCTGACCGAGTCCATCCGCGGACGCAGCCGCAAGGGAAGCCTGCTGTCCCTGCTGGACAAGACGGCCACGGCGATGGGCGGACGGCTTCTGCGCTCCTGGATCGAGCAGCCCAGCGTCAGCCGGGAGCTGATCGAGCGCCGGCTGGATGCGGTCGAGGAATTCGCCGGACAGCATGTGCTGACCATGACCCTTTTGGAGGAATTGCAGGGCGTTTACGACGTGGAGCGCCTTTTGTCCAAGGTGGCATACAAGTCCATCAACGCCCGGGATTGTCTGGCGCTGTGCGCGTCGCTCAAGCGCGTGCCGGACATCCGCAGCCTGCTGTCGGGCTGTCAGAGCGCTGCCGTGCGGGAATTGGCGGACGGGCTGGATTCCCTGGATGAGCTGGCTGACCTGCTGTCCCGCGCCATTCACCCCGAAGCGCCCGCGCTCATCACCGAGGGCGGCATCATCAACGATGGCTACAGCGCCATGCTGGATGAATACCGCACCGCATCCACCAATGGCAAGCAGTGGATACTGGAGCTGGAACAGCGCGAACGCGAGGAAACGGGCATCCGCAATCTCCGCGTGCAGTACAACAAGGTGTTCGGCTACTATATTGAGGTCACCAAGTCCTATTACGATCTGGTGCCCATGCGCTATACGCGCAAGCAGACCCTGGCGAACTGCGAAAGGTACATGACACCCGAGCTCAAGGAGATCGAGCAGAAGATCATCGGCGCACAGGAGCAGTCCGTCCGGCTGGAATTGCAGCTGTTCACCGAGATCCGCGAGGAGATCGCCAGGCATATCAGCCGCATCCAGCAGACGGCCATGGCGCTGAAGACACTGGACGCGCTCCTGTCCCTGGCACGGGTGGCGGTCAGCAATCACTATGTCCGCCCCACCATTTCGCAGGACGGCACGCTCCATATCGTCCAGGGGCGGCATCCCGTGGTGGAGCAGTCCATGACCGAGGGCGGCTTCATCCCCAACGACACCGACATGAACGGCGAGGACAAGCGCATGTGCATTATCACCGGCCCCAACATGGCCGGTAAGTCCACCTACATGCGGCAGGTCGCGCTCATCACGCTGATGGCGCATATCGGGTCGTTCGTCCCGGCGCAGGAGGCCGTGATCCCCATCGTCGACCGCATTTTCACCCGTGTGGGCGCGTCGGACGATCTGGCCAGCGGACAGTCGACCTTCATGGTGGAAATGAGCGAAACGGCGTATATCCTCCGCAACGCCACGGAGAACTCCCTGGTCATCCTGGACGAGATCGGCCGCGGAACGTCCACCTTTGACGGACTGTCCATCGCGTGGGCGGTGGTCGAATATCTGGCGGACAAGCAGAAATGCGGCGCGAAGACCCTCTTTGCGACGCACTATCATGAGCTGTCCGAGCTGGAGGGCCGCGTCGAGGGCGTGGAGAACTACTGCATTTCCGTCCGCGAGCATGGTGAGGATGTCATCTTCCTGCGCAAGATCGTGCGCGGTGGGGCGGACAAGTCCTTCGGCATCCATGTGGCGCGTCTGGCGGGGATTCCCCATCCCGTGCTGGTGCGTGCCCATGAGATACAGGCGCGCCTGGAGGTCAGCAACATCAACCAGAAGGGCATCGGCCAGAATATCCTGGAGGACGGCCCCAAGCGCGAGAACGAGCAGGTGAATCTCTTCGATTACGCCAGGACGGAGATCATCAACGAGCTCCAGTCCATCGATGTGATGGCACTGACGCCGATGGATGCCATCAACAAGCTCTTCCTGCTGCGGGAGAAGGCGCGCAAGCTATAAAACCGACCAAAGTACAGTGAAAACCGACCGAAGTCTGTTTTTGAGTCGCTGATTTGAAAGTGAGGAAGCCATGGCTGGGAAAATTCAGCTGCTGTCCGATGAGGTCATCGGCAAAATCGCTGCCGGCGAAGTGGTGGAGCGCCCCTCGGCTGCCATCAAGGAGATGGTCGAGAACAGCCTGGATGCGGGCGCGACGGCGATCACGGTGGAGATACGCGACGGCGGCATCAGCTATTTCCGGGTGACGGATAACGGCAGCGGCATCGACCAGAGCGAGATCCGCATGGCCTTTGAACGCCACGCCACCAGCAAAATCTCCGCCACCAAGGATCTTTTCGCCATCCAGACCCTGGGCTTCCGCGGGGAGGCACTGGCCTCCATCGCTGCGGTGGCCAAGGTGACCTGCACCACCCGCACGCATCAGGACGAAAGCGGCGTGAAGGTGGTCAATCAGGGCGGACGCATCACATCCATCGAGGAGGCCGCCTGTCCGGAGGGGACGAGCTTCGTGGTCAGGGAGCTGTTCTACAACACGCCCGTCCGCCTGAAATTCCTCAAAAAGCCCGCCACCGAGGCCGGATATGTGTCCGACCTGATGATGCGCCTCATCCTTTCCCGACCCGATGTGTCCTTCCGGTACATCAGCCAGGGCAAGACGCTCTACCATTCCGCGGGGGATGGGAAAATGTCCTCCGCCGTGTTCAGCATCTACGGCAAGGAGCTGCGCAGCATGCGCGAGGTCAAGGGGCATCAGTCCGGCGTGATGCTCAAGGGTTTTGTGGGCACGGGCGACAGCGGACGTGCGTCCCGCGCACACGAGAGCTTTTTCATCAACGGGCGCTATATGCGCTCCGGGGTGCTGTCCGCCGCCGTGGAGGCCGCCTGCAGGGAATGGCTTCCGTCCGGGCGGTATCCGACCTGCGTCCTCCACCTGACCATGCCCTATGACATGGTGGACGTGAATGTCCACCCCAACAAGCTGGAATGCCGCTTCCAGAACGAATCCGCCCTGGCCGAGGCTGTCGAGCAGCTGGTGCGCGATGCCTTCCCGGCGGCCAATCCGCTGGATCAGCCCGAGCTTCTGCGGCTTTCGCCCGAACCCGCGCAGACGCTGCCTCCGGTGTCCGTGGTGAAGGCGCAGACCGTCGTCCCGACTGAACAGAAGGCTGCGTCCCCCGAACCCTCCAGGCCTTCCGTCCCGGCGGCAAAAGCGGAAACGCCGCCCCCGGCAGCGCAGAAGGCCGTTCCCACCGAACCCTCCAGGCCTTCCACCCCGGCGGCAAAAGCGGAAACACCGCCCCCTGCGGCGCAGAAGGCCGTTCCCTCCGAACCCTCCAGGCCTTCCGCCCCGGCGGCAAAAGCGGAAACACCGCCCCCTGCGGCGCAGAAGGCCGTTCCCTCCGAACCCTCCAGGCCTTCCGCCCCGGCGGCAAAAGCGGAAACGCCGCCCCCGGCGCAGTCCGCCCCCATGCAGCGCATGAAGCCCCTCCAGCCCGTGAACCGCCCCGCGTCCGTCCTGTATGAGCCGCCCATGGCGGTGCAGGCCTTCATGCGCTCGTATCAGTCGCCCGTGCCGCCGATCCGGCAAGAGCCGGTCCGACCGGCGGAAACGGCGGCGGTGCAGACCTTCCTGCCGGAAAGCGGGAAGGAGCTGCGTATCATTGGCACGGCGTTCAGCAGCTATATCCTGGTGGAGTATGATGACCACCTGCTGCTGGTGGATCAGCAGGGCGTGCATGAGCGCCTGCTGTTCGACCGCATGATGAAGGCGCTGGACACGCACCAATGCGCACAGGAGCTGCTTCTTCCGGTGATCGTCCCCGCGACGCGCAAGGAGCAGCAGCTGCTGGAGATCCACCGGGATGCCCTGCAGGAGATCGGGCTGACGGTAGAACCCTTCGGCGAAACGGAGGTCGCCATCCGTTCCATACCGATGATCCTGGGTCAGCCCCAAGCGCCTTCGCTGCTGCGGGAAATACTGGATCAGCTGGAGGGCGAGCGCGGGACGATCAGCCTGGAGAAGCGCCGCACGGGCATTCTGGCGCTGGCGTGCAAGCGCTCTGTCCGGAGCGGCGAAGGCCTGAGTGAGGCGGACATCCGCGAGCTCGTCCTGCGTATGGTCGAGCGCAAGGTCACGCCCACCAGCCCGCGCGGTACGCCGCTGATCGTGGCGCTGACCCATGCGGACATCGACCGGCGCTTCCGCCGTCCGCAGTGAGGTGGCCTATGGATGAGAAAAATGAAAAGCTTTGCTGGGTGCTGACCGGCCCGACCGCCAGCGGCAAGACCGCCCTGTCCATCCGCCTGGCGAAGGAATTCGGCTGCGAGATCGTCTGCATGGATTCCATGCAGATCTACCGCCGCATGGACATCGGCACGGCCAAGCCGACCGCCGCGGAGATGGACGGCATCCCGCATCACATGCTCAATGTCGCCGACCCGGACGAGAGCTTTTCCGTGGCACGCTATCAGGAGCTGGCCGAGGGCTGCATCGCCGGCATTCACGCCCGTGGGAAGCGTGCGCTTCTTGTGGGCGGGACGGGGCTGTATCTGCGTGCACTGCGTCAGCCCATGGCAATGGGGGATGCCCCGGCGGACGATGCGCTTCGTGCGGAGCTGGAAGCCATCGCGGCACAGGAGGGCGGCAGGCAGCGCCTGCATGACATGCTGGCGGAGGTCGATCCGACGACAGCCGCACGCCTCCACCTGAATGACGTCCGCCGTGCCGTCCGTGCGCTGGAGGTCTACCGGACGACGGGCATCCCGTTCTCCATGCAGCCCCGGATCGACGGGGAGAGCCGCTTCCGCTATCGTGTGGCGTCGCTGACGATGGAGCGTTCGCTGCTCTACGCGCGGATCGAAAAGCGGGTGGACCTCATGGTGACGCAGGGCTTGACCGATGAGGTGCGCGCCCTGCTGGACAGCGGCATTCCGGCGGACTGTCAGGCGATGAAGGCCATCGGCTACAAGGAGATCGTGCCCTTCCTGCGCGGGGAAGCCACCTGGGCGGACACGGACGAATTGCTCAAGCTCAACACGCGGCATTATGCCAAGCGTCAGCTGACGTGGATGCGGCGCGAGCCGGATGTCCTCTGGGTGGACGCGCTTGCGCCCGATGCCTATGACCGATTGAAAACATGGTACACACAAGGAGAATCGAAATGACCATACAGGAAAGGATCTCCCGCGCGGAGGACGCGCTTCGGGAGCAGTTTGCCCGCATCGATGCCATCGAGGAGAACGGAACGCGCCGTGTGCTGAAGGCCTATCAGGAGGAAATGGTGGCCTACCGGCATTTTGCCCCCACCACCGGCTACGGCTATGACGATGTGGGGCGCGATACGCTGGAGCGCATCTTTGCGTCGCTCTTCGGCACGGAGGCCGCCATCGTCCGCCCGCAGATCGTCAGCGGAACACATGCCATCAGCCTGTGCCTCTTCGGCCTGACCCTGCCGGGGGATCACATCCTGTCCGCCACCGGCACGCCCTATGACACGCTGGAAGGCGTCATCGGCTGGGGCGAAGGCGAAGCCCCCGTCGGTTCGCTGCGGGAAATGGGCGTGAGCTATTCCCAGGTGGACATGAAGGACGGGCGCATCGATGTGGACGCGGTGGACGCAGCCATCACGCCCAAGACCCGGCTCGTCATCGCCCAGCGCAGCCGCGGCTACGACTGGCGACCCTCCCTCATGCCGGAGGACTTCGCCCCGCTGGCGGACATGCTCCATCGCAAGCATCCCGGCGTTCGCCTGATGGTGGACAACTGCTACGGCGAGTTCGTCTGCGAAAAAGAGCCCACCCATTACGGCGTGGACGTGTGCGTCGGCAGCCTCATCAAGAACCCCGGCGGCGGCATTGCACCCACCGGCGGCTATGTGGCGGGGCGCAGGGATGCCATCGAGCGCATCTCCTATCGCCTGACCGCCCCCGGCATCGGCCTGGAGGTCGGTTCGTATGCGGCGAGCTATCAGCCCTTCTATCAGGGGCTTTTCATGGCACCCCACACCGTGGCGCAGGCCATCAGGACGGCCTGTCTGGCTGCGCGCGTCTTTGAGGATCTGGGCATGGTCACGACCCCTGCCTCCACCCAGCCGCGTGCCGACATCATCCAGGCCATCCAGATGCGCACGCCGGAAAGGCTGATCGCCTTCTGCCAGGGCATTCAGATGGCTTCCCCCATCGATTCCATGGCGCTGCCCGAGCCGTGGGACATGCCCGGCTACAGCGACCAGGTCATCATGGCGGCGGGTACGTTCGTATCCGGTGCGTCGGTGGAATTGTCCGCCGATGCCCCCATGCGCGAGCCTTTCACGGCGTACATGCAGGGCGGACTGACCTACGCCCATGGCCGCATCGCCATCGCCCGGGCGCTGGAGCGCATGGTTGAAATGGGCACGCTGACACTCTGATCTGTCATGAGCACCGCCTCCGGGGGCATATGCTGTCCCTGAAAGGCGGTGCTTTTTATGGCGGACAGACACAGGACGGGCAAGCTGACGCTCCGGGACCGCGGCAGGCTTCTGTCAGCGTCGGCAGAGGAAAAGTCCCCGGTGGTCGAGACGGTGGCGGACGAAAAGCGGGGCAGGGGAGAACCGTTCCTGCGGAATCTCGCTGTGGCGGCGGCGCTGGTGCTTTGCGCGGTGACGCTGCGGACAGGGGCGATCCCGCCGGTATCCAATGCGGCCGATGCCGTGCTGACGGCGGCCACCGATCGTTCCCTGTTAGACGATCAGCTGGGGAAGCTCTCCTTTGTCAGCGCACTTTTCCCGGAGGCCGTGCTCGTCTTCGGCGAACAGACGCAGCCGCTGACCCAGCCGGTGAGCGGCGGCACGGTGGTGCATGCCTGGTCGTCCGCCGAGCCGTATACCTCCTGGCGCACGGGCAGCCGTGAGGTCCGTGCCGCTGCATCGGGCGAGGTGATCGGCGTGTATCACGGCAACGGCGCGGAACGCCTGGTGCAGGTGTCAGGGGAGGACGGCCTGTCCTGCCTGTACGGCAACCTTGCGGAGGTCGCGGTGCAGACGGGTGATCGCGTCCTGACGGGTGACGTGCTGGGCACGCTGCTGCAGGGGGCGGACTGCGTGTTCGAGGTGCGGCGGGACGGCATCAGCGTCGATCCGGCACGCTATCTGGGTCGATGAAGCGCTGGTGCGTGCTGCCCCTGGGACGGACGGAGGTGGCGCTGCATGGGTCGCTGCTGCTCTATGCGTGCTATGCCTGTCTGTGCGGAAAGGCGGAGCTTTTCGCGGCGAGCACCCTGTCCATCCTGCTGCATGAGGGCGCGCATGCCCTGGTTGGCGCGGCATTGGGTCAGCCGCCTGAACGCATTGAGCTGACGCCCCTGGGTGCTGTCCTGCGCGTGGAGGACGATGCGAAGCTCGCTCCCGTGCGGCGGCTGCTCATGCTGATGGCCGGGCCGGGCATGACCCTCATCTTGTGCAGTGCGGCGATTCTGCTGACCCGCACCGGGGTTTTCGGCATCGCGTGGGGACACAGGCTCTTCGTCAGCAATGTGAGCCTCCTTGCGGTCAACCTCCTGCCCGCCCTGCCGCTGGACGGCGGACGCATCCTCCTGCTCGTGCTGGAGCGGCTGATGCCCTTGCGGACGGCACAGCGGCTGCTGCGGGGCATCGGCAGTGCCCTCGGCATGGCGCTGATCGGCCTGAACCTGTATGTCTCCTGGCGTATGGGCGGCTGGAACCTCTCGCTGGCGTTTGCTGGGTGCTGTCTGCTGTACGGCAGCGCTGCGTCGCTGACGACGAAGGCCATGGCGGAGTACCGCTTCCTGTTGGAGCGCAAGCTCCTGCTGGAGCGCCGGGGATGCCTGCCTGCCACGGCCTGTGCCGCCCTGCACACGCAGACGCTGCATCAGTTTGTCCGCCGCCTGCCCTCGGGGCGGATGTGCACCTGCGTCTGCTATGAGGCCGGGAGCATGCGTTTGCTGGGCGTGCTGACCGAGCCGGAGCTGCTCCGGCAGTACCTGGACGCACCGGAGCGCCCGCTGGGTGAGGCCGTCTGCCTGAGAAACGCCGAACATGGCACAATCTGAGCAGTTCGATGCGCAAAAT
>CAZJOA010000006.1:0-18367 GCA_964547515.1 uncultured Faecalibacterium sp.
AATTAGTATTAGATGGTGAGGCGGACGCTGTGCTGAATTAGGAATTATGAATGATGAATTAGGAATTTGAATGGTGCGGACTTGGGTGCGGCCACCGACATGGCGGACGACCCATGGCATCAGTAGCTCAATTTCTCATTCCTCATTCCTCATTCCTAATTCATAATTCACTCAGTCAGTTCAGCTCAAGATCGTCATAGTCCCCCAGTGTGGGCAGGTTGCAGCTGGGCTTGTCCAGATAGAAGAAGGCCACACAGCTGATGTCATCCTGGAGGGGGAGGTAGCGTCCCTTGCCGCGCCAGCCCAGCCCCTGGATGGTGACGCGGATGTTCCGGCGGAAATACACCGGGTCGGTCAGATGCCAGCGGTACATGCCGAAACGCATCTGCGACCGGTAGAGCCTGTCCGGGCGGATCACCTGGGGCAGACCTGCATAAGCCGTGGTGAACTCCTCGTATTCGTGGGTCGTCTGATTCTCGAAATCATACGAGCCGCAGAAGTAGTCCTCCGTGCCGGTGTAGCAGATGGACGGGAATTCCTCGTCCCCATCCAGATACATCTTGACCTCGCCCTCGCCCCACCAGCCATTGCTGTTGCTGCCCCAGACCATGTACGTGCCCACATAGTGCCCCTTGCCCTCGATGCCGTCCAGCATGGTGAACACCTGCTTGTAGGGCAGGGGGTTGACGCGGCGGAATTGGGCGTGGAAATAGGCGGTGTCCGGCGAAATGGACTTGCGGAGGTAGTTGATCTGGTAATAGACCGTCACGCGCTCGTCATTGCGGTTCTCCAGCGTGATACGGAAGCCCTTGCGGAAGGGCATGCGCCAATAGCAGTTGAATGCCGAGCCGGGGTTGACGCAGATGGGGATGGAGCGCACGGGGGCATAGGTATTCAGGCCGTTGGCGAAGAAGTCGCCCAGGGGGCATTCCACGGCGGGGGTGGACGCGCCGTCCCAGTAGATGCGCAGGATCTGTCCGCGCCAGTTTCCCGTCGGCGTCAGCCAGATCTGGGTGATCTCGCCCTCATCCTGCACGTCCGCCAGGGTGAAGGTTTCGCCGGCCTGGATGAACATGCGCGGGTTGACCTTCCAGCCGATGCCCAGGTCACGGGCGCAGTGTCCGGATGTGCCCTCCTCCAGGGACATTGCGCCGCCACGTCCCTTTTCGCCGGTGAGGTTCTCCGGTGAGATCGAAATCAGCTGATCGTCGCTCAGCCTCGTCAGGTGCTCCAGCATATCGCTTCTCCCTTCGTGCCGGGTTTGCCCCGGACAGATGTTCATCATTCTCATGGAAAAGGCGTGCCCGCAGCGGTCCGTCTCCTTCCTTTTCACCGTCATTCTTCATGGCGCAGCGTCAGAGGGAAAGGGGGACTGCATGCAGACACGCCTCGCTCGGCCTGAACCGGGCGCAGCTGACTGCCACGCCCGGCATCAGGGGGATCATCCATTACTTGGTCACATACACGTTGTTGAAGGTCTCGCACATGGCCTCATGCACGGGTGCGAACTCGGCGATGAAGGTCGCCACGGGCACCTGATACAGCTGGTCGTAATGACCCTCGCGGATGGAGAAGTAAGCGCCGGGCAGATCCAGGTCGAACATGTAGTTGGCTTCCTTGTTGTACCAGTGCATGAGGGACTTGGTCCACTCGATGTCTTCCTCGGTCAGGCCAGCGTCGTCCAGCGCAGCCATGTCCTCAGCCAGGGCGGTGGACACTTCGTCCAGGTACTTCTTGGAGATCTCGGTCGTGCCCTGCAGACCCGCGAAGTCGTAGCCCAGCGCGTCGCCGCTCATGTCGTCCATCTGCTCCAGGCCGCACTCCAGGATGAACTCCAGCAGGGAGATGGCCATGTCTTCGTTCTTCGCGCCGCTCAGCACGCAGAAGCCCACGCCGTTCATGTTGACAGCCTGCTCGGTGTCGCCCTGCTTCCACATGGGGATGGGGGCGCTCTCGATCACATGGCCGTTCTCAGCCAGCTTGTACAGGCCGGTGGGATAGTACCAGCCATCCCAGCGGAAGACGTTGGACATGCCGTACACGCCGCTGTCGTCCACCTGGAAGAAAGCGTTCCAGTTGCCGCCGTAGCCGGTCTTGTCGATGGTCAGGGTCTCGTACATGGTCTGATAGTAGTCGCGGAAGCGCTCGGTGTTCACCTTGGACACCAGCTTGCCGTTCTCGTCGAACTCAACGGGGTCGCTGGTCAGGTAGAACTCGGACACATGGCCGGGGCCGTAGTCGACCTTGCCGTCGCCGTCGATGTCAACGACGCAGTCCTTGCGGTGCTGTTTGAAGGTCTCGAAGGTCCAGTTGCCTTCCTCCCAGTACTCACGGGGGGTCTTGATGCCCAGCTCTTCCATCTGGGTGCGGTCATAGCGATACACCGCGATGGCATTCCAGGGCAGCGCCACGCCGTAGTAGTTGCCGTTGTAGGCCATCACGTCCATGTAGGTGTGGCCGAACTTCTCCAGGAAGCGCTCGGCGACCTCGGGGGACAGCGCCTTGGCAGAGCCGTTGAGCATCAGGCTCGGGAAGGAGCCCCAGCCGTTGAACAGGTCGGGACCTTCCTGCGCGGTGATCGCCGCCAGCAGCTCGTCGTGAGAGGTCTGATTGTGGATGCTGTAGGAGCACTCGTTCAGCGCGCACCACTCTTCAACCGCCGCCAGGACGAAGTTGTTGGAGTTGTAGATGTCGCGGAAGTTGCCATCCTCATCCAGCAGGCTGTCGAACTCGAAGCCCCAGCCCCACAGGTTGATCGTGCGCCCCTTGAAGGGCTTGTCGTCCTCCGCCAGCGCGAAGCTGCACGCGGAGAGGAGAAGGGTCAGCGCCAGGATGATGCTTACCAGTTTCTTCATGATTTCTTTCCTCCCGTATTGAGTTTTGGTTCCCCAGGCTCTCAGTAAACCCGTTGATGGTATTATAGGGCACAGAACGGGGGTTTTTCAATCATAAAGATTTGACATGCTATCGGGATTTTGACCTTTTTGGAAAAAGATTTTCCGTTTTGGCCCTGGTCGGGGCTCGAAACCGACCCGGAATGCCGATACGTCCGCCGATGGAAAAGGAGGTTCGGATTCTCCATAAAAAAACCGCTATTTTAACTTGAAACGTGCTATCACTTCAAGTATAGTTACCTTATCGGAACCAGCGGCAGGGCGCGCGTGTCCGCCGCATAAAGATGAAGGAGGAAACCGAAATGAAGAAAGGTCGAAAGCTCCTGAGCACCCTCCTGGCGGTCAACACGGCCATCGGCAGCCTGGGCTGCATGACCGCCTGTGCGGAGGACATCACCCCCCGCATCGTCTGCATCGAGGCGGATCAGCTGACCGCCGGGGACTGGTGGGACGCGGGCGGCACCGTCACCCTGGAGCAGGCGCGGAGCAATGCCCTGGTCATCCAGGAGGCGCTGGACACCCTGGGGCAGAGCGGCGGCGGCACGGTGGTGCTGCCCGAGGGCACTTACTGCCTGGCGGGGGACTACAAGACCTACGAGACCTACTGCCTGTACATCCGCTATGACAACCTGACCCTGCGGGGCGCGGGCAAGGACGGGGACAGGCACAGGACGGTGCTCAAGGCGAACGCCCACTGGAACGCGGCGGCCGGTACGCCCCATGAGGAGCTGGTCTACCGCAACAGCGGCATCCGCATCGAGGGCCTGGACTTCAATGCCGAGGGACGGGCACGCACGAGCATCACCCTGGAGGGCTTCGAGCTGGATGGCTGCCGCGGATGGTCCAACGCCAGCGACTGGGGCTATGATCCCACCATCAACTACGGCTGGGATGTCAACCACAAGGGCATCACCGTCGCCCATGACAAGATGGTGCACAATGTCCGCCTGCATGACATCAACATCCATTCCTTCTCCGGCGAAACGCTCTATGTCGGCGGTCAGCTGGTGGGCTATCTGGAGGTGACGGACTGCATCATGGCGGACACCAATGCCTCCTGCTTCAACCTGTATGCGGCATGGCTCAATGTGCAGAACTGCCAGTTCGGTTCGCCGGACAAGAACTGCCGCTTCTGGATCGAGTATTCCCCGCGTGCCGCCTATGCCCATTTCGATGAGAGCCTCGTGCCGGATTCCTTCCCCTATGAGAAGAACACCGCCTATTTCGCGGGGAACAGCTTCTACAATTCCCGCAATGCCAATGGCATCGCCCTGGCACAGGGGGACTGCTCCACCTACACCGTCATCTTCGAGAAGAACTACTTCGACAACAAGAACGGTCAGCCCAACTTCTCCCTCTTCCAGCTGGCGGGCGCGATCTATGGCCCGGTGTACATCCGGGAGAACACCTTCCACAACACCCGCGGCCCGGTGCTGAATTTTGCCTTCGGCGGCGCGGGCACGCTGGATGAGAACGGCGTCTACGGCGACTGGTCGGCGAACAAGAACATCTATCTGGAGAACAATGTGGGCACGGATGTCGGCGGGGACTACATCATCGACATGTGCAACAACTTCAACTCCACCGGCAGTCAGCCCATCGAGAACCTGGTCATCCGGGGGAATCACTTCACGGCGAAGGAATCCCGCTTCGTGGCGGTGGGCGTGGGCGGCACGTCCGAGCTGAAGAACGTGCTCATCGAGGGGAACACCTTCGTCAACTGCGTCGAACCCCGGGAGACCTCGCCCTTCGTGGGCAATGTCCCCCTCTTCCGGGGCAACACCTACGAGAAGACCGCCAGCGCCGAGGTGCAGCTCATCGACGCGGGGAACACCCAGATCAGCCCCTTCTATGAGAAGCTGTATGTGCGCGCCAACGGCGACACCACGGCCTCCCTGCGCGTGGGCAAGTATGAGGACGGGCACACCGTCACCATCACGATTGCCAAATACACCGCGCCGGTCACGTTCGCGGCGAACGACCCCTCTCTGGGCTATGCGCTGAACCAGGACTATGTGCTCAAGAGCGGCGACACGCTGACGCTGAAGTACGACGCGGCGCAGACGCTGTGGGTGCTGGCGGACGGGCAGTAAATCACAATGGCAAAATAAAGGGCACTCCCGCATCCGAACTCCGGATGCGGGAGTGCCCGCAGGAATCTGAAACCGATTATCTGCGAATGCGCAGGGTCTTCACCTCAAAGCCATGGAAGGACAGGGCGATCCTGCCGTCCTCCACGGGGAGCACCTGCTGTATGTTCTCCAGCATGTCGCACAGGGCGGCCTGTCCGCAGGGCAGGGCCAGGTGCAGCACCGCATCGGTGATGGCGTGCTTGCTCTCATACAGGCGGACGATCACGTCGCCCGAGCCGTCCTCCGCCGCCTTCACGGTGTCGATGATGATGTTGGGCGCATCCACCTGCATCAGGGAATGCTCCGTCCCATGACCCGCCGCGCACAGCACCGGCACGTTCAATTCGTAGCCCTCGTGCACCACGTCCGACGCAATGAAAGCGCCGTCCCACACATAGTAGCTGTACTTGAACGCATGGTCGCCCTGGTCGGCATGGAGGTCGGGCGCGGTGGCCGCACGCAGCAGCGTCAGCGCGATCTCGTCCCCCTGCATGCTCACGCCGTATTTGCAGTCGTTGAGCACGGCCGCGCCGCGATTCTCATCGCACAGGGCGGTGTAGCGGTGGTTGGGGACTTCGAAGCGATCCGCGTCGTAGGGGCGGCTGCGGTGGGTCGGACGCTTGACATAGCCGAACTGCATCTCGTTGATGCCGTCGTCGGCGTGGACGCCCGTGGGGAACGCCGCCTTCAGCAGGCGATGCCGCTCCTGCCAGTGCACCCGGGTGTCGAAGTCGATGCGGGTGCTGTCCGCACACAGGCTGATCTCCTGCACCCAGTCGGACAGGCTGATCCGCCGCGTGACGCGGAGAGTTGCCTTCCACGGGGTGGCCTCCAGCACCTCGATCTGCCCTTCGTCTTCCAGTGCCACGGGGGACTGGTCATACATGCTGTCGATGTCCCATGCGTCGAACATGCGCGGCACATCCTTGTACATCCGCAGGACATTGGCCTTGCCGGAGATGCGCGCATTGCCCCGGGCATCCGTGCAGCGGACGATCTCGCCTGAGCGGTTGATGCTGACGGTGAGCAGCCCGTTGGACAGGGTGATGTCCTCCGCGCCCTCCCGGACGGTGACGGGCTGCGCCGGCAGGGAGGTGTCCACCGTGCTCGTCCAGCCCATGGGCGGGATGGTCGCCACGCCGTAGCCGTCCGCCGTCTTCACCAGCGCCTTGCGCGTCCAGGACAGGCTGTTGAAATAGGTGCAGCCCTCCCCGCTGACAAGGCTCGCCGTCGCCGCCTGTGTGATGTCCGCCGTGCCGTCCATGACGAAGGCATAGCGCCTGGCGGCCTCCTCATACACCCGGGCGATGGAAGAGCCAGGCAGGATGTCGTGGAACTGGTTCAGCAGCGCCTCCTTCCAGAGGGCATCCAGCCGGGACAGGGGGTATTCCACCTTTTCCGCAGCGGCCACCGACCACAATTCCGCCTCACGCAGCGCGAATTCCGCCTTGCGGTTGCCGCGCTTCACGGCCGCCTGACTGGTATAGGTGCCGCGGTGGCACTGGAAATACAGCTCGCCGACATAGCGATTCGGGGGCGCACCGTCCGCCGCGCTGGCCTCGAAGAAGGCCTGGGGCGAATCCATCCGCACCTTCGGCACACCCTCCAGATCCTTCTCGCGCAGCGCCATCTCGATGTGGTCACGGCAGGGGCCGCCGCCGCCATCGCCATACCCGAAGGGCAGCAGGAATCGCGACAGGCCACGCTTCTGCACCCGGTCGCGCCAGCGCTTCACCATCGTCGCGGCATCGGTGAAGGAGTTGTAGTCCATGTGCAGGAAGGACGTGATCTCCGTGCCGTCCATGCCCTGCCAGGTGAAATAGTGATAGGGGAAGCGATCCGAACCGTTGTAGGTCCAGAAGATCTTCTGCGTGGTGAGATAGCGGACGCCGCAGCCCTTGAGGATCTGGGGGAGGGCAGCGGTGTAGCCGAAGGTATCCGGCAGCCAGAGCACCTGGGTGTCCAGGCCGAATTCCTCCCTGTAGAAGCGCTTCCCGTGGACGATCTGCCGGATGAGGCTCTCGCCCGAGGACAGGTTCGTGTCCGGCTCGACCCACATGCTGCCGTCGGCGATCCACTGTCCGGCCTTGATCTTCTCCTTGATGCGCTCATACAGCCGGGGGTACAGCTCCTTGCACAGCCGATAGGCCTGCGCCTGGCTCTGGATGAACTTATACTCCGGATACATGTCCATCAGGCGGATCTGCTGGGCGAAGGTGCGGGCGATCTTCCGCTGGGTCTCGCGATAGCCCCACAGCCAGCTCAGGTCGATATGGGCATGACCCATCGCCCACATTTCGGGCGCGGTCGACCCATTGTGCGCCGCCAGCGCCGGACGCAGCACCTCGCGTGCCTTCACATAATCCGCCAGACGGGCGGCACGGGGCTGCTCGAAGTCCACCGTCAGGGTGAACTGCTCCAGCGCCTCCTCGATGCGGGCGGCACGCAGGGAGGTCTCGTCCGTCACGGACAGCAGGTCACGCAGCACCGTCACGTCCAGCCAGAGCTGATAGGCCTCCTCATGCCAGATGCCATAGGTGGTCTCGCCAATGACGCAGCGCGTTTCGCTCTCCGGACGCGGCTCGCAGTCCCCCGGACGCACAGGCCCTGTCTCGCAGCCGGGGAAATCATGCCCCGCATAGGCCTCGAAAAGCAGGTGGATGCTTTGTCCGGCCTCGCCCTGCGGGGTCAGCACCTGGTCGCAGAGGTAGTGGTGCGGGGTCGTCACCCATTCCGCGCGGCGCGTGCCGAATTCCTGCCCGTCCACGAACACCGTGGCCTCGCCGCCCGTGCGGATGTCCAGCACGATGGGCTTGCCCTGGGCGCGGTCATCCAGGGTGATGTCCCCGCGGAACCAGCCGTATTCCCACATCCGTCCCCAGGGCATGCCGACCGGCGCGGGGGCATAGGGCAGCTGCTCCGCCTCCTCCGCGCCAAGCATGTCATAGGTCATGCAGCCCTCCAGGGCGACAGTCCCCAGGGGCTCATAGAATTCCTTTTCCAGCACGTGGATCCAGTGCTTCAGGCGGTCTTTCCATTCTGGACGCATACAAAATACTCCTCGTTATCAGACTAACGGGTTTTTACTGAGATATGCACATATTCGACGCAGTCAGAAAAACTCCTTGTTCCCCACTGAATTTTTTGAGAACTGCTGACCGGCAGGGAATTGCCTGCCGAAGCAAGAATACCATGGCAGGATCGGCCGGAAAACGGCCGGGGACAACACGGAAAGGAAGTCACATCATGCAGATGAAGGAATATCGCGGCGACAAACGGAACGAGATCTCCTTCCCCATCGGCGGCATCGGCAGCGGCTGCATCGGCCTGGGCGGCGACGGACGCTTCCGGGAGTGGGAGATCTTCAACCGTCCCAACAAGAACACGCTCCTAGGCTTTTCGCATCTGGCGATCAGGGCGGAGGCGGACGGCCGGGTGGTGGATGCCCGGGTGCTCAACACCGACCTGAAGGCGCCGTTCACGGGCGAGGTGAGCAGCGAGATCTACCGGGGCTTCGGTCACGGGCCGTATCGGCAGACGATGGCGGGCATCCCCCATTTTGAGGACGGGGTCTTCCGCGCGGCGTATCCGCTGGCGGAATTGGCCTTTGCCGACCGCCGCTTCCCCGGACAGATCACCCTGTCCGCCTTCAACCCCCTCATCCCCCTGCAGGAGGATGACTCCAGCATCCCGGCGGGCTTCTTCGAGATCACCATTGCCAACGATCAGCCCCGCGACCTGGACTATGCGGTGGCGTTCTCCCTGTGCAGCCCCTTCCCCCAGGGCAGCGACCGGCGCGAGGTCATCACGGAGGACGGGCGAACCTACCTGCTCATCACCCGGGAGGACTGCGCGGCGGATTCGCCGGACTACGGCGAAATGTGCATCGCCACCGACGCGGCGGAAAAGTCCTTCCAGCAGTATTGGTATCGCGGCGCGTGGTATGACAACCTGGCCGTCTTCTGGAAGAACTTCACGACCCCCGGCAAATTGCAGGATCGTGTTTACACCACGCCCGTGCCCGGTGCGAACCTGAGCGAGAGGGACACCTCCACCCTGGCGGCGCATATCCGCGTCGCGGCGGGGGAAACGCGCCGGGTGCGCTTCCTGGTCAGCTGGTATTTCCCCAACTGCACCTATCATCCCGACCTGAACCGGCGGGATGCCCAGGGGCGCAATCAGTGGCGGAACTACTACGCCGTGCTCTATCCGGGGGCGAAGGCGGCGGCGGCGGATGCCCTGCGCCGGTGGGATGCCCTCCATGCGGACACGCTGCGTTTCGTCCGCGCCTTCTACGATCAGACCCTGCCCCCCGTCATGCTCGATGCCGCAGGGAGCAACATCTCCATCCTTAAGTCCCCCACGGTGCTCCGGCTGGAGAACGGTGCGTTCTATGGCTGGGAGGGCGTGCACAGCCACGAGGGAAGCTGCGAGGGCAGCTGCACCCATGTGTGGAACTACGCCTACGCGCTGCCGTTCCTGTTCCCGCGGCTGGAGAGGAGCATGCGCAGCCTGCACTTCCAATATGATCAGGACGAGGCGGGCGGACTGCGCTTCCGCACGCAGCTGCCCCTGGGTGCGCCGAGGTGGAGCTTCCGCCCCTGCTGCGACGGGCAGTTCGGCGATGTCATCAAGGTCTACCGCGAATGGAAGCTCAGCGGGGATGATGCCTGGCTGCGTTCGCTGTGGGAGGGCATCAAGCGGGGCATCGCCTACGCCTGGTCGGATGAGAATCCCGACCGCTGGGATCACGACCGGGACGGCGTGCTGGAGGGCCGTCAGCATCACACGCTGGACATGGAGCTCTTCGGGCCGAATTCCTGGCTGACGAGCATGTATCTGGCCGCATTGAAGGCCGCCGCCGAAATGGCTGAGCATCTGGGCGAAACGGAGCTGGCGGCACAGTACCGCGAGCTGTTCGCGAAGGGCAGCAAAAAGGTGGACGCGACGCTCTTCAACGGCGAATACTACGAGCAGGCCATTGACCTGAAGGACAAGGGCATTCTGGAGAAGTACGCCGATGCGTCCCGGACGATCGCCGGCGGGGACACCCTCGCCTCCTACTGGAACGACGAGGCCAAGGAGATCAAGTACCAATTCGGACAGGGCTGCGTGGCGGATCAGGTGCTGGGCTGCTGGCACAGCGCCATGTGCGGCCTGGGGGACATTCTCGACCCCGAGCATGTGTCCTCCGCCCTGCACGCCATCTACCGGTACAACTACAAGGACGATCTCCGCCTGCATATCAACCCCTGCCGCATCTACGCCATGGCGGACGAGCGCACGACGCTGATCTGCGAATGGCCGGAGGGGAAGTACAAGCCCGTCATCCCCGCGCCCTACACCGAGGAGGGCTGGCCGGGCATCGAATACCAGCTGGCGGCGCACATGCAGTCCAACGGGATGTACGACGAGGCGCTGACCATCGTCCGGGCGGTGCGCGACCGCTATGACGGCTTCCGCCGCAACCCCTTCAACGAGATCGAATGCGGCTCGAACTACGCCCGCTCCATGGCGTCCTACGCGCTGCTCATCGCCGTC
Source organism: uncultured Faecalibacterium sp. (assembly GCA_964547515.1). Classification (GTDB taxonomy): domain Bacteria; phylum Bacillota; class Clostridia; order Christensenellales; family Aristaeellaceae; genus UBA11524. The sequence continues at coordinate 10,568 of CAZJOA010000006.1, forward strand.
AGCGGCTTCTGCTTCGACCTGACGCAGGGCATGATCGGCTTCGTCCCCCATGATCCCGCGGAGGACAGGCGCTACTTCTTCTCCGTGGACACTGCCTGGGGCACCTTCGCCCAGAAGGGCGATGCCCGCACCCTCTCGCTGGAGAAGGGCACACTCACCCTGCGCTCCTTCCGCAGCGACCGACCCATCCATCAGGTGCTGCTCAACGGCGAACCCATCCCCGCCGCCGCCGATGGGAACAGCATCGTGCTTTCCGCTCCCCTGCCCCTGAAGGCTGGAGATAAACTCACCCTCAACTGACATCAAGGAGGAAAAAACAAATGCGAATCGGTGTACTGCTGGATTTCCTCTCCCTGGAGCAAACGGAAAAGAGCTTCCAGAAGATGAACCGCATGGGGCTGGACAACTGCCAGCTCTGCTCCTGGGAACCGAGCCTGTGGACGGACGAGAATGCCGCATGCCTTCGCGAACTGATGGCGAAGTACGGCATCACGGTATCCCTGTTCTGGTGCGGGTGGGAGGGCCCGCGCGTCTGGAACTTCTATGAGGGACAGGCGACCCTGGGTCTGGTGCCCCCGGAATATCGGGAAATGCGCATCAAGAACCTGTGTGACGGTGCGGACTTCGCCAAGAAGCTCGGCCTGACCGACGTGGCGACCCACATGGGCTTCATCCCCGAGAACCCCCTCGACCCGAATTTCGCGCCCTTCTGCGACGGCGTGCGCCAGGTCGCCGAGCACCTGAAGCAGAATGGCCAGTGGCTGCTGTTCGAGACCGGTCAGGAGACCCCCGTGACCATGCTGCGCTGCTTCGAGACGGTCGGCACGGGCAACCTGGGTGTCAACCTGGATACGGGCAACCTCATCCTCTACGGCAAGGCGAACCCGGTGGACGCGCTGGACGTGTTCGGCAAGTATGTCCGCAACACCCACTGCAAGGACGGCTGCTATCCCGTCAACGGGCATGACCTGGGCGAGGAAAAGCGCATCGGCGAGGGCAAGGTGGACTTCCACGCCCTCATCGCGAAGCTGCATGACCTGGGCTACGACAGCTGGATCACCATCGAGCGCGAGATCAGCGGCGCGGAGCAGGATGCGGATATCCTCTACGGCAAGGAATACCTGGGCAGGATCATCGACGAAGTGTGCGGAGGAAAAAAGGAATGCTGAAGGTTGGATTGATCGGCGTGGGCGGCATCAGCGGCGCTCACATCCCCGCGTGGGAGGCCATGGACGATGTGGAGCTGGTCGCGCTGTGCGACATTCGCCCCGAACAGATGGACAAGTACCCCGACAAGCGCCATTATACCTGCATGAAGGAAATGCTCGACAATGAGCAGCTGGACATCCTGGACATCTGCCTGCCGACCTACCTGCATGCCGATGCGGCTGTGCACGCGATGGAGCGGGGCATCCACGTCATCTGCGAGAAGCCCATCTCCCTGAAGAAGGAGGACGTGCAGCGCATCTACAGCACCGCCAAGGCGCACAATGTCTGCTTCATGGTGGCGCAGGTGCTGCGGTTCTGGCCGGAATACGAGTATGTGAAGGCGATCTTCGACAGCGGGAAGTACGGCAAGCTGCTCACCGGCGCAATGACGCGCCTGGGCGTGAAGCCCAAGTGGAGCTGGGACAACTGGATGATGGATGAGGCGCGCAGCGGCCTGGTGCCCTTCGACCTGCACATCCACGATCTGGATTTCATGCTCTACGCCTTCGGTGCGCCGAAAAAGGCGGACACCTATCGTTCCCGCCGTCCCGATCAGGATGTGCTGACGGCTGTGTACACCTTCGATGGCTTCTACCTGAGCAGCGAGGCGGCATGGTACGCGGCGAACTTCCCCTTCCAGGGCAAATTCCGCTTCCAGTTCGAGAAGGCGCTGGTGGTCATGGACGACACCCTCAAAATCTATCAGGCGGACGGCGAGGTGCTCAGCCTGAACGCCGGTGAGGGCGAGACCGGCGGCATCGCCCTGCCCCAGACCAATGCCTACGCCAATGAGATCCGCTATTTCACGGATTGCGTCAAGGCCGGTGTCCCGGCGGACAAGGTCAAGCCGGAGGAGCTGGAGCAGGTCATCGACATCCTCAAATCCTTTTCCTGAGGGAGGCGCACGCCCATGAAGCATCTGCCCTATGATCTCACCCCGGAGGAGCTGACCCGCTTCACCTCCTCCTGGACGGGGGAACGTGACAGCGCCGGGCGACCCTATGTGGCGGATTCGGTGCTGGACACCCTCGCCCGGTATGTGTCCATCCCCTTCGCGTGGGAAATGCTCAAGAATGAAGGCTATGTCCGTCAGACCCTGCACGGCTATTCGTCCACCTGTCCCGACCAGGTCATGGTCGGGCGGGCGGCGACCGCCGTTTACCTCCCCCTGCGCCCCGACATCCGCGAGCTTCTCATGGAGGCCGGCCATGCCGACGGCGAAATGGGTGACATGGTCTCCTGGCCCATCGAACGCCTCCAGCCCCGCGATGTCTATGTGGCCGATGTGTTCGGCAAGGTGGAATACGGCGCGATCATCGGCGAACGCCTGTCCAGCGCCATCTTTGCCCGAACAGGCAATGGCGTGGTGCACTACGCCTCCGTCCGGGACATTGACGGCATCCGCAGCATCCAGGGGTTCAACGCCTTCTACAAGGGTGTTCACCCCAGCCACGCCTCCCCCCAGACCGTCAACCTCATGGGCGTTAACTGTCCCATCCGCATGGAGGGCGTGTGCGTCATGCCGGGGGACGTCGTCCTGGCCAAGGAGGACTGCATCCTCTTCATCCCGCCGCAGTTCGCCGAGATGCTCGCCCTGCGCGGCGCGGTGGTGCACTATATGGATGCCTTCGCCATCCAGCGCATGCGGGAGGGACGCTATCGCCCCGGCGCGATCGACGCGGAATGGACGCAGGACATGATCGAGGATTTCCACGCCTGGACGGCGCAGCAGGACGATGTGCCCTTCACCCGCGCACAGGTGGACGAGCTGCTGGCGAGCAAGATACGCATATGGTGACAGAAGGGAGAAAACCCCATGAAGATCCTCAGGGATGCCGTGCCGCTGCAGGCACCGCCGCTGTGGGCGGTGCTGGAGCGACAGCTGATCCGGCTGATGAACACCACGCCCGAATGGGTGCTCGCGCGCTACACCAAGGAGGGCGGCGAGCTGAAATGGCCGCCCGACGAGGCGCGCTTTTCCGACATTGACGGGCTGGATGACATGTACGAGAGCTTCCACAACTGGCCGCTGTTCTACCTGGTCGGGGGGGATGAGAAATTCCTCCGCCTGGCCCAGCAGGAGTTCGAGGCCATCACCCGTCAGGCCGCCCGCCTGGACTGCGGTCACGGCCATGCCGTCGTCGAGAAGGAATTCGAGCAGGGCTACGACTGGATGCACCAGGGCGAGGGCTACGAGCTGTTCTACTTCCTCAACCTGGCCGATCCCCGCAATGCGCGCAACAAGGAGCGCTCCCTGCGCTATGCCGGGTTCTACCTCAACGAAGACCCAGATGCCATCAATTTCGACACGGAGCACAAGCACATCCTCTGCTGCTACTGCGGCAGCAAGGGCGCGGCGTACCGCAACTTCGAGGAGAAGCCCTGGCGCGTGGAGGAATGGAAGAAGTGGTATGGCCTGCCCTATCACGATCTGGAGGGCATCGTCACCCTGGAGGACCTGAAGGACGAGGACAATGCCCGCCGCATGGGCAAGGCCATGACCGAACGCCTCCGCGAGGGCGACACCCTGGTCAACCTGCTCTCCACGACCCTGGTGATGAACGCCTACCTGCACACGGGGGACGAGAAGTATCGCCGGTGGATACTGGATTACACCGATGCGTGGCGGCAGCACACGGCGGAGAACGGCGGCATTGTGCCGGATAATGTGGGGCCGAACGGCAGGATCGGCGAGAAGATGGCGGATGGCCGCTGGTATGGCGGACATTACGGTTGGACATGGCCGCATGGCTTCTATTTCCTGGCCGAGGCCATGACCGTCGCCACAGAGAACGAAGCCCTCCTCACAAATACTGCCGACGGCATGGACTGGATGCGCAGTCAGTACGCCCAGGTCGAGAGCCACGCCATCGAGCAGGACGGCACGCTCTTCGTCCCCATGAAGTATTCCGATCCCGGCGCGGTGCACGAATACCATTCCGGCGGACGCTTCCTGACCATGGACGGCCGGGTGGGGGACGATCCCTTCTGCGAGCGCCTGCTGGAGAAGGACGGCTGGTATGAGTTCATGCCCCTCCCGCCCCAGCAGCCCGTCCACCTCTGGTTCATGACCCAGCGTCAGGATGATCTGGCGCATATCGAGCGCACCCATGACCATCGCCTGAAGGACTGGCGGCAGGTCAACGATTTCTACGGCGTGCACAAGAATCAGGGCGGTCGGGACTACGCGTGGACGGAGTACCTGCAGGGGCGCTTCCCGGCGTATCCGCAGGAGATTCTCCGCCACAACCTGGAGCAGGTCTGTCAGCGGATCGAGAAGATGTCCGCCGACACGCAGGACCCCGCCACCTATTCGGACAGCTATTTGCAGCAGCGCAACCCCATCACCATGGAGGGTCTGGTCGAGCTGACCATGGGCGGCCCGCTCCCCCTGTACAACGGCGGACACCTGATGGTCTCCGTGCGCTATTTCGACCTGGACAAGAATCGTCCCGGCCTGCCGGAGGATGTCGCCGCACTTGTCAGCCGCATCGATGCCGAGGGCGTCTGCGTCCGCCTGGTCAACCTCTCCACCGCGGATGAGCACCGCATGGCCGTGATGTCCGGCGCGTTCGGCGAGCATACCATCATCGCCGCCAACGGTCAGCCCATCGGCGAGAGCATGCTGGAGGTGCAGCTGCCCCCCGCATCCGAAATGACCATCGATCTGAAACTGGCGCGATTCGCCAATGTCCCCCGATATACCGATCCCTTTGAAAAGGAAGCGAATGTATGAGAATCCTGATGCTGGGCATTGAATGCCACCACATTACCCTGCGCCACTTCGCGGAGCACACCCTGGCCTATGCGTCGCCGGAGGAGAAGCACGCGGCCGATCAGGAGGCGCGGGAACGCTTTGGCAATGCGGGCGTGACGCTGTATGACAGCCTGGACGAGGCGCTGCGGGAATTCCGCCCCGAGCTGGCAGTCATCGGCGTGCCCAATATCTGCAAGAACCGCTTCGACATCGAGCGCCGCCTGATCGACCGGGGCATCCCGATCCTGGAATACAAGCTGCGCCTGTCGGACATCGACAGCCTGCGCGATTTCCTCCGCGAACCCGCGCTGGACAGCGTCCCTGTCTACATCGGTGAACCCTATGTGTACACGCCCTGTGTCCTCCAGCTGCATAAGGAATTGGCGAACGGGGCGCTGGGTGAACCGGAATACCTGCGGTGGCGCTGTGCGCTGGGCGGCGGCGCATACGGCTGGATGCAGCACTATGAGCACCTGTCCCTGGAGGATCTGGGGCTGCATCATTTCAGCGTCCTGCACTTCCTGTTCGGGCTGGCGGATGCCTCCGTCGTCAGCCGCTCCCTGTCCCCGTCCAAGGGCGAGGGCATGACCGGCACGGTCTGCGACAGCTGGATCTCCTGGCCGGGCGGATTCGCCGCAACACACGGCATCGACTGGATCAACGCAGTGGACGAGACGGACTACCTGGGCACCATCGCCCTGGAATGCACCAGGGGCGCGGCGCTCATCAGGGGCGAGAAGCTATACATGGGTCAATGGGGCGAGCCGATGCAGGAGATCGCCCCGACGGTGACGGCTGATCCGCTGGCGGAGATGGTCGCCCTGCTGACCGAGGGCAAAACGCCCCTGTATATGAAGTCCATCCGGGATTTTGCCCCCGTGATGGAAAAGATCGACGGTGCATTGAGAGGTTGAAAGTATGATCGCAGGAACTTTTGCGGCCATGATGACACCCTGGACGGCTTCGGGGGAGCTGAACCTCCCCGCCGTCCGGGAGCTGACCGAGTTTATCATCGACAAGGGCGCGTGCGGGCTGTTCCCGGTGAGCAATGTGGGCGGCATGATCCACATGCGTCCGGAGGAAAAGCGGCTGATGGTGCAGACCGTGGTCGATCAGGCGCGGGGGCGCGTCCCGGTGTTCCCGGGGGTCAGCGCGTCCTCCACGCGCGATGCCATCGCTCTGGGGCAGATGTGCGCCGAGCTGAAGGCTGACGGCTGCGTGCTGTCCGCCCCGTACTATTTCCCCTATCCCCAGTCCGTCGTGCTGGACGGGCTGAAGGCGGCCGTCAGCGGCATCCCCCTGCCCGTCGCCATCTACAACATCCCCAAATACGCCGGCGAGATCACCCCCGACAGCTTTGAGACCCTCATGCAGCTGCCCAATGTCTGCGCGGTGAAGGACTCCTCCGGCTCGATCGCCAACCTGCTGCAGCTCAGCGCCATGCGGGATCGTCTCCGCCCGGATTTCTCCCTCCTCGTGGGCTGGGAGGAGATGCTCCTCAGCGCCCTGACCCTCGGGGCACAGGGATGCATGACGGCTTCGGCGGGCATCTTCCCGGAGATCATGCGCGACCTGTACGAGAGCATCCGCCGGGGCGATATGGCGCATGCGCTGGCGTGTCAGCGGCTGATCGGCAAGGCCACGCCCGTGTTCCAGCAGGTCTTCTTCCCCCTGGGCTACCAGTGGGCGATGGAGGCGCGGGGCATCCCCATGGGTCCCTATGCCGTCACCTGTGACGAGGCGGCGCTCGCTCCCCAGCGCGAAGCCATCACCCAGGCCGTCCGCTCGACCCTCGGTGATTATGCCGCGCTGTGCAGGGAGGGGGACGCATGATCCGTTTCATCCCCCTTCCCGCCCATGCGGCGGACTTCTCCGGCCTGATCGCCCGCCACACGGGGGACGCGCAGTTCCCCTACAAGGCCGCCGATGGCCGCGAGCTGCTTATCAGCCTGTTCCGTCCGCCGCATTTCGACCCGGCGGAACGCCATCCGCTGCTGGTGTGGATCCACGGCGGCGGTTGGAACAGCCGCAAGATCTTCCCCGATCAGGCGGACTGGGCCGGGGATCAGCTGGGCTTCCTTGCCCGCCGCTATGCGGACAGGGGGTACCTGTGCGCGTGCATCGACTATCGCCTGATGCGCAATGACGGGCAGGACGCGGGCTACGAGCTGTTTGACCTGTACGAGGACTGCGCCGACGGGGTGGACGCCCTGCTGAACCGCGCGGATGCATGGGGCATCGACCGGCAGCGGGTGGTCGTCCTGGGGGAATCGGCCGGAGGATACCTCGCGGCGGCGCTGACGACCCTGCCCTGGCGCGACCGCACCTGCTATCGCGGCGCGGTGCTCATCAACGCCATCACCGACCTGACCGAGCCGCTGTGGCAGCGCTGCGTCCCGCAACACAGCGCCCGCACCGAGCTGGCCGGATGCACCCTGGCGGAGAAGACCCTTCTGCTCTCCCCGGTGCAGCACATTTCCGGCGATACCTGCCCGACGCTGCTGCTGCATGGCGCGGCGGATACGGTGGTGCTCCCGTACCACGCGCAGAAGCTCTACGACCTGCTCAGGGCGCGGGGCGGCAAGGCGGATCTGCACTGGATCGCCGACACTGACCATGCCTTCATGCTGGCGGAATACATGCAGGAGCTGCACACACCCCTGCATGCGCTGACGGCGAGCCTGCCGGGGCTGGACGAATGGCTGGACGCGCTCATGGCGGAGCAACACGAATAAAGGCGCTTCCATGCCCTCGGACATGAAAACGCCGGAATGCTGATGCAAAGCCCCCCGAGGACGTTGTCGGACGATAGTCCGACCAGGACGAGGGGGGGG
>CAZJOA010000006.1:18467-42974 GCA_964547515.1 uncultured Faecalibacterium sp.
AATTATCGCGTCAGGCGTCGGGCGAAAAGTGGAACGCGGAGAGGGAATGCGCGGGCGCGGACACATCGCAGACGAGGCCGTCCATGCGCAGGGTGAGGGGCTCGTCCGCGGCGGTGGGATTGAGCAGCAGCAGGCTGATCGACCCGTCCGGACAGCGCAGCGCGGCCATCTCCACCCGCGTGATGTAGCAGCTCACCCCCAGACGCACCGAATCGCGCGGGATGCTCTGCGCGATCAGCCGGATGTAGCGGTACATCATCGTTTCGGTGCAGGTGCCGTCCCTTTCGGCCAGGAGGGGCGCGGCGAATCCGCCCGGCACATGGCGCGGACCACCCTGCCGATCCACGATGAGGTTCCAGTCGATCCAACGGTTCATGCCCTGGTTGATGTCCCCCAGCATGTCGTGGGCATAGCGGCAGGCATCCGCATAGTCCTGCTGACGATCCGCCACGGACAGCGCTTCGTCCGCCGGGTCGTATCGGCGATAGGGTCGGTGCAGCGGACAGCTCTCCGAATGCATCAGCACGATGTCCGGGAAACGCTCGCGCACCATGCCCACTGCCTGGAAATGGTCGCCCGTGTACCAGTGGTAGGCCATGCCCTTCACCAGGGGCAGCGCATCGGGCTTGAGCACCTCCAGGGCACGCTCCGCCATGCGCTCCTTGTTGTGATCCCACACGAAGATGCCCACCGTCTCTGCCAGTCCCGCCTGTGCCAGCGCCGGATACAGGTAGTCCTTCAGGAAGGTGTACTCCTCCTCGCCGCTCCACAGGCAGCTGTCCCAGGGGGTGGCCGCGTCCGGCTCATTCTGCACGGACAGCATCGTCACCGGGATGCCCTCCGCCCGGTAGGCTTCGACATACAGCGTCACATACTTCGCCCATGCGGCGTAGTACTCCTTTTTGAGCCGTCCGCCCCGGCAGCGTCCGGGCTTTTCGGCAGCACCGTCCACGGCCTGATCGCCATAAGCCGCCGCGTCGTTGGCATGGGTCTCCGGCGGGGTCTTCCACTGCCCGGGCGGCGACCACGGGCTCAGCAGCACCTCGCAGTCCGCCGCCGCCATCGATAGCGCTTCCTTCACGACGGGCAGGATGAGCTTCTGATCCTCCCGGATAGAGAAGGTGGACAGCTCCGGGTCGGCGATGGGGTCGGGCACGGCCTGATATTCATAGGGCGAGAAGTCGCAGCTGTCGATGCTCAGGCGGATGTACCGCGCGTTGATGCCCCCTTCGCCGAACCACGCACGCAATGCATGGCGGCGCTGCTCCGGCGGCATCTGCGACAGCAGGATGCAGCTCGTTCCCGTCAGCGCACAGCCGAAGCCCTCGACCTTCTGGTACGTCCACTGCGGATAGACGGAGAGCACGCTCCATTCGATCTTCTCCGCCATGTCCGCCTCGCGCTGGGAGGGCACGAGCGCCTCCTGCTCCCACATTTCGCCCTGCTCGTAGGCAAAGCCGATGGTCTTTCTCCTGATCTCCATGGGTCTTCCTCCTTTGGGGAAATTCGTATTTGAAAGGATGTTTCTGCGTGCAACGTTCTTATGTGAATCCTGCGGCGGACGCCTGGTATGCCGCCGTCAGCCGTGAACCCGCGCGGCTGCCCTTCGCCTTTTCGTATGACGGACGGGAATACCGCGGCTTTTCGTCCGAGCACTTCCGCCTGACGCAGCGCAGGTCGGAACGCATGGCGGACAGAGAAACGACCGAGCTCGAGTTCGTATTCGACGCGGCGCTGGAGATCACCTTGCGGCTGACGCATGATTTTTCCCACGGCGCGACGGAATGGACGGTGTGGTTCGCCAATCCCTCCGATGCGCCCAGCGCCATATTGGAGAATGTCCGCAGCGAATTGACCTTTTCCGGGGCACATCCCGTCCTCAAGGGCATCCTGGGCGACCATGTCAACTGCTATCGCCCGTATGCGCTGGAGCTTTGCGGACATCGGTACACCTTCACTGCCGATACGGGGCGTGCCACGCATGTCAGCTTCCCCTATTTCGACCTGGAATACGGCGATGCGGGCGTGATGCTGGCCATCGGCTGGGGCGGCACATGGACGGCGGATTTCTCCGGTGATGCCAATGGCGCGGCCTGCACCCTCAGCGCCGTCAACGGATTGCGCACCTGCCTCAAGCCCGGCGAACGCATCCGCACCGCGCTGTTCCTGACGGCACATTACACCGTCCGGGAGGAGGACTACGCCACCAATTACTGGCGGGACTACTTCATCCGTCAGAGCATGCCCCGTGCCAATGCCGCGGGGGAGGCCGTGACGCCCTTTTCGGCGGCGTGTCTGGCGTCGGACACGGGTCTGCCCAATTCCGACGGCAGCATATCGGAGCGCCACACCACCTGGAAGCCCTCCCTGGAGAGGATGATCGCCGAGGGGGTCAAGGTGGACTACCGCTGGTTCGACGCGGGATGGTATGTCCGCCCGGATGGCCGGAGCGAGGAGACCGACTGGTGGGGCAGCGTGGGCACATGGGAGCTCGATCCGGTCAAATGGCCGGGGGACACCTTCCTGGCGTCCACCGAATACGCCCGTGCCCATGGCATGAAGACGCTGGTCTGGTTCGAGCCGGAGCGCGTCACCGACCCGGAAAATCTGGCCGCCAATTACGGCTATAACCCGGCCTGGGCCATCCGCATGGAGGGGAATACCACCATCTCCAACAACATCGGCGACCCGGACTGCTTCCGCTGGACGGCGGATCGCATCTGCACCATGCTGCGGCAAAATCGCGTGGAGCTGTACCGGGAGGACAACAACTGCAACGCGGCGGCACTGTGGCAGCAGCTGGATGCCCTGGAGGGCGCAGGACGACAGGGCATCACCGAGTGCAAGCTGATCGACGCGCATTATCGGCTGTGGGATGAGATCATCGCGTGCACATCATCCTACGGGGGATGCAGCTTTGTGGACAGCTGTGCCTCCGGTGGCGGACGGAACGACCTGGAATCCCTGCGGCGGGGCATCCCCCTGCTCCGCAGCGACAAGGATCGCACGTCCACCGCGCTGCGCCTGTCCATGACCACCGCCTTCAACCGCTGGATTCCCTTCTGCGGCGCGAACACCAAGGAAAAGCTCAGTCAGCTTGCCCCGACCGGGCAGAGCGACCCCTATGTCTGGCGTGCGTCCTACCTGCCCATCCTGAATGTGGATGCCCAGTATGTCTATGCGCAGGCGGACGAATTCGACAGCCTGCGCTTCGGCCTGAAAGAATGGAAGCGCGTCGCCCCCTATCTGACGAAGGAGCTGTACGTCCTCACGCCCTGGCACACGGAGGACGACCGCACGGGCTTCACGGCGCTGTGCTATTTCGATCCGGAAACGGAAAAAGGCGTTCTGCTGGCCTTCCGTCAGGAGGATTGCGTGCCGGATACGCTGACGGTTCGCCTGCCCTTCGCCGGCGGGAGGACGTATCGCCTCACGGACGAGGACACCCGGGAGGAGCTCCTCACCCGGGGGGACGTGACGCTGCATTTCGCCGCACCGCGCACGGCAAGGCTGCTCTGGCTTGCTTAAGTCCCGTTTCCGCCCTTCTCAGACAAACTGCGCCCGGAAGGAAAGCTCGCCTTCCCTTCCGGGCATTCCCCATCAATAGCGGGTCTCGAACAGGTTGTTGTCCAGATAGGTATTCACCGCGCCCTCATGGGCATTCACCACCTGATATTCTCCGTCCGGCTTGTGCCAGAGGTACATGTGGTTGCGGCGGATGACCGCGGCATCGTTGCAGGCGGGGAGCACCACGCCGGCATTCCCCGTGTCGATGGTGTAGTTGAACTCCGCCGTGTTGGCCACATTGGCGCGCCCCATGTCCGTCCTGGGGACGAAGCCGCTGAACACCACGCCTGCCCGGCGCTGTCCGCGCAGGGTGTTGCAGCGCACCGTGTTGCCCAGCACCAGCGGGAAGCCCCCATACACATGGGGCAGCGAGTCGCTCTGCACGACGATGCCGTCATGGGTGTTCTCGATCTGGTTCTCCGCGATCAGGTTGAAGTACTCCATGCCCACGCCCGCGTTGTACAGCGGCTCCTGATTCTCCTCGTCCCGGGAGAAATAGGCGTAGATGTGGATGCCCGTCCCCCGGATGTTCTTCATCCGGTTCTCCGCGACGATGTTCTCCACACCGTTGATCCAGAACTGGATGCCGCTCATGGTGTCCGCCAGCTCATTGGCATGCACCGTGTTGCGGTAGAACAGCGGCGTGACCACGAGGGTGGACTCGGCATCGGGGATGCTCAGGAAGGGCTTGTCCAGCGTCAGCGTGCCGGACGCACGGTCATAGGCGATCACGCGGCGGGTCTGCCCCAGTCCCTTGCCGTGCAGGACGACCACATGGTGCTGGGTCGGGATGACCTCCGGGCCATCGTTCTGTTCATCGGCGACATGCCACACCAGCCGGTCGGGATTCACCCGGACGGTATCGGCGGTGCAGTCCGCCCCCTGACCGTAGAAGGCGCAGCCATTCCCCGTCTCGAACAGGAAGGATTCGCCCACGTTCTGGTCGCAGCACGCCACGCCCCCGAACCGTGCTGCCGCACGGTTATGCGCGATGTAGTTGTCGCACACCGAGCCCTGACCGGTGGCCAGCCACAGGATGCGCTGACAGGTCGCACCGCCCGCGCCCTTGGGGCTGACGATGGTGTTATGGGCGATGACGGTCTCGTTGACGGGCTTGCGGCGGCTCATGATCGCCCCCAGGGCGCTGTCGTTGCCCCCACGCTTGGCGCAGAGGGTGTTGCCGCAGACCTGCCCCTGACGGATGCCGCTGAACAGGATGGGCGCCTGGGCACAGATGTCGTTATCCAGCACGCGGATGCCTTCGCCGTTGCGGATGAACACGCCCGCGTGGTTGATCTCGCTGTACACGCCATCGGGCTGATGATGATCCTTGCGGCTGATGTTCCGGATGCACAGGTCACGGACGGACACATCGCGGGTGGGATGGTCGTCGTAGGGGTAGTCCCACGGCTGACCCACCGCCACGCCGATGTCGGTGTGCATGTCGCCGGATACGGTCAGGCCGCTGATGTGGCTGTGACTGCCCGTCAGCCACACGGCCGGTACGCCGAAGTCCCCGTGATTGCGCCCGCAGCCCTCCGCCGTGCGGTAGTCATTGGCCTGGAGCACCACGGTGTCCGCGTCGTTCACCGGCAGGGGGAAGGTATGCGCCGTCGGGGCGGGCATGGGGCGGGCACTGAGCACGATGGCATCCAGCCAGAGGGTCAGCGCGCCCGATTTCGCGAAGGACACCACCGTCTCCCCGCCATGCAGGGCGAGCGTGCCCAGCCTTGCCCAATGGGCATAGGGCCAATAGGGGTACTGGATGAAGCCCGTGCCGTACACATGCTCCTGGGTGGACTGCTCCTGGGCGGTGACGCACACCAGCGCCGGGTCCTTGAAGAGGTTGGCCTGTGCGCCCTGGGGCATCTCGCGGGAGGCCTTGTAGCGAATCCACACCTCATACGTTCCGTCCCGGGGAATGTCCGCCTGATAGGTCAGCGCCGCGTCCCCCGCCTCGCAGGTGATGGCGTGTCCATAGGCCGCCTGGAGGAAGGTGGCGTTCCCCTCGCCGGAAAGGTCGAATTGCAGCTGCGTCCTGTCGCGCCCCGCGCCGCGCAGGGACACGCCGCCCGGCAGAACGAGCTGCTTCCGGAGCTGGAAATGCCCGGCGGGGAGGATCAACTCGGCGGATTCGTCCGGCGCAAGGGCGGACAGCGCCGCGTCGATCACCCGGTCGTAGTGCAGAGCATCGGTGTCCGGGAGCGCCACGCTGCGGGGGGCACAGGGCTGCGCCTGAAGGGTGATGTCCACCGGGTCGGACCAGCCGTAATCCCCGCCGTCCCCCGTATGCACCCAGATTTTGCCCGCACCGGCGGGAGCATCCGCCGGCAGCAGCGCTTCCACCGCATACGCGCAGCAGGAGGTCACGGTCAGCCGCTGCGTGCCGTTCGCGGTCTCCAGATAGACTGCGGCGGAGGTGTGATCGGGCTGACGCGCCAGCTCGCGCCCGTACAGGCCGATCGTGTCGCCCGGATGGGCATCGCAGGGGTTGATCCACCACAGCGACGGACGGTTGATCCACACCGGCTGGGACGCGCCCCTGTCGTTGTACAGCCACAGGCAATAGAGGGTGTCCGGGGCGAAGGGGGTCATGCACACGGCGGCGGACACGTCCGTATGGCTGAGCACCTGCACCTGCATGAATTCGCCGTGGGGAGCGTTGTAGCCCGCGCCCCAGGCCACGGCAGAGAGTTCTCCTGTGCCGAAGCCGCTGCCGGACAGCGTGATGGTCTCGTCGCTCTCCGCACCGGGGGTGTACATGGCGATCTGCGGGGCATCGGGGGTGCAAATGCCGCTGACCGGCGGGGCGGACAGCGCACAGCCCTCATATGGCGCACCGGCGGGATGCGCGGGCATCACGGGGCAGGGAAGGCGCTTCAGGAGCGCCTCCGGGAGCGTCTGCTTTTTGCACAGCAGCCTGTCATCCATAATGGGATTCCTCCTTCATATCGCAATGGGGACATCAGCGCTGCCACAGCTCGCCGATGCGGCGCGCCAGGTTCGTGCCCACCATGATGTGGCCGTAGTCGGACAGGTGGATCATGTCGCAGGTCAGGGCGGTGAAGTCATTGAGCATCTCCGCGCCCTCAATGACATGGACCTGGGCGAATTCCTCGCCCATGCGGCGGATGACCGCGTCATTCTCGATGCAGCCGCCGGTCAGCTTCTTCGTCACCGGACAGGCGCTGATCGGTTCGGCCGTGGCGTAGCTGGGATAGCTCGTCACCATGAAGATCGGCACGTCCGGCTTCTTCTGCGTCACCTGCTCCAGCAGATAGCGCGTCCGTTTTTCGTATTCGGCGGGGTCGAAATCCATGTTGACCGCGTTCTCCAGGAAGAGCGCGTCATACTGCACCGCGTCGGAGGCGAAATAGTCCGCCAGCTGCGGCTCATTCATGCACGAGCCGCCCATGGACTTGTTCAGCAGGTTGACGTTCAGCAGCCGCCCCATCAGCTGACAGTACGCCGTGCTGTGCGTCGAGCCGCATGCGCCGAAGGTCAGCGATGTGCCGTAGCACAGCAGGGTCTTCTCCGGCATTTCATCCGGACGGGGCGGACGCACGCCGAAGCCCATGTCATCAAAGTCCACAAAGGTCAGGTAGAAGTTCACATCGCCCATGATGCGCCACACATCGGGCGAAAAGCCGCCCTCCTTGCGCTTGAGCGCCGGGGGCATGCTCTCGAAATGCCCATCCTTCACCAATTCGATCTGCGTCACCTGTCCCTTGCGGACGGGGTAGCAATAGTTGTTGCACGCGCCGTTGAAATAGCGGAAATCGCCGCGGAACACCTCCACAAAGCCATCCTCGCCGATGGCTGAGAGGGAGATGAGCGCCCGTTCGCCGCCGGTGACGAACCGTATCTCGCAGCCGGGGGTGCTCCGCGCCACATGGCGGCCATAGAGCCGCGTCCCCAGACCCATGCTGTCGCACAGCGGCTTGGGGAAGCGGTAGAGCTTCAGCCCCAGGGGGCTTTCCTCCACGTCTGCAACATTGTGCAGATCGAAATTCTTGTACAGCAAATGATCTCCTCCTCGCTGACGATGCAGGAATGGTGCATGCAGGTGTGCTTTTTTCTGAAGACGGACGGCATGAGGGTCAAGACCATTATACCGGGGAAGGGAAGGGGTGACAAGCATAACATTTTGACCTTTTTGTCAAAATCGTGATATATTTTTCGCATCTTCGCCGCGGAAAAAATTTCATTCGGGAGAAAGTCAACACATTAGGGTTATGTCAAAATATTAGTATTGACAAAAGCCGGATAAATTGGACAATAGAATGTATGAAGACGGAAGGCCATGAGGGATGGGTAAATCAGCATGTATCAGCTTGTGATTGTCGAAGACGAAGCATTGACGCGGGAGGGATTGTGCCATCATTTTCCATGGGGACAGCTGGGCTTTGAGGTGGCGGAGGCCTTCCCCAACGGGGAGGAGGCGCTGGCCTTCATCCGCGAACACCCCTGCGATGCGGTTATTACCGATATTATGATGGGGCAGATGAACGGTCTGGAGCTGGCAGCGGAGATCAAGTCGTTCTCCCCCCGGACGAAGATCGTCATCCTGACCGGCTACAGCGACTTCTCCTACACCCAGCAGGCCATCCGCAGTCAGGTGTCCGAATACCTGGTCAAGCCCATCGATGATGATGAGCTGACCGCCTGCTTTGACAAGCTGCGCCGACAGCTCGATGCCGAGGAGGCCGAACGCGCCAGCCGCATTCAGCCCGGCAGCGCCATGCTGGAGGTCGTCCGCAAGAGCTTCCTGCGCATCACCCTCGCCGGACAGATCGTCTCCCGCAATGAGCTGCAAGCCTATTTCCGCGTCCTGGGCATTTCGCCCGCGGCGGCGGATTATCCCGTTCTGGCCTGCGAGATCCGCCTGACCGCCAAGGCCGAGGCATCCGCTGAGGAGGACGGCGAGGCCGACGAGAGCCATGACGAGAGCCATCAGGAGGACATCGGCGAGGTGATCCGCCGCTGCTTCGCCCCCCAGGAAAGCCCCCTTCTGGTGGATGTGCTGGACGATCAGAGCGGCTGCTGGACGGTGGCGATCATCGCACTGAAGGAGATGCCCCTGGATCGGCTGAAGCACCACTACCGCGAGCGCATTCTGCAGCTCGTGTCCCTGGTCTCCGCCCAGAACCGCTACATCGTCTCCCACAAGGTGACGCATGCGCTGGAGCATATCGGCGATCTGGTGTCGAGCCTGCCCGAGGAGAGCGGCGCGGATGATGCCCCGAAGGATGCCCTGACCAACGAGGGGCAGGAGTACAACAAGATGCTGCTCAAGACCAAGGTGCTCATCGCGGGCATGGACCTCCAGCAGGAGCTGTTCCAGCGCATGCAGGAGGAAATGGTGGAGGGCCTTGTGCGCTTCCCCTTCGATGAGGCGCAGTTCCTCGTCAAGAGCCTCTTCGCCATGCTCCGGCAGGAATACCAGAGCCGGGGCGAGGCGCTCTATCAGGCGGTGCTGAGCACCATCGACCCCGAGGAGGCCTATGCCGCGGCGGACTTCCCCGCCCTGGTGGAGAAGCTCCGCACCGCGCTGACCTCCCTGAATGCCTTCATCCAGCAGGAGAAGAGCAGCAGCGGCACGGTCGGGCTGATCCTGCGCTATATAGAGGAAAACATCGGCAGCAACCTCAGCGGCGATGTCCTGGCGGACAAGTTCCACCTGCATCCGTCCTACATCAGCCGCGTCTTCAAGCAGAAAACCGGCGAGAAGCTATCCGAATATGTGGAGCGCCTCCGGCTGGAGAAGTCCATCCTCCTGCTGTATGAGGGCAATCACCGCATTCAGGACATCAGCATGATGGTGGGGTATGTCTCCCCGTCCTACTTCTCGGCAAAATTCCGGCGCTACACCGGCTTTGCGCCCCGTGAATACTTCTATCAGGTGCTGCTATGAAGAAAAACGCAAAGACCCTCTGGCAATCCATCCGCCAGTACAAATTCGGCAGCCTGCTCGTGCGCAATTTCGGGTTCATCTTCGTGCTGGTCATCGTGCCCATGCTGATCGTCACCAGCTACGGCCATCGCCAGCTGAGCCGGACGACCAATGAGTATGTCGCCTCCATGAACCGGGAGCTGCTGGAGAAGAGCGTGGCCGTGACGGACAATGTCATCCAGGACATCCTCGGACAGCTGGAACAGATCATGACGCTGCCGGAGGTGGCGGCTGCACTGGCTGACGCTTCATCGGAGGCGGACGCAGCCCAGGCCATCCTCACCGCCCTCGGCCCGAATCCCTACATCACCCGCATCTCCCTGTATTCCGCCGTCACCCAGCGCCTGCTCGATGTGGACAGCGCTGCGGCCGTCCCCATCCATCAGCTGGCGGACAAGGAGAGCTGGTACTACCTCTTCCGGCAGGGATACATCCGCACGTCCCACATCCTCGTCAACGGCGAGAAGAACCTCTTCTTCTGCGGATACATCGCCGGTGCGGCGGACGAACCCCTGGGGCTGCTGGTCTTCGACGTGAAGATGCAGCGCATCCAGGAGCTGCTGGAGCGCGAGGGACTGCTGCAAAACAGCCGCTTCTTCATCTCCGGCCTGGACGGCAGCATCCTCTATTGCAGCCGCTGGGATGAACAGCCCGACACCCTGCGCGAGAACGACTGGGTCCGGCGCACGCTCAAGGGCATCCCCCCCGGCGGCACGCAGTATTTCCACCATGGGGACATCGTGTTCGTCTCCGTCGCGCCATCGGCCTTCGATTCGTGGAACTACGCCCTCGTGACCGACCTGCGGGGCTTCGACAGCGCCACCGAAAAGCCCGAGGACTTCCTGGCCAATGCCATGCTGGTCAGCCTGACCACCGGGCTCATCACGGCGTACATCATTACGCTGCTGACCTATCAGCCCATCCGGAAGATCACCGATGTCATTGACAAGGGCGATGCACCGGCGGTCACGCCCCAGGAGACGAACGAGCTGCTCTACATCACCAACAACATCCTCAACACCCTCAGCTCGCGCGATCAGGCGATGAACGAGCTGGAGGAGAGGCTTCAGGCGCTCAAAAAGGCGCAGTCCCTCGCGCTGCAGTTCCAGATCAATCCGCATTTCCTCTACAACACGCTGGAGACCATCAAATGGTGCTCGGTGGAGGAGATCGGCATCGGCAACCGCACCAGCAAGCTGCTGACGAAGGTCGCCAAGCTCTACCGCTTCGGCCTGGAGACGGATAATGTCATCCTCACCCTCGAAGAGGAGCTGCGCTTCCTGACCCTCTATCTGGACATCTGCAACGCCCGATACGGCGACAGCATCCGCTTCGACCTGGAGATCGACGAGGCGCTCTACCCCTGCCGCATCGTCAAGATGAGCCTCCAGCCCCTGGTCGAGAATGCCATCCAGCATGGCATCAAGCCCAATGGCTATCACGGCACGATCACCATCCGCGCCTATCGGGCGGAGGACTGCCTGTGCATCGCGGTCATCAATGACGGGCAGGGCATGGACAGCGAGGGCATCCGGCAGATCAATGAGAACCTGCAGGCGCGCAGGATATGGGACTCCAAGAAGATCGGGCTGCTCAATGTCAACGAGCGGGTCAAGCTGCTCTACGGCGACAAATATGGCGTCACCCTGAGCCGCAACGATCCGGACGGCGCACAGGGCATGTGCGTCACGATCACCTTTCCCTATGACATGGTTTCAAGACGGCTGAGCAATTCAGCGGAATAGGAGGACGAAGCGGGATGAAGGATGGCATGAAGAGGATCGGCATACGCTGCCTGGCGGTGCTGCTGATGATGGCACTGGCAGGTGCAGCCCTCCCGGCGGCAGGGGCGGAGGCGGGACAGAACACCCCGTCCTACTACTATTATCTTCAATCCCATCAGGACGCGCCGCGCCCCGAATGGGAAGTCAATGCCGACCTGACGGCCTTTTCTGCCGGGGAAAGCGGCACTGTCACCCCCTATCAGCAGCAGGAGGGCTCCGAGAGCGGCCTGCACATCGGGGCGGCCTGCACGTCCCTCACCGTGCCCGTGCAGATCCCCCAGACCGGCCTGTATAATATCGAGCTGGCCTATTTCCCCTTTGCCACCAGCGATATGCAGATCATGTTCGGCCTGCTCATCGACGGTCAGCTGCCTTTCACCGAGGCCAACGGCTGCATCATCAGCCGCGTCTTCCGCAATGAGCCCATTGAGCAGGACGCACAGGGCAATGACATCCGCCCCCGCGCCATGCAGCTCTCCGAGTGGCAGACGCAGTTCCTCTGCGACCAGACCGGCATCTATGGCGACCTCTTCTTCTATCTGGAGGAGGGCAGCCATACCCTGACCTTCGCCTTCGAGGAGACCGACATGCTCCTGGAGCGCGTCACCCTCAAGCAGCAGGCCTATCTTCCCTCCTATCAGGATTACATCTCCATCTACCGCCAGCAGGGCATGCAGGACGCGCAGGATGTGATGCAGATCATCCAGGCGGAAACGTATCACCGTCAGTCCAGCTCCACCCTCTGGCCGGACATCGACCGCACCAATCCCCTCACCCAGCCCTTCGACTATCGGCTGACCCGCATCAACTTCGGCGGCGGCGGACAGTGGAAAGCCCCCGGGCAGTCCATCAGCTGGCTCATCGATGTGCCCGAGGACGGCCTGTACAACCTGGGCATCAAGTACCGTCAGGGGTATCTGGACGGCCTGTTCAGCTCCCGGCAGATCAGCATCGACGGCCAGGTCCCCTTCGCCGAGCTGAATTCCGTGCGCTTCAGCTACACCACGCAGTGGACGAACACCCTGTTGGGGAATGACTACTGCACCTACAGCATCTACCTGACCAAGGGGCAGCACGTCCTGACGATGAAGAACGTCCTGGGTGACCTGAACGACACCATGAGTGTGCTGCAAACCTGCATCAACAACCTGAACGACCTGTATCTGTCCGTCGTCATGATAACGGGCAGCGAGCCGGACAAGTACCGCGACTACTATCTGGAGAAGCTCCTGCCCGACCTGTCCGCCCAGCTGCATGAGAATGCCGATCTGCTCTTTGCCGAGTCCGAGCGGCTGATCGGCGTGGTGGGCAAGAAGGGACGCGAAACGGCCTATTTTGAGGACATCGCCCTCAATCTGGTCAGCTATGCCGACAATATCCGCGACCTGACCTACCGCAATCGCCTGGAGGACTTCAAAAACGACATCAGCAGCCTGAGCGCGAAGATGATTACCTACCAGGAGCAGGCGCTGGACATCGACTACTTCGTCCTGTGCTCCCCGGGCACGGAAATGCCCCGCAGTCAGCCCAGCCTGGGCGAATCGGCGCAGTTCCAGATCAATTCGTTCGCGGCGTCCTTCGCGGCGGAGACGGAGGATGACGAGGCTGCCACCGTCCGCATCTGGACGGCCGGCGGCAACAAGCAGTATGAGATCATCCAGCAGATGGTGGACGACCTCTTCACCCCCAAGACCGGCATCCATGTGGAGCTGGAGCTGGTCTCCAGCGTCAACCTCATCCAGGCCGTCGTCGCCGGTGAAGGCCCCGATGTCCAGCTGGGCGTGGGCGGCGATTCCGTCGTCAACCTGGCCCTGCGCGGCGCATTGGAGGAGCTGAACGACTACCCCGGCTATGACGAGCTCCTCGCCGAGTACCTCCCCGGCTGCGACATTCCCTTCACCCTGGAGGGACGCGCCTATGGCCTGCCCAACACCGGCAGCTACGGCATGATGTTCGTCCGCACCGACATTTTCGAGCAGCTCGGCCTCAAGATCCCCACCACCTGGGATGAGATCTACGACATCGCGCAGGTCGTGCAGCGCAACAACATGTCCCTGGGCGTCGTGCCCTCCTTCGCGACCCTGCTGTACCAGAAGGGCGGCAGCTACTACGACGAAGACATGACGCGCGTCCTCTTTGATGAGGACATCTCCGTCGCCGCGTTCAAGCAGCAGACCGAATTCTACACCAAATACGACTTCCCGCTGTCCTACGACTTCGTCAGCCGCTTCCGCACGGGCGAAATGCCCATCGCCATCGCCGACTACAGCACCTACAACACCCTGAAGTACTCCGCGCCGGAGATCAGCGGCCTGTGGGAGATGTACCCCATCCCGGGGACGGCGTATCCCGACGGCACGGTGGACGCGACCCAGGCGGCGGGCGGCGTGATGGGCGTGGTGATGCTCCGCACGGCCAAGGACAAGGACGACGCATGGGAATTCATGCGCTGGTGGAGCAGCGCCGAGGCGCAGGAGCGCTACGGCAGGGACATGGAGGCCGCCATGGGCGTCGCCGCACGCTACAACACGCTGAACATGCAGGTCTTCCCCAATCTGGGCTGGACGAAGAAGGAGCTCGCCGTGCTGAACGAGGGCATGGCGCACCTGCGCTTCATTCCCATCGTGCCGGGTGACTACTATGTCAGCCGCGGCATCAACAACACCTTCCTCTCCGTGGTGAACGACGAGGAGAACGTCCGCGAGAAGCTGTCGGAGTGGACGGTGAAGATCAACGAGGAGCTTGTGCGCAAGCGCCGGGAATTCTATGCCAACAACGAGGGCAACGGAGGTGACGGAGAATGACAAAGCTGACAACGCTGGGGAAGATCGGCAAAAAGCTGCGGGACAGCCGCACCTGCTACATGATGATCGCGCCGTTCATGGTCTGCTTCCTGATCTTCACGGTCATACCGGTCTTTGCGTCCATCGGCCTGAGCCTGACGGACTTCAACATGCTGCAAACCCCCAATTTCGTGGGGCTGTCCAACTACAAAACCCTCTTCCTCAACGATGATGTCTTCCTCATCGCCGTGCGCAACACGCTGATCTTCGCCCTCATCACCGGCCCGGTCAGCTATCTGCTGTGCTATGTGTTCGCCTGGTTCATCAACGAGCTGCCGGGCAAGCTCCGCGCGATCATGACGGTCATCTTCTACGTTCCCTCCCTCACCGGCGGTGCCATCGGCATCTGGACCTACATCCTCTCCGGTGACCGCTATGGCGTGCTCAACAGCCTGCTGCTCAAATTCGGCCTGTGCGATTCCCCCATCCAGTGGCTCACCGACCCGGATTACATGATGATCGGCTGTATCGTCGTGCAGCTGTGGCTGAGCCTGGGCACATCGTTCCTGTCGTTCATCGCGGGCTTCAAGACGGTGTCCCCCGAGCTGTATGAGGCCGGTGCCATCGACGGCATCCGCAATCGCTTCCAGGAGGTCTGGCACCTGACCCTCCCCCAGATGAAGCCCCAGCTGCTCTTCGGCGCGGTGATGCAGATCGCCGGTGCGTTCACCGTCGGCGCGATCCCCACGGCGCTCAATGGCTTCCCGTCCACCGAATATGCCACCCATACCATCATGAACCACATCACCGACTACGGCAACACCCGTTACGAGCTGGGCTATGCATGCGCGATCTCCACCGTGCTTCTGCTGGTCATGCTCCTGACCAACAAGGTGATCACCAAGGTATTGGCCGAGGACTGAGAAGGGAAGGCGTGCTGCAAAAATGAAGAAGATCAAGATCAAAAAGAAGCTGAACCGCTCCCACGGCGGCGACTTCCTCATCTTTCTCATGCTGGGGATCGTGGGCGTGTTCATGTTCCTCCCCCTGTACCTGAATATCATCTCCGCCTTCAAGCCCGCGGAGGAGATATTCATCTACCCGCCCCGGTTCTATGTCGTCAGCCCCACCGGGACGCATTTCACACAGCTCTTCCAGCTGGTCACCAACCTCAAGGTGCCCTTCTCCCGCTATCTGTTCAACAGCCTCTTTGTCAGCGTGCTGTCCACCACCCTGGGCGTGATCGTCGGCGCGATGGCGGCCTATCCCTTCGCCAAGCGCAAGTTCTTCGGCCGCGAGATCATGTGGAAGCTCATCATGCTGACCCTGCTGTTCTCCGGCGGCGTGACCAGCCTGCCCTCCTACATCGTCAAGGCGCGGCTGGGGCTCATCAACACCTATTGGGTGATGATCCTGCCGGTGCTGGCCTCCACGCTGCATCTGTTCCTGATGCGCCAGTTCATGCAGCAGATCCCCGATGTGCTGCTGGAGGCGGCGGAGATCGACGGCGCAGGGGAATTCCGCCTGTTCTGGAGCATCGTCATGCCCAATGTCAAGCCCGCGTGGATGACGGTGATGGTGCTGGCCTTCACCAGCATCTGGAACACCGGGTCAGACGGCGTTGTCTTCAACGAGTCCCTCAAGCTCCTCCCCACCGCCCTCAACCAGATCAGCGCCGAGGGCATCGCACGCACGGGCGTCACCGCAGCGGCCAACCTGCTGCTGCTCATTCCCCCCATTCTGTCCTTCATCGTCACCCAGAGCAAGATGCTCCAGACCATGGCACATTCCGGCATCAAGGATTAAGGAGGTACGACTGTATGAAGAAGATCATCTGTATGGTCATGGCCCTCCTGTGCCTGTTCCCCGCGGGGGCATTCGCATCCCAGGCCGATACCGTCTATACCTACAACAGCAAGGACGAGGCCGTGCCCTCCCCCAACATCTATCAGGTGGAGCACATCCTCGATGGCGCGGCCATGGGCTGCACCAACCTCAACGGCGCGCAGGATCTCTTTGTGGACAGTCAGGATCGCGTCTACATCCTGGATTCGGGCAACAGGCGCGTCATCCTGCTGGATGCGGATTACCGCTGCGTGGGCGAGATCAGCGAATTCCGCGATGAGAGCGGCACGACCACCCTGGGTGACGGTGCGCAGGGCATCTTCTACCGCGAGGATACCGGCATGCTCTACATCGCCGATACGGCCAACAACCGTATCCTCATCTCCGACCTGACCGGACAGCTCCGGCATGTCTACGGCAAGCCGGAATCCGACCTGCTTGATCCCACGCTGCCCTATTCCCCCCGCAAGATCATCGTGGACAACATGGGGCTGATGTATGTCACCTCCACCCACGTCAACACCGGCGCACTGCTCATCAACGACGAGAACGGCTTCCTGGGGTTCTACGGCATCAACTCCATCAAGGAGACCTTCGAGATCCTCATCGAGTACATGTGGCGCGAGATCCTCACCGATGAGCAGAACGCCCAGTCCACCGCCAGCTTCCAGCCCACCGAGTTCAACAACCTCTACTGGTCGGCCAAGGAGCGCTTCGTCTACGCCGTGTCACCCGAGCGCGAATCGCTGGAATCCAACGTGGTCAAGCTCAACGCGGTGGGCAAGAACGTCTTCCCCAGCGATGCCACCTTCGGCGATGGCGAGCTGGAGGTCTCCCGCTTCATCGACATCACCGTCGACGGCGATCAGGTGTTCACCCTGCTGAACAACACCAATGGCAGGCTCTATCAGTATGACGACGGATGCAGCCTGATCGGCGTGTTCGGCGGCATCGGCTCGCAGAAGGGGCTGTACACCACGCCCACGGCGCTGGAGTCGGACAGCCAGAACCGCCTGCTGGTGCTGGACGCGACGAAGAACACCGTCACCGTGCTGAACCTGACCTATTACGGTCAGCAGGTGCGTCAGGCGACGATGCTGCACAACGACGGCCGCTATGAAGAGGCGCTGGCGCTGTGGCAGGAGGTGCTGATGCTCAACGCCAACTGCAATTTGGCCTACACGGGTCTGGGCAAGGCGTATATGGAGCTGCATGACTATTCCCTGGCGGAGAAGTACTTCCGGATGGCCGGGGATCAGGAGAACTACGGCAAGGCCAAGGGAGCGCTGCGCAACGCGTGGATTCGCGATCACTTCGCGGCGCTGGCGGTCGTCATCTGCATCGCGATGGTGCTGGTGCTGGCCGGGGATGGCCTGAAGAAGCTGGCCGCACCGCTCATCCGGCGGATCGGCATCAGGAAGGAGGTGCGCAACGCATGAAGCGATCGGGCTTTGAGACCATGAGTCCCTACCGGTATCCCTTCTACATCCTCTTCCACCCCATCGACGGCTTCCAGGAGCTGCGCGCCAACAAGAAGGGCTCGCTCTTCATCGCGACCCTCATCATCTGCTGCTGGATGCTGGTGGAGGTGCTCCATCGCTCCTTCACCGATTTCGACATGAACGCCTTCGACCCCGAGAGCACCTCCCTGCTGCGCGTGGCGCTCATCACCGTGGTGATGTACCTGATGGCCTGCGTGTCCAACTGGTGCTTCTGCACGCTGCTGGACGGCAAGGGCAAGCTCAAGGACATCTTGGTCGTCGGGGCGTATTCGCTCCTGCCCTATGTCATCGTCCGGTTCATCACCATCTTCGTCAGCCACCTGCTGGTGGGCAGCGAACAGATGCTGCTGACCTACTGCGTGGTCATATCCGAGGTGTGGACGGCCTTCATGATTATCGCCGGCTTGCAGGAGATCCACGAATACAGCCTCAAGAAGGTGCTCTTCTCGCTCTTCCTGACCGTCGTGGGCATCATCATCATCCTCTTCCTGGCATTGGCCTTCGTCCAGCTGTTCGAAAAGCTGTATTTCTTCTTTGCCACGATCATTCTGGAGCTGCGATACTAAACGAGAAGGAGGTGTTTGCATATGAAGGAATGGCTGAATGCATGGCGCCGCCGCTCCCGGCAGAGCAGGGCGGAAAGCATTCGCAAGTGGACCAGCGCGGGGCTGATCGTGCTGTTCTGCGGGCTGATTCTTGCGGCCATCCTCGCCATCCATCAGGCGGATCTCCGCCGTGAGGTCGAGCGCCCCGAGGTGGCCAAAAAGTCCCCCATTGCCACCAACAAAAAACGCGATTACGGCGAGCCCGGCTTCCAGACGGTCGCCGAGAACGACCTGCTCATCCTCCGGGCGGACTTCACCACGGGCGAGATCTGCGTGGAACAGAAGTCCACCGGCAAGATATGGTATTCCAATCCCCCCGAACGCACCCAGCCCGGCATCAAGGGCGTCAAGGGCAGGCTGAACAGTCAGCTGATTCTGACCTACGCCAATGTCAACACCGCTGACCCCAGCACGGCGGACAATGCCACCCACAGCATCGGTCAGGGCGGCATGGAGCACGAGCTGATCGACAATGGCGTGCGGTTTGTCTTCTCCTTCCCGCCGGCGGGCATGGTCATCCCCATCGAATACACCCTCAATGGCGACGCGATGGAGGTGCGCATCCCCACCGATGAGATCCAGGAGCTGTGGAGCGACAAGTTCATCGCGACCAGCCTGGATGTGCTGCCCTTCTTCGGCTCCAGCGGCGTGGATTCCACGGGCTACATGCTCGTGCCCGACGGTTCGGGGGCGCTGATCGAGCTGAACAGCAGCAACTACACCATGAGCCAGTTCATGAGCCCCGTCTACGGGCATGATGCCACCCTGGAATACGACCTGCTGGCGAAAAACGAGAAGACCGCCGCGATGCCCGTCTTCGGCGTGAAGTGGAATGACGATGCCTATGTCGCCGTCATCACCGAGGGTGAGGCCAATGCCCGCGTCTTCAGCTACCTCAGCCAGAAGGCGACCTCCTTCAACCAGGTCTACAGCCAGATGCTCATGCGCACCGTCAAGCTCAAGCAGGTCGGCGGCATGGGCGAGAACTACGGCGCACTGACCGAGAACAAGAAGATGGAGGACTGGAGCGACTTCCTCTACCGCGACACGGATTACGCCATCTCCTACTTCTTCCTCGAGCCCGAGCATGCGGATTACACCGGCATGTGCAATCGCTATCAGCTGTATCTGGAGAGCCGTCAGCAGAAGTGCAGGACCGAGCTGCCCATGGAGCAGTACCTCGTCCTGGATGTGTACGGCGCGGTCAGCATCGACCAGTACATCGTGGGCATCAAGACCCCCGTCATCACCCCGCTGACCACCTATAATCAGGTGTGCGACCTGGTGGACGAGCTGCACGCCCGGGGCGTGGAGCACATCATCATCAATTACGTCGGCGGACTCAAGGGCGGCCTGGAGCGCGACATGATGGACACGCTCCGCCACGAACCCAAGCTGGGCAGCAAGGCGGAATTCCAGCACATGATCGACTACCTGGCCGAAAAGGATGTGCTCCTCTTCTTCGAGGCACAGCCCGTCAACCTCTATGAGGATGGCAGCGGCTACCGCAAGGCCGTCCACTGCGCCAAGACCTACTTCGACGCGCTGACCACCGCCGTGCGCTATGCCCCCAACCGCACCTCCGAGAACATCCAGGTCGGCAAGACCGCCTATTTCCTCAAGCCCCGCTATGTGGCGGATTTCATGGCGGACTTCAATGCCTCCGCGGCGAAGAACGGTCTCCGCGGCATCTCCGTCAGCAGCCTGGGCAGCCTCCTCTACAGCGAAATGTCCCGCAACGGGCAGGATACCCTCCGCTCCGAGACCATGGCCATCTGGCAGCAGATCATGGCCCAGTGCAAGCAGAGCGTGCCCTACCTCATGGTGCATCAGGGCAATGCCTACTGCCTGCCCTATGCGGACATCATCACCGATGTGCCGGTGGACTACAGCAATTATGACTGCCAGAGCAGCAGCATCCCCTTCTATGAGCTGTCCCTGCACGGGGACATCATCATGGCCACCGAGCCCATCAACGCCAGCGCGGACTATGAATACATGACGCTCAAGGCCATCGAAACGGGCATCAGCCTGAAGTTCAACGTCATGGCGGCGGATACCGATGTGCTGGTGGGCACCATCTACAACGACAAGGTGTCCTATTCCCTGGTGAACTGGCTGGACACCATCGTGGAATGCTACAAGAAGATGCATGGGGTCACGGGCGAGCTGGCGGGCGAGAAGATCGTCGACCATCAGGAGATCGCCCCCGGCATCACCCGGACGACCTACGCCAACGGCGTGCAGGTCTATGTCAACTATAACGACGAGGCGTACACCGTGGCGGACGGGGTCATCCCCGCGCGGGACTGCCTGCTGGCCGGAGGGGAGGAATCATGATGAAAAAGAAAAACAGCTCCTGGATCCGCCGCAAGGACAAGATCGGCTGGGTCTATCTCCTGCCCTTCCTCCTGGGCTTCACCTTCCTCTTTGCGCGCCCCATGGTCAATTCGCTCATCTACTCCTTCAACCGCATCACCTTTGATGATTCCGGCATGGTCATGACCCCCCTGGGGCTGGAGAACTACCGCTATGCGCTCTTCGGTGACGCGAATTTCTTCAAGACCCTGCTGACCTTCGGCGGCACGGTCATCGTCAAGATCATCGTCATCATGTTCCTGAGCATGTTCCTGGCGGTGCTGCTGAATCAGAAGTTCGCCGGGCGGCTCTTCTTCCGCACGGTGCTCTTCCTGCCGGTCATCTTCGGCGCGGATGCCATCATGGAGTATTTCACCTCCTATAACGACTATGCCCCCATGACCCAGCTCCAGCAGACCTCCAACCAGTTCATGTCCATGAGCGGGCAGACCGAGGGCTTCCTCAACGAGATCATCAGCAATTTCGGCTTCCTCACCGGCCTGGTCGAGCTCTTCGTCCAGTATACCGACAACCTCTTCACCCTCACCTGGGAGATCGGCATCCAGGTCGTGCTCTTCATCATCGGCTTGCAATCCATCCCGCCCTATCTCTACGAGGTGTGCCAGCTGGAGGGCGCGACCAAATGGGAGGAATTCTGGAAGATCACCTTCCCCCTGATGACCCCGACCATCCTGCTGTGCCTGATCTACACGGTGGTGGACTCCTTCAACTCCAGCAACGAGGTCATGACGCTCATCACCGGCAACTCGTCCCTGCGCATCGACTATGCCTGTGCGCAGGCCTGGCTGTATACGGTGCTGATCTTCATCATCGTGCTGCTCATCAACGGTGTGCTGTCCAAGCGGACCGTGTATCTGGATTAAGAGGAGGAGAACGCTATGGAAAGCAAGCTGCGCGTCAAGCTCCCCCCGAAAAAGGCGCTGAATCATACGCTGACCTTCCTGTACAGGGTGTTCCGCCTGGTGCTGCTGGTGGGTATCAGCTACTATGTGCTCTTCCCCATCCTGTCCATGGCGATTAAGGCTATCACCCTGCCCGACGATATGTACGCCGAGAGCCATGTCTGGGTGCCTGACAACCCCACGCTGACGAATTTCTCCTATGTGCTGAAGTTCTTCAAGTACAAGGAGCACATGTGGATCACCCTGCAAATCGCCATCATCAGCACGCTGCTGCAGCTGGTGTCCTGTTCGCTGGCGGGGTACGGGCTGGCAAGGCACAATTTCAAGGGGAACGGCCTGGTCTTCCTGCTGGTGGTCTTCACCATCGTCATGCCCCTGGAGGCCATCATGCTCCCCATGAACCTGGAATACCGCAATTTCGACTTCTTCGGCATCGGCTCGCTCATCGGGCTTTTCACCGGCAAGCCCCTGACGGTCAACCTCCTGCAAACCAAATGGGTCTACTACATCCCGGCGGGCTTCGGTGTTGGCCTGAATTCCGGCCTGTACATCTTCATTTTCCGCCAGTTCTTCAAGGGGCTGCCCGGTTCGCTGGAGGACGCGGCCCGTGTGGATGGCTGCAACTCCTTCCAGATCTTCCTGCGCGTGATGATCCCCAACACCATGCCGGTCTTTGTCACGGTGGCGCTGCTGTCCGTCGTCGCCTACTGGAATGACACCGTCATCGCGGGATTGCTCTACAACCTCTCCGACCGTGCGCCCCTCATGCTCTACCTGCGGTATTCCATCAACTACGATACCGCCCTGGCAATGCAGATGAACGGCGTGGAATACTTCTCGACCTATTACACGGCACTGCTGATGATCGTCGCCCCGATGATGATCTTCTACATCGTGCTGCAAAAGTTCTTCACCCAGTGCATGGATCGCTCGGGCATCAAGGGGTGACTTCGTCCCCCTTCGCGCGATGGCGCGGACAGTGCCTTCCGGCGGATGCTGCATGAAGAACCGTCACCCACCGTTGCCGCGTCGCATGGCCGCGCGGCGGACGGACAAATGATGACGCAAGTGCGCAAACGCATTTGCGCCATTTTTTGTCCTCCCCGTCGGGAAACGGCAGGTGAACGTCCGGCGGCATCGCCCCGTCCGGCCGATCCTGCGCGAAACGCCGCGATTGCTGGCTTTTCAAATCCGCCAAAACGTGATACAATATGCTTGCAGTGCGATGCTGTAATTCTCCTTAAAGGAGCTTGACCATGACGAACCCCATGAAAGTTGGCATGATCTCCCTGGGCTGCAACAAAAACCGCGTGGATTCCGAGACCGCGCTGGGGCTGCTGGCGGAGCATGGCTATGTTTTCACCGGCGACCCCGCCGAGGCTGATATTCTGATGGTGAACACCTGCGGCTTCATCGAGTCCGCCAAGGAGGAATCCATCGATGCCATTCTGGAGATGGCGCAGTACAAGCAGACCGGCCGCTGCAGGCTGCTGGTGGTGACGGGCTGCCTGGCGCAGCGCTATGAGGCCGCGCTGAAGGAGGAGATCCCCGAGATCGACCTGCTGATGGGCGTCAACCAGTACAGTCAGCTGCCCGCCGCCATCGGGAAGGCACTGCGCGGCAGCCGCGAGAGCTACTGCATGGATGACAACTCCTACTACGCCCATGACCGCGTGCTGACCACCCCGTCCTACACGGCGTACACCCGCATTGGCGAGGGCTGCTCCAACCGGTGCACCTTCTGCGCCATACCGCTCATCCGCGGGCCGTATCGTTCCCGTCCCGAGGCGGATGTCCTCCGCGAGATCGAGCAGCTTAGCCGCCGGGGCGTGCGCGAGCACATCCTCGTCGCCCAGGATACCACCCGCTTCGGCACGGACAACGGCGGACATACCACCCTGCCCGAGCTGATGCGCAAGGCCGCCGCCATCGACGGTGTGGACTGGCTGCGCGTACTGTACTGCTATCCGGACGAAACGGACGAGCGCCTACTGGACGTGATCGCCGATACGCCCAATATCTGCAAATACCTTGATCTGCCCATCCAGCATGTCAACGACACGGTGCTCAGGCGCATGCATCGCCGGGGGAACAAGGCGGACATCCTGCGCTGCATCCGCGGTGCACGGGAACGCGGACTGACCCTGCGCACGTCCATCATCGTGGGCTTCCCCGGCGAAACGGAGGAGCAGTTCCAGGAGCTGCTGGACGAATTGGCCGAGGCCGAATTCGACCGTCTGGGGGCGTTCACCTACTCCCCGGAGGAGGACACCCCTGCCGCGCGCATGCCCGAGCAGATCCCCGAGGAGGTCAAGCAGGAGCGCTATGACCGCCTGATGAAGATGCAGCGTGCCATCAGCCTGAAGCGGAATCAGGCGCGTGTGGGGACGGTGGAGAAGGTGCTGGTGACGGATCGGAATGCCGATGGGCTGCTGCTGGGACGCAGCCATCGCGAAGCCCCCGAGACCGACGGCGAGATCGTCTTCACCCACGCCGGGAAGCCCGCACCCCGGATCGGTTCGTTCGTTCAGGTGAAGCTGACCCATGCCGATACCTATGACCTGAGGGGAGAGATGCAGTGATGAATACGCCCAACAAGCTCAGCCTCCTGCGCGTGGCGCTGATCCCCGTGATGGTGCTGTTGATGTACCTGCCTGGCTGGCCGATGGTGCTTTTGTCCGCCGCCGTGTTCGGTGCGGCGGCCTACACCGATTATCTGGACGGGCACATCGCCCGCCGTGACCATATCGTGACCGATTTCGGCAAATTCATCGACCCTGTGGCGGACAAGCTCCTCAACCTGTCCGCCATGATGATGCTGACCCGCGAAGGGCTGCTGCCCCACTGGACGGTGATCGTCATCCTCGCCCGCGAGCTGGCGGTGGACGGCCTGCGCATGGTGGCCGTCGGTCAGGGACGGGTCATCGCCGCCGGAAAGCTCGGCAAGATCAAGACCGTCAGCCAGATGGTGCTGATCCTCTTCCTCATGATCGCCGGACGGCTCACGCCCCTCTTCTTCAGCGGCGTGGCCCTCCTGAATACCTTCGTCGACGTGCTGCGCTGGGTGATGATCGCCTGGACGGCGGTCATCACCGTGTGGAGCGGCACGGACTATTTCGCCCGGAACTTCGACGTGATCCGGAACGCCAAATGACTCCGCGCTGCGGGGAATTAGGAATTAGGAATT